>NZ_JBIRGD010000009.1:0-311210 GCF_044327805.1 Streptomyces sp. NPDC018019 | reverse complement strand
GAACCCGTGCCGCTGCCGGAACGGCCACCGCTGTCGCTGGAACCGCCGCTGTCGCCCGAGCCTCCTCCGTCGCCGCCGTGGTCACCGTGGCCGGCGGCGGAGTCCAGACCGTGGCGGGCGCGGTGGCCGGCCCGGTGGCCGGCGCCGTCGCGCAGGCCCTCGCCGAGGGTCTCGCCGGTGTTCTTGACGGCGTCCTTGCCGGCGGCGATGCCTTCCTTGGCGGTGCGCTTGAGGTCGTAGCCGTTCTGGGCGCCGAAGTTCTGGTTGACGGTCTGGGCGATCAGGTCGGAGGCCATGGCCTCCAGCGCGGAGATGACCGGCTCCTTGGCCGCCTCCATGATGGCGTCCAGCAGCTGCTTGGCGACCTCCTTGAGGATGCGGCGCACGATTTCGCGGGTGGCGAGGGTGCCGGCCGCCGCGCCGATCTCGGACAGGCCCAGGGTGAAGGGCGCCGCCGCCTGGGCCGCGATGATCTCCGCGGCCAGGATCGCCAGCTGCGTGATCACGGCGATCTTCATGCCGACGACCAGCGCCGCGGCGGCCTCCAGCGTGTACGCGATGATCTCGGCGGCCTGGCGCGCGTCGTCGAAGTAGCCCGACCCGTCGGCGAACTTGTCCCACGCCTTGCTGAAGCCCTCGATGGCGTCACCGGCGTTGACCGAGAGCACATTGCTCGCGGCGGTGTACCCGCGCGACTGGTGCCTGGCCACCTCGTTCGCGAACTGACGCCACACCTGCGCGCATTCGACCAGCTTGTCCTCGTCGGCATGCGGCCAGTTGAAGCCGAGCATGTCCAGGACCCATTCCAGCGGGTCCGGCAGCATGAGAGACAAGGCGGTGCTCCCCCGTGAAAGTGCGTGAGATTGTTCAGTACAAGGCGGTGACCGGCGCGCCCCGGGACGCTTCCTGTCCGGGAGCCGGTGACCCGGCCGGCTCCGTACCAGGGCGAGGCCAACGGCGTCCATGCTGCGGTGCGCTCAGGCAGCGCGGCCGTCAGACCCCACCACAGGGCTCTCCGTTCCGTTCCGCGGGCGATACCGGCGCGGCCCCGGCCACGCAGGTCTCGTCAGCCCCCTCACGACCGCTCCTGGCGCGGGCAATGTGCGGCGGACGGCGAACCCCGCGTGTTTGGGCGGTCAGGGTGTGTCGCGGCTCAGCAGCCGGCGGTAGAGCTCGACAGCGTCCTCCGGCGGACGGTTCGGGAGGAACGTCACCTCACCGTCGGCCTTGGCGATGACGGCGTTGCTGCCGCCGGGGCATGGCGGTGGCACGTACGGATCGTCATGGGCCGGGTAGCCGGGGTAGATGAGGTAGCCGATGTCGAATTCGTGCACGAACAGGTCGACCGGGCCGCTAGGCGAGCCCACGCGCGGGAACAACGTACGGCCGATCTCCAGAGCGTGATCGGCATCGGTCGGCACCACCGCGGGAGGTGTGGCGGACGGCGGGAGAGGCGGAGGGTAGGACTGCAGCGACGGCGGTTGGGGGCCTGGGACGCCCGCTGCGCCTCCTCCGGCGGTGCCTGCGTTTCCCCCGGCGCCGGTGCTTCCATTGTTCCCAGCGGCAGCGGCACCATCCGACATCCCACCCGTGTTGCCGGATTCCGTCATGGAATGTCCCTCCCGTTCTCATGGCTCACGTATCTGCTGATCAACCTAACCGACGCACCGGACACGGATACGGTTTCAGTCGGCAGCCCCCGGCGCCCTCATCGCGGCGATGGTTGGTACGTCAGCAGGGCAGCCCGTTCGCGGAGCGGCCCGTACGACGTAATAGACCCCCACTGAATCGCAGGCACTTTCCGGCATCCGTCACGCGCCCCGGCCGTCGGCCCGGTCGGACGTCGGCCACACATACGGCACCCCCTCCGGAACGTCCGGAAAATACGTGCGGTAGTGCTCCGGAGCTTTTGTCACCAAGGCCGACTGGTGGCTTTGGTGGAATTCCGGGTCGCCCAGCCAGTTCGGGAGGTCGCCGGCTTCGGACAGTTCGGCGTAGGAGCGTACGGGGGTTCGGGGGTAGTGGGTGGCGAAGTCCTGGGTGAGGGTCAGGGCGCAGGTGTCCTGGTGGCCCGCCTCTGTCCATTGGCGGCACATTTCCAGTCCGTATCGGACCAGCGCCTCCTCGTAGCCCTGCCACATGCGGACGGCCGGATGGTGTCGCCAGCCATAGCCGGGGACGGTCAGGCCGCGGAGGACCTGGAGGGTTTCCACCCGTTGTTTTCCCAGGCGGCGTGGGTCCAGGACGGCGGCGGTGGCTGCGAAGTCGGGGTAGGGGAGGAAGGTCTGCATGGGGTCTGGTGTATGTCTTCTTGGCCGCTGTTCGTGGGATCGGCGGGGCCCGCTACGTCGTTCGGGCGAGGTTGCGGGCCCCGTCTCCCGGCCGTTTACGGGAGCAATTCGGAGATCGCTCCGTCCGGGGCCGTCACGGCCGCTGTCAGCAGTGTCACCAGTTTCTCCGCGATTCCCTCCACGGTTTCCCGGTCGAAGACGTCCGTGTTGTATTCCACGAAGCCTTCCAGGCCCTCCGGCTCCCCTGCCCCCGACCGCTGTTCGGTCAGGCCGAAGGACAGGTCGAAGTGGGAGACGCCGAGGTCGACCGGGTGGAGGGTGGCCGGGCTGCCGCCGAGGGTGAAGTGGCGTTCGGGGGCGTTGTCGAGGGTGAGGAGGGTTTGGAAGAGGGGGTGGCGGGCGGTGGAGCGGGCGGGGTTGAGGGCTTCCACGAGTTGTTCGAAGGGGAGGTCCTGGTGGGCCCAGGCGGCCAGGTCGGTGTCGCGGACGCGGCGCAGCAGGTCGCGGAAGGTGGGGTCGCCCGAGGTGTCGGTGCGCAGGACCAGGGTGTTGACGAAGAAGCCGACGAGGTCGTCGAGAGCCTGGTCGGTGCGGCCGGCGATGGGGCTGCCGAGCGGGATGTCCGTACCGGCGCCCAGGCGGGTCAGCAGGGCCGCCAGGCCCGCTTGGACGACCATGTAGAGGCTGGTGCCGGTGTCGCCGGCCAGGGCGTGCAGGCCCTGGTGGAGGTCGGCGGGGAGGTGGAGGGGGAACATGTCGCCGCGGTAGGTGGTGGCCTCCGGGCGGGGTCGGTCGAGGGGCAGGGGGATTTCGGCGGGGAGGCCGGACAGCGTGGAGCGCCAGAACTCCAGTTGGCGGCTGTACGTGCTGTCCGGGTCGGCCGGGTCGCCGAGGAACTGCTGCTGCCAGAGGGTGTAGTCGGCGTACTGGACGGGGAGCGGGGTCCACTGCGGTTCCTCGCCCGCGCTGCGGGCGTCGTAGGCCGCGGCGAGGTCGCGGGACAGGGGTGCCATGGACCAGCCGTCGCCCGCAATGTGGTGGAGGAGGAGCAGGAGGACGTGGTCGGTGGGGCCGGTGGTGAAGAGGGCGGCCTTCAGGGGGTGTTCGGCGGTGATGTCGAAGGCGTGGCGGGCGGCCTTGTTGAGGGACGGGGCCAGGTCGTCGGGGGTGACCTCGACGACGGTGAGGAGGTCGGCGCCCGAGTCCGGCGGAAGGATGATCTGCTGCGCGGCGCGGGCCCGGCGCGGGAAGACAGTGCGCAGGCTCTCGTGGCGGGTCACGAGGTCGCCGATGGCGGCCCGTAGGGCCTCGGGGTCGAGTGTGCCGGAGAAG
Source organism: Streptomyces sp. NPDC018019 (assembly GCF_044327805.1). Lineage (NCBI taxonomy): Bacteria > Bacillati > Actinomycetota > Actinomycetes > Kitasatosporales > Streptomycetaceae > Streptomyces > Streptomyces sp. NPDC018019. The sequence goes on along the minus strand of NZ_JBIRGD010000009.1, from coordinate 307,587 downwards.
CGGAGGGCCAGGGGAATGTTGTAGGTGGGGCTGGGGCCCTCCAGGCGGTGCAGGAACCAGAGGCGGCGCTGGGCGTACGAGAGGGGGATGGTGTCGGGGCGTACGGCGGCCTTCACCGGCGGGCGGGCCTGGGCGGTGGCGGAGTCGATGCGCCGGACGAGGGCGGCGACGGTGGGGGCCTCGAAGAGGGCGCCGATGGGCAGTTCCACGTTCAGGGCGGTACGGATGCGGCTGATCAGGCGGGTCGCCATGAGGGAGTGGCCGCCGAGGGCGAAGAAGCTGTCGTCGATGCCGACGCGGGGGACGCGCAGCACGTCGGCGTACAGCGCGCAGAGGATCTCTTCCTTCGGTGAGCGGGGGCCGCGTCCGCCGAGTTCGGAGCGCGGGTCGGGGGCGGGCAGCGCCGTACGGTCCACCTTGCCGTTCGGGGTGAGCGGCAGGGCGTCGAGCGCCACGAGGGCGGACGGGACCATGTAGGCGGGCAGCCGGTCGCGCAGGTGGCGGCGCAGCGCCGTGGAGTCGAACGCCTCCTTGGAGACGGGGACGAGGTGGGCGACCAGGCGGGTGTCGCCCGGGGCGAGTTCGCGGAGGTTCACGGTGGCCTGGGCGACCGCGGGGTGGGCGTCCAGGACGGTTTCGATCTCGCCGGGTTCGATGCGGAAGCCGCGCATCTTGACCTGGGAGTCGGCGCGGCCGATGTAGTCGAGGTGTCCGTCCCTGGTCCAGCGGACCAGGTCGCCGGTGCGGTACATACGGGCGCCCGGCGCGCCGAAGGGGTCGGGGAGGAAGCGTTCGGCGGTCTGTCCCGGCCGTCCCACGTACCCTCGCGCCAGGCCCGCGCCGCCCACGTACAGCTCGCCGGTCACCGGCGGTGCGACGGGGCGCAGGGCGCTGTCGAGGACGTAGACGCGCGTGTTGTCCATGGGGCGGCCGATGGGGACCGTGCCGGCGACCCGCTGCGGGCCCCGCAGGGCGTGGTACGTCGCGGACATGGTGACCTCGGTGGGCCCGTAGACATTGTGGACGCGGGTGTCCGGGCAGGCGGTGAGGATCTTCTGTACGGCGGACGGGGAGGCCGCTTCGCCGCCCGTCCACACCTGGCGGACACCGGCGAGCGCGCCGGGGCACTCCTCCGCGATCAGGTTGAACAGGGCGGTGGTGAGGAGGACCGCGGTGATGCGGTGTCCGGTGAGGAGGCGGCGGTAGTCGTCGGGGGTGAGGTCGCCGGGCGGCGCCATGACCAGGTGGCCGCCGTTGAGCAGGGGCACCCACAGGTCGAAGGTGGAGGCGTCGAAGGCGGTGGAGGCGTGGCCGAGCACGGTGTGCCGGGCGCCGTCCGGTTCGCCGTCGCCCCAGCAGTGGTCGGCGGCCAGGCCCACCACGTCGCCCTGGGTGACGGCGATGCCCTTCGGGGTGCCGGTGGAGCCGGAGGTGTACATGACGTAGGCGACGGTGTCGGCGTGGGCGGTGGGGGCGGCGAGGTCGGTGGCGGGGAGGTCCGCCACGGCTTCGGCGCAGGCGTCCACGGCCAGGGCCGGTACGCCGGGGAGGTAGGCGGCGGCCGGCAGGTCGCGTCGGGTGAGGACGAGGACGGCTTCGGTCTCGGCCGCGATCAGGCGCATGCGGGCGGCCGGGTAGCGCCGGTCGAGCGGTACGTAGGCGCCGCCCGCCTTGAGGACGGCGAGGATCGCGACGACCAGGTCGGCGGAGCGGTCCAGGAGGACGGCGACCCGGCTCTCCGCTCCGACGCCGTGGTCGGTGACCAGGTGCCGGGCCAGGCGGTTGGCGCGGGCGTTCAGTTCCGCGTAGGTCAGGGTGGTCCCGTCGGCGGTGAGGGCGGGCGCGTCGGGGTGGGCGGCCACGACGGCCTGGAACGCCGCCGCCAGCGAGGTGCGCGGGACGGGCCGGTCGGTGGCGTTGACCTCGCCGAGCAGCAGGGCGCGCTCGTCGGCGGTCAGCACGTCGAGCTGGGTGAGCGGCTGGTCGGGGTCGGCGGTCACCGTGTCGAGCAGGGCGACCAGCCGGGCGGCCAGCGCTTCGACCGTGCCGCGGTCGAAGAGGTCGGTGCTGTATTCGATCGCGCCGTCCATGCCGGGCCGTTCGCCGTGCGCGCCGCGCCGTTCGGTCAGGAAGACCGACATGTCGAAGCGGGAGGCGTCGACGTGGACGGGTTCGGTGTGGGCGGCGTGGCCGCCGAGCGTGAACTCGCCTTCGGGCGCGTTGTCGAGGGTGAGCATGGTCTGGAAAAGGGAGTTGCGGGACGCCGAGCGGACCGGGTTCAGGGCCTCGACGAGCTGCTCGAAGGGGAGGTCCTGGTGGGCCCAGGCGGTCAGCGCCGTGCTGCGTACGCGCTGGAGGAGTTCCCGGAAGGCGGGGTCGCCGGAGGTGTCGGTGCGCAGCACGAGCGTGTTGACGAAGAAGCCGATGTGGTCGTCGAGGGCCTGGTCGGTGCGGCCCGCGACGGGGCTGCCGAGCGGGATGTCCGTACCGGCGCCGAGCCGGGTGAACAGGGCGGCCAGACCGGCCTGGAGGACCATGTAGAGGCTGGTGCCGGTTTCCCCTGCGAGCGCGTGCAGGCGCTGGTGCAGTTTCGCGGGGATCTCCCAGGTGATGGAGTCGCCCCGGAAGGAAGCGCGCTGCGGGCGCGGGCGGTCGAAGGGCAGGGCGATCTCTTCGGGGAGGTCGCGCAACTGCTCGCGCCAGTACGCGATCTGGCGGCCGTAGACGCTGCCGGGGTCCTCGGGGTCGCCGAGGAACTGCCGCTGCCAGAGGGTGTAGTCGGCGTACTGGACGGGGAGCGGGGTCCACTGCGGGGCCCGGCCGGCACGGCGCGCGTCGTACGCCGTGGCCACATCGCGCGACAGGGGGGCCATCGACCAGCCGTCACCGGCGATGTGGTGCAGGAGGAGGAGCAGGACGGTCTCCTCCGGGCCGTTCGCCCCCGCGCCGACGCGGAAGAGCTTCACGTACAGCGGCAGGTCGGTGGTGAGGTCGAAGCGGTGCCGCGCGGCCTCCTTGAGGAGCGCGCGGAAGGCCGCCGGGTCGTCGGGCACGTCCTCGGTGACGTCGAGGATGTCGAACGCGTCCGGGTCCGTGGCCGGGTCGAGGACGACCTGCTGCGGGGTGCCGCCGGTCTCGCGGAAGACCGTACGCAGGCTCTCGTGCCGGGCGAGCAGGTCGCCGAGCGCGGCCCGCAGCGCCTCCTGGTCGACCCGGCCCGCGACGCGCAGCATGAGCGGGATGTTGTACGTGGGGCTGGGGCCTTCCAGGCGGTACTGGAACCACAGGCGGCGCTGGGCGTACGACAGCGGCAGCGCCTCGGGGCGCGGCATGGGCCGCAGCGCGCCGCGGGGCCGCGCGGTGGACAGTCCGAGGCGTTCCACCAGGGCCTCGACGGTGGGCGCCTCGAAGAGCGCCGCGATGGGCAGTTCCACGCCGAGCACGGCACGGATGCGGCTGACCAGGCGGGTGGCGAGCAGGGAGTGGCCGCCGAGGGCGAAGAAGCCGTCGTCGATGCCGACCCGGGTGACGCCCAGGAGGTCGGCGTACAGCTCGCACAGGATCTCCTCCTGCGGCGAGCGCGGGGCCCGGCCGCCCGCTGCCCTGCCGGTGCGGGCCGGGTCCGGGGCGGGCAGCGCCTTGCGGTCCACCTTGCCGTTCGGCGTCAGCGGCAGCGCGTCGAGCACCGTGATCACGGACGGCACCAGGTACTCGGGCAGGCGGCCGAGCAGGTCGCGGCGCAGGCCGGCGGCGAGGGACTGCCGGGCGGCGTCCTCGGCGGGCACGACGTAGCCGGTCAGGCGGACGTCGCCGGTGCGGTCGGTGTGCGCCGCCACGGCGGCCCGGCGCACCGCCGGGTGGGCGGCGAGCGTCTGCTCGATCTCGCCCGGTTCGATGCGGTGGCCGCGCACCTTGACCTGGTCGTCGGCGCGGCCGACGAACTCCAGCTCACCGTCGGCGCGGCGTCGTACCACGTCGCCTGTGCGGTACATGCGGGCGCCCGCCGGGCCGAACGGGCAGGCCACGAAGCGCTCCGCGGTCAGCCCGGACCGCCCCAGATAGCCCCGGGCCAGGCCGGAGCCCGCGAGGTACAGCTCGCCTGCGGCGCCGTCCGGCACCGGGCGCAGCAGCGCGTCCAGCACGAACAGCCGTACGTCGCCGATCGGCGCACCGAGCGGGGGCACCACACGGCCGGACAGCGGCTCGCCCGCCGTCGCGCACACCGTGGCCTCGGTCGGCCCGTACGCGTTGACCATGCGCCGCCCCGGCGACCAGCGTTCCACCAGGCCGGCCGGGCACGCCTCGCCCGCCACCACCAGGGAGACCAGGCCGGGCAGTGTCGCCCGCGGCGGCAGCGCGGCCAGGACCGACGGCGGCAGGGTGGCGTGGGTGACACGCTGCTCGGCGACCAGTTCCTCCAGGCCCGCGCCGGGCAGCAGCCGCTCCCCCGGCGCCATGACCAGGGCGGCGCCCGTCAGCCACGTCACGCACATCTCGGAGACCGACGCGTCGAAGCTCGGCGAGGCGAACTGGAGGACGCGGCTGTCTCCCGTCACCGCGAACCGCTCGGCCTGCGAGGCCGCCAGCGCGGCGAGCCCCGTGTGCGGGACGACCACGCCCTTCGGCACGCCGGTCGAGCCGGAGGTGTGGATCACGTATGCCGGGTGCGCCGGGCGCAGACCGGTCACGGGGTCGGTATCCGGGTGGGCGGTCGGGTCCTGGCGTACGGCGTCCTCGTCCAGGACGAGGACGGGCGCGGCGTCGGCGAGGACGAAGGCGCGGCGCTCGGCCGGATAGTCCGGGTCCACGGGTACGTACGCGCCACCGGCCTTCAGGACCGCCAGCAGCGCCACCGCCAGCTCCACCGAACGCGGCAGCACCACCGCCACCCGCGCCTCCGGCCCCACACCCCGCTCCACCAGCCAGTGCGCCAGCCGGTTCGCCCGCGCGTCCAACTCGGCGTACGACAGCGACACATCCTCGAAGACCAGCGCCGTCGCCTCCGGCGTCCGCGCCACCTGCTCCGCGAACAGCTCGGGCAGCGTGCTGTGCCGTACGGGCGGCGCGGCGGCCGACGCGTCCCGGCGCAGCCGCTCGCGCTCCCCGGCCGTCAGGATGTCGAGATGGGCCAGCGGGACGTCCGGTGCGGCGACCGCCGTCTCCAGGACGCGGACCAGCTGGGCGGCGAGCGTCCCGACCGTGCCGCGGTCGAAGAGGTCGGTGCTGTACTCCACGAAGCCGTCCAGGCCGCGCGGCTCGCCCTGCGGGCCCTGGCGCTCCCAGAGGCTGAAGAAGAGGTCGTATTTGGCGGTGCCGGTGCTTAGCAGCTCGGAGCGGGTGCGGACGCCGAGCCGGCCGAAGCCGCCCTCCGGGGCGTTCTGTACGGCGGCGACCACCTGGAACAGGGGCTGCCGGCCCGCGGACCGGACCGGGTTCAGCGCCTCGACCAGCTGCTCGAAGGGCAGGTCCTGGTGGGCCCAGGCGGCCAGGTCGGTGTCGCGGACGCGGCGCAGCAGGTCGCGGAAGGTGGGGTCGCCCGAGGTGTCGGTGCGCAGGACCAGGGTGTTGACGAAGAAGCCGACGAGGTCGTCGAGGGCCTGATCGGTGCGGCCCGCGACGGGGCTGCCGAGCGGGATGTCCGTACCGGCGCCCAGGCGGGTCAGCAGGGCCGCCAGCCCGGCCTGGACGATCATGAACAGGCTGGTGCCGGTCTCGCGTGCCAATGCGTGCAGGTTCGCGTGCAGGCCGGCGGGCAGCTCCAGGCCCAGGGCGTCGCCCCGGTACGTCGCGCGCCGCGGGCGCGGGCGGTCGTACGGGAGCGGGATGTCCTCCGGAAGGCCGCGCAACTGCGCGGTCCAGTAAGCCATTTCCTTGCTCTGCACACTGTCCGGGTCCTGCGGGTCGCCGAGGACGTCCCGCTGCCAGAGGGTGTAGTCGGCGTACTGCACCGGCAGCGGGGACCACTGGGGCGCCATGCCCTTGCGCCGCGCGTCGTACGCCTCGGCCAGGTCACGCGAGAGCGGGGCCGCGGACCAGCCGTCCCCCGCGATGTGGTGGAGCAGGAGCAGCAGCACGTGCTCGTGTTGTTTCACGTGGAACAGCGTTGCGCGCAGCGGCAGTTCGGTGGCGATGTCGAAGGCGTGGCGGGTGGCTTCGTGGAGCAGCCGCCGTACGTCGTCGGGACCGGTCCGTACGACGGAGAAGACGGACGACAGGTCGGGCAGGTCGCGGACGACCTGGTGCGGGGTGCCGGCGGCCGTCTCGTGGAAGACCGTGCGCAGGCTCTCGTGCCGGGCGAACAGATCGCCCAGCGCCGCCCGCAGCGCGTCGTGGTCCAGCTCGCCGGACAGGTGCAGCGCGAGCGGGACGTTGTACGTGGCGCTCGGGCCTTCCAGGCGGTGCAGGAACCACAGGCGGCGCTGGGCGTACGACAGCGGGAGCACGTCGGGGCGCGGGACCGGGCGCAGCGCCGGGCGGCCCCCGGAGACGGCGGCGTCGATGTGCTCGGCGAGCCGGGCGACCGTGGGTGCCTCGAACACGGCGGTGATCGGGAGGTCCACGCCCAGGGCGGTGCGGATGCGGCCGATCAGACGGGTGGCGAGCAGCGAGTGGCCACCCAGGGCGAAGAAGCTCTCGTCGATGCCGACCTGCGGTACGCCGAGGACATCGGCGTACAGCTCGCACAGCACGCCCTCGCGCGGGGTGCGCGGCGCCCGGCCGCCGGTCCCGTCGCCGGGGCGGGCCGGACCGGGCGCGGGCAGCGCGGCGCGGTCCACCTTGCCGTTCGGCGTCAGGGGCAGGGTGTCCAGCGCGACGATCGTGGCGGGCACGAGGTGGGCGGGCAGCCGGTCGCGCAGGTGCCGTTGGAGGTCGGCGACCAGCGCCGTGGTGGTCAGGGCGGCGCCGGGGTCGGTGGTGTGGTCCGCGAGCGGGCCGGTGAGGTCGCCGGACGGGCGGCAGAGGTCCACAGGGGCCGCCGACGCCAGGTCCGCCGCAGGGGCGAACAGCACGTCGTACTGCCCTTCCGGGCCCTCGGGCGCCCAGGTGACGGCCGTCCACAGGCCGAGACGGGCACCCAGACCGGTGATCTCCTCCGGTTCGGTTCCCGCGGTGGCACCGGCGTCCGTGAGCCGGGAGCGCGCCTCGCGCACCGGCAGGCCGTCGGCCACGGCGGCAGCGGCCGCCGCCTCGCCCGCCAGCCGCGGGTTGGGCACCCCGGTCAGACGCAGCCGCTGTCCGGGCCGGGCGCGCAGGGCGGCTTCCAGGCCGGCGGTGCCGGTGACGTCCTCGCCCCAGGCCAGGCACGGGACGTCGGCGAAGGAGACCGTGCGGGCGGGCCGCTTGTGCAGGACGGCGTCGTAGCGGTGGCGGGTCAGCTCGTTGTGGTGGCGGGTGCCCTTGAGCCGGAGGCCGGCGCCCGCCAGGTCCGGCAGTTCGGCGGGCAGCGCCGCGAAGAAGTCCGGGTCGGCGAGGAGTTCCTTCTCCAGCCGGACGCCCTGGTCGATCACCGCGGCCAGCGCGTCCGTACCGGTGTCAGCGGCGGCGCGGGACAGCTCCACGGCGGTACGGAAGAGGCGGAGCAGGCGCCGGTTGCGGACGTCGCCGACGAAGACCCGGCCGCCGGGGGCCAGCAGGTCCACGGCCCGGCGCAGCACCCGCAGGAAGTAGGCGGCGTCGGGGAAGTACTGGGTGACCGAGTTGATCACGATGGTGTCGAACCAGCCGGTGGGCAGACCCGCGGTCTCGTCGGCAGGACGGCAGCTCAGCTCGACCTTGCCGGCCAGGTCCGGTACGGCGGCGACCTGGCGGCGCAGCCGCTCGACGGCGGGCGCCGAGAAGTCCGCGCCCCAGTACGCCTCGCAGGCGGGTGCCACCTTCGAGAGCAGCAGGCCGCTGCCGACGCCCATCTCCAGGACCCGGCGGGGCTTGAGCGCGAGGATGCGCTCCACGGTCTCGGCACGCCAGGCGCGCATCTCCTCGACGGGGATCGGGGTGCCGTCGTAGCTGCTGTTCCAGCCGCTGAAGTCCTCGCCGAACGGCGGCTCGTCGTCCTGTGGTCCGGTCCCGTCGGCGTAGAGCAGGTCGTGCATCTGCTGCCATTCGCCGACCTGGTGCGCGTCGGCCCCGGCGGCGTCCGGCGCGGGGCCGTCGGCCGGTACGACGTAGCCGGTCAGGCGGATATCGCCGGGCCGGTCCTCGCGGGCGGTGACCACGGCCTGCCCGACCGCCGGGTGGGCGGCGAGCGTCTGCTCGATCTCGCCCGGCTCGATGCGGTGGCCGCGCACCTTGACCTGGTCGTCGGCGCGGCCCACGAACTCCAGCTCACCGTCGGCCCGGTGGCGCACCAGGTCGCCGGTGCGGTACATGCGGGCGCCCGCCGGGCCGAACGGGCAGGCCACGAAGCGCTCGGCGGTCAGCGCGGAGCGCCCCAGGTAGCCCCGGGCCAGGCCGCTTCCGGTGACGTACAGCTCGCCCGTACCGCCCGTCGGCACCGGGCGCAGCGACGCGTCGAGCACGTGCAGGCGCACGTCCGCGATCGGCGTGCCGAGCGGGGGCGCCACACGGCCGGACAGCGGCTCGCCCACCGTCGCGCACACCGTGGTCTCCGTCGGGCCGTACGCGTTGACCATGCGCCGCCCGGCCGACCACCGGCCGGCCACGTCCGGCGGGCACGCCTCGCCCGCCACCACCAGCGAGGTGATCTCCGGCAGGGTGGTGTGCGGCGGCAGGGCCGCGAGCACGGACGGGGGCAGGGTGGCGTGGGTGACGCACTGCTCGGCGACCAGTTCCGCCAGGCCCGCGCCGGGCAGCAGGCGCGCCGCGGGGGCCATGACCAGGGTGGCGCCCGACAGCCAGGCGACGCAGAATTCCGCGACCGACGCGTCGAAGCTGGGCGAGGCGAACTGAAGGACGCGGCTCTCCCCCGTCACCGCGAACCGCTCGGCCTGCGAAGCCGCCAGTCCGGCGAGGCCCGCGTGGGAGACGACCACGCCCTTCGGGACGCCCGTGGAACCGGAGGTGTGGATGACGTAGGCGGCGTGCGCCGGTGCGAGGCGGACCGCGGGGGCGGTCGCGGGGTAGGCGGAGAAGTCCCCGCGCAAAGTCTCCTCGTCGAGGACCAGCGCGGGGGCCACGTCGGCGAGGAGAAAGGCACGGCGCGCTTCCGGGTACTCCGGGTCCACGGGTACATACGCACCACCGGCCTTCAGGACCGCCAGCAGCGCCACCGCCAGCTCCACCGAACGCGGCAGCACCACCGCCACCCGCGCCTCCGGCCCCACACCCCGCTCCACCAGCCCATGCGCCAGCCGGTTCGCCCGCGCGTCCAACTCGCCGTACGACAGCGACACATCCTCGAAGACCAGCGCCGTCGCCTCCGGCGTCCGCGCCACCTGCTCCGCGAACAGTTCCGGGAAGGGCAGGGCGGAAACATCCGCGTGCGTCATGTCGTTCACTGGTCCTCCACTCGTCGGCCGACGCCTGGAGCGGGCCGTTCATCAGGGTCGGGGGTGGGGTCGAAGGCGGGCACGGGGGTGCCTTGCCCGGTCCGTGCGCGCTCTGGAAAGGTGATCGTCATGGGGGCGAGCGGACGGCCGTGGGCGGTGGTGGCGGGCACGGACGAGGTGCTGGAGCTGGTCCCGGCGCCCGAGCGGCTGCTCACCGGCGCCGAACGGCGGCGCGCGGACGCGATGCCCGGCCCGCACGCCCGCGCCGACTTCATCGCCGCGCACGTGCTGGTACGGCTCTGCGCGGCCCGGCTGCTGGACCGGCCCGCCGACGCCCTCGTACTGGAACAGCACTGCCCCGGCTGCGGCTCCGGCGAGCACGGCCGGCCGGCGCTGGCCGGGCTGCCGCAGGTGTCCGTCAGCCTGTCGCACACCACGGGGGTGGTGGCCGCCGCGGCGGGCCGCGCGCCTGTCGGGATCGATGTGGAGCGGCGCAGGCTGCCGGACGGCATACGGGGTGCCGCGGGCCGGGTGCTGAGCACGGCCGAGCGGACGGCGATGCGGGAACACGCCGACCCGGACGCGTACTTCCTGCGCCAGTGGGTCCGCAAGGAGTGCCTCGTCAAGCTCGGCAGGACCACGCTCGGCGGGCTGTCCGCCGTCGATCTCTCGGGCCTGCCGGAGGGGCCGGACGGCTCCCCGGAGCGGCTGTCCCAGCACGGCGACCTGTACGTGCTCGACCACACGGACACGCGCCGGGACGCGGTCGCCGCCGTGGTGAGCACGGGGCGTCCCCGCATCGGCGCGCTGTATCCGCCCGCCGGTCCGGAGCGCCTCGCCGGCCTGGAGGGTCCGCGCACCTGACCGACACCCCTCACGCCAGCAGCTCGGCGAGCCGTGCGCGGTTGAGCTTGCCGTTGTCGTTGTGCGGCAGTTCCTCCAGGCGCCGGATGCGGCGCGGCACCATGTGCAGCGGGAGGTGCTGCCGCAGCCAGTGGCCGAACTCGTGCGCGCGCATCTCCTTGCCGAGGTAGGCGGCGAGCAGCCGCACCTCGTCCTTGACCGTGACGGCCACCACGGCGGCCTCGGTCACCTCCGGGTGCCGCCGCATCGCGGCCTCCACCTCGCCCAGCTCCACCCGGTGGCCCATGATCTTGACCTGACCGTCCAGCCGGCCGCGGTGCACCAGCCGGCCGCCCTCCCGGCGGACCCGGTCGCCGGTGCGGTACCAGTGCGCGCTGGTGAGCGGGCCGGAGCCGTCGTACGGGACGGCGGGCGCGCCCGGCTCGTACCGTACGAAGCGTCCGGCGTTGTCGGCCGGGTCCAGGTAGCCGTCGAAGCGCTGGGCGCCGCGTACGCACAGTTCCCCGTCGTCGCAGGGGTGTCCGTCCTCGTCGAGGAGGACCGCTTCCATGTGCGGGTACGGCTGCCCGATGGGGACCGTGCCGTTGGAACTGCCCGTGCCGGGCGCGCCGTCACCGAGGTCGTGGTCGGTGCAGGTGATGGTCAGTTCGGTCGGCCCGTACAGGTTGTGGATCCGGCTGCCGGGCGCCACCCGCTGCCACAGCGCGGTCAGCTGCGCGGTGACCGGTTCGGCGCTGAAGCAGCTGTGCCGGAGGGTGCTGACCTGCCCCAGCGGCAGGTTGCCGAACCGCTGGGCGGTGGTGACCAGGGACGGTACGGAGAACCAGTGGGTGAGCCGGCGGCGCACCACGTAGTCCACGGGCCGGTACAGCTCGTCCTGGTCCGGTACGACGACGGTGGCGCCGGAGCCCCAGGCGACGAACAGGTCGTGCACGGACGGGTCGAAGGTCAGGCCGAAGGTCTGCGACATCCGGCAGCCGGGGCCCGCCGCGTACCGGGCGATGGTGTACGCCACGTACGGGGAGACGTGGCGGTGGCGGATCGGCACGCCCTTCGGGCGGCCCGTCGAGCCGGAGGTGAACAGCAGGTACGCCTCCGCCTCCGGGTCGCCGGGATGTGCGGGCAGCGCGCCCTCGGGCGGGTCCGGGAGGCCGTCGCCGTCCGCGGGGACGACGGTCACCGCGGGCAGGGCGGTGAACGCGGCGCGGTGCTCCTCGCCGGCGAGGATCGCGCCGACCCCGGCGCGGCGCGCGATGTCGAGGTTGCGGGGCAGCGGGTGGTCGGCGTTGAGGGGGACCACGGAGGAGCCGAGGCGCTGGACGGCCAGGTACGCCACGTACGTGTCCACCGTCCGGGTGGCGGCCAGCGCGATTCTCACCGGAAGGCGCGGAGGGCCGTCGGCGGCGGGCTGCTGTTCGAGGACGCGGGCCGCCAGGGCCACCGCCCTCCGGTCCAGTTCGCCGTAGGTCAGGGTCTGCTCGCCCAGTTCGAGGGCCGGGGCGTCGGGCCACCGGCGGGCCGAGTCGGCGAACCACTGGTAGAGGGTGCGGCCTTCCAAGGCGGGCTCCTGGCGTACGGGGTCCACGGTGGGCGGGGAGGAGGTGGTTCCGGCGGTGGGCGGGCGGCTCACGGGGCGGCCTCCGCCGGTGCGTCCGGGGCCGCGGCGCGCTCCTGCTGCGCCGCCCCCATCCGTACGACCGGGCGTGCGACCAGCACGAACAGCAGCAGCACCCCGATGCCTGCGGCCACGTACGGCACGTTGACGTCGACCAGCTTGGCGACCGCGCCACCCGCCAGCGCCCCCAGCGGGATGGTGCCGGTGCCCACCAGCCGGTAGACGCCGTTGAGCCGGCCGAGCTGGTCGGGCGGGGTGGTGGCCTGGCGGAAGGAGACGGTCAGCGCCTGGTAGACGGCGGCGCCGAGCGCCATCAGGGCGAAGCCCGCGGCGGCGACGAGCGTATGCCGCACCAGGCCGGTGAGCAGCATGGCGACGCCCATCAGGACCATGCCGCCGAGCGCGGCCGGGAAGAGTCCGAAGCGGTCGGCCAGCCGCGAGTTGAGCAGACCGCCCGCGATGCCGCCGAGCGCGCCGACCGCCAGGAACACGCCGAACGCCGCTTCCGGCAGGCCGAGCCAGCGCACGACGTAGAGGACTTCGAGGGTGCCGGTGACGGCCATGAAGAAGTTCAGCGCGCCGAGCATGCCCGCGAGGGTGGCCAGCAGCCGGTCGGTGCGGAGCAGGCGTACGCCGTCGAGGATCATGGTGCGCCAGCGCGGCGCGTCGCCCGGGCCGGTACGGTTCGCGGGCGGCCCGGGAAAGCGCGGGAGGGTGGCCAGCAGGGCCACGCCGAGCAGGAACGACACCCCGTCGATCAGGAACGGCAGGCCCGCGCCCGCGACGAAGGCCAGGCTGCCGAGCGGCTGCCCGGCGGAGTCGCGGAAGATCAGCTGGGCCACGTGGAGGCGCCCGTTGGCGGCGGCGAGCCGTCCGGTGTCCACGACCATCGGCAGGTACGACTGGGAGGCGACGATGTGCACCGTCTCGCCCAGCCCGAGCACCGCCGCCACCGCGCAGACCACCGGCAGGCCCACCGCACCGGTGACCACGGTCAGCGTGAGGACCAGCACCGCGGCGGCCCGCAGCAGGTCGATGCCGATGAGCAGCGAACGCCGGTCGGCCAGGTCCGCCCAGACGCCGGCCAGCGGCGACAGGAGCAGGGGCAGCCAGTTGGCGACCGTCACCAGGGAGATCAGCAGCGGGTCGGTGGTGAGCGAGAGGGCGAGCAGCGGCAGGGCGGTCAGCCGTACACCGTCGCCCAGCGCGGAGACGGCGGTGGACGCCCACAGCCGTCCGAACGCGCCCCGGCCGGGCACCTTCGCGGCGCCGTCCGTCATGCCCACGGTCGCGTGGTGCCGTCGCCGGACCACAGGACGGGTCCGGACGCGGCGAGTGTCGTGGGGGCGGCCTGCCGCCGCGGGACCAGGTGCAGGCGCTGGGCGTCCGCCGGGGCGTCGACGGCCGGCTCCCGGGCGTCCTGGCAGGCGCACGGCTTGGTGTCGAAGCCGGCGAACCGGTAGGCGACCTCCATGATCCGGTTGCGTTCGGTACGCCGGAAGTCGGCCTCCAGGTGCACGCCGGCCCGGGCGGCCTGGTCGGCGATCCAGCGCAGGACGTGGCTGCCGATGCCGAAGTTGACCACCCGGCAGGAGGTGGCGAGCAGCTTCAGGCGCCAGCTGGCCGGCTGCCGCTCCAGCAGCGCCACACCGACCGCGCCGTGCGAGCCGAAGCGGTCCTCGACGGTGGTGACCAGCACCTCGTGGTCCGGGTCGGTGAGCAGGGCGCGCAGATCGGCGTCCGAGTAGTGCACGCCGGTGGCGTTCATCTGGCTGGTGCGCAGCGTCAGTTCCTCGACGCGCGCGAGGTCGTCCGCGGCGGCGCGGGCGATGTGCAGCCGCATGTCCAGGGAGCGCAGGAACTCCTCGTCCGGCCCGTTGAACTCGCTCTGGGCCGCCTCGCGCCGGAACTTCTCCTGGTACATGGCACGGCGCCGTCGGGCGTCGGTGGTGACGGAGGGCGAGAAGTCGGCGAGGTCCGGCAGGCCGGCCGCCTCCGCCGCGTCGTAGCAGCGGACGTCCGGCAGGTGGTAGGCGACCTCGGCGCGCTCGGTGTGCTGGTCGTCGATGAACGCGATGGTGTCCTGCGCGAAGTTCAGCTGCTCGGCGACGGCGCGTACGGCGTCGGACTTGCGGCCCCAGCCGATGTGCGGCAGGACGAAGTACTCGGCGACGCCCAGCGCTTCCAGCCGGGCCCAGGCGTCGGCGTACTCGTTGCGGCTGGCCACCGACTGGAGGATGCCGCGCTCGTCGAGGGCGCGCAGCGTCTTCAGGACGCCGGGGCGCAGCTCCAGGTCGTCGTTCTCCAGCAGGACGCCCTGCCACAGGGTGTTGTCCAGGTCCCAGACCAGGCACTTCACCGCGGGGCGCGGGGCCGTCGCCGCCGGGTCCGGGGTGCTCGTGGTGTCCGCCGTCTCACTGCCTGCCATGCCGGTCATACCTCCCAGAGAGTCACGGCCCACGCCGCGACCGGGCTGTTGTTGAGGACGAGGACGAGGTCGCCGGGTGCCAGCTCGCCGCGGGCCAGCAGCCGGTCCAGGTTGAGCACCACGTCCATGGCGCCGAGGTGCCCGTACGCCTGGAGGTGGTCGGTGCAGACGGGGTGGACCGGCAGGCCGAGCAGCGTCTCGTAGAACTCGAAGGCCGACGCGGTGACGTTCTGCATGAGGGTGGCGGCGATCCGCTCCCGGGGCACGCCCGCGTCCGCGAGGACCTGCTCGACCAGCCGCTTGAGGTGCTGCCGGCTGTGCAGGGCCAGTTCGAAGCGGTAGCGGTCGGCGGAGTCGATCTCCTCGCGCCACTCGTACCAGGGGGCGCTGCGGTAGTCGACCTGGAGGAGGTCGTGGAACCGGCCGTCGGTGTGCTGGCGGTGGGCGCGCAGCACCGGGCGGCCACCGCGCACCAGGGTCATGGCGAAGGCACCGTCGCCGACGACGGTGACCGGGTGGCGCACCCGGTCCAGCGCCACCGGGCGGCTGGCGTGCGCGATCATGACGGACTGCCGGGCCGGGTCGGCCGCGAGGAGGTCCCGGGCCAGCGACCAGGCCGAGCTGGAGCCCGTACAGCCCAGCCCGTCCAGGACGAAGGAGAACGCCGAGGTGAGCCCGGCCTCGGACGCGATACGGCCGGATTCGGAGCCGAGCAGCACCTCGGGGGCGCGGGCGCCGACCACCACCAGCACGTCCGGGTCCGGGGCCGCCGTGTCGCGTTCGCGCAGTTCGCGGACGGCACGGGCGGCGAGACCTGCCGCCGGCGGCTCGTCGCTGAACCGGCCGACCGTACGGATGCCGCACCCGAGCGCGAAGTCGGCTTCCTCACGCGTCAGTTGGCCGATCTCGTCCAGCTTCTCGACGGGTGTCAGCTCGTCGGGCAGGAGGCAGTGGACGGCCCCCACTCCGATGTCCGCGGCCGGGCCCCCGCCCGCGTCCGTGCCGCCTTCCGTGTCCGTCGTCGTCATCCCCGGCCCGTCCGTACGTGGTCCGCGAGGAGCAGCTGGCTGATCTCCGTGCTGCCCTCGATGATTTCCATGAGCTTGGCGTCGCGGTACGCCCGCGCCACCGGGTGGCCGTCGCCCGCCCCGCGGGAGGCCAGCACCTGGACGGCCGTGGCGGCGCCCCGGACGGCCTCCCTGGAGGCGACGTACTTGGCGACGACGGCCTGGGTGCCCAGCTCCGGCCGGTTGTCGTCCCAGCAGGCGCTGGCGTGCTCGCAGCAGCGCAGCGCGACCTGCTCGGCGACGGCCAGTTCGGCCAGGTGCCGGGCGACCAGCTGGTGGTCGGCGAGCGGCTTGCCGAACTGCTCCCGGTCCCGGGCGTGCGCCGCCGCGCTGTCCACGCACGCCCGCAGGATGCCCGCGCAGCCCCAGGCGACGGAGAGCCGGCCGTAGGTCAGCGCGGCGGTGGCGAGCAGGGCGACCGGCAGGCCGGCGCCGGACAGCAGATGGTCCGCCGGTACGCGCACGTCGTCCAGGCGCACGTCGGCGTGCCCGGCGGCCCGGCAGCCCATCGGGTCCGGTACCCGCTCGATCCGTACGCCCGGGGCGTCGGCCGGCACCACCACCACGGCCGCGCCGCTGCCGTACGTCCCGAAGACCACGAGCAGGCCCGCGTAGGCGGCGCCGGTCACCCAGACCTTCTCGCCGGTGACGTGCACCGTGCCGCCCGCGCGGCGGATCTCCGTGCGCATCGCCGACAGGTCGCTGCCCGCGCCGCTCTCGGAGAACGCGACACCGGCCGTCTCTCCCCCGGTGAGCCGGGGCAGGAACGTGCCGCGCTGCGCGGCGGTGCCGAAGCGCTGCACGGTCCAGGCGGCCATGCCCTGCGAGGTCATCAGCGACCGCAGCGAGCTGCACAGGGACCCGGCGTGCGCGGTCAGCTCGCCGTTGGCCCGGCTGTCCAGGCCGAGCCCGCCGTGTTCCGCGGCGACCTGCGCGCACAGCAGTCCGCGCCGGGCGGCTTCCCGTACCGTCTCCGCGGGGATACGGCCGGCCAGGTCCCACTCCCCGGCGCGGTCGCCGACGAGTCCGCCGAGCGCGGCGCGGGCGTCCGCGGTCGCCTGTGCCGTCACCGCCCCGCCGCTCCTTCGCCACGCAGCCGCTGGACCAGCGCGGCGATGGCGGGCACGGTACGGAAGTTGTCCAGCGTCAGGTCGTCGCCCTCGACGGTGACCTGGAACTCCTGCTCGACGTACTGGAGCAGTTCCAGGGAGAACAGCGAGGAGAACGCCCCGGAGGCGAACAGCTCCCGGTCCACGGGCCAGTCGCCGCCGGTGCGCTCGCCCAGGAACGCCACCAGGCGCTCCCGCACCGCCTCGGCGCCGGGTCCGGTCGCCGCGTCGGCCTGGTTGTCGACGGTGGTCATGCGCGCGTTCCTCCGTAGGAGTAGAAGCCGTTGCCGGTCTTGCGGCCGAAGTCGCCCGCCCGCACCTTCTCCAGGAGCAGGTCGCAGGCGCGGTACCCGTCGTCGCCGGTGCGGTCGTGCAGCACCTTGAGCGTGTCGACGATGTTGTCCAGGCCGATCAGGTCCGCGGTGGCCAGCGGCCCCGTACGGTGCCCGAAGCAGCCGGTGAAGACGCGGTCGACGGACTCGGCGGGGGCGCGGCCCTCGGCGACCAGCCGGGCCGCGTCGTTGATCACCCGCATCAGGATGCGGTTGGAGACGAAGCCGGGGCCGTCGCCGACCACGACCGCCTCCCGGTCCAGGGCGGCCAGCAGGCGGTCCAGCGTGGCCATCGCCGCGTCTCCGGTGCGCGGGCCGCGGATCACCTCGACCGCGCGGATCAGGTAGGGCGGGTTCATGAAGTGGGTGCCGACGACGTCCTCGGGGCGCTGGGCATAGCCCGCCAGCTCGTCGACCGGTACGGCCGAGGTGTTGGAGGCGATCAGCGTGCCGGGCCGGACCGCGGCGGAAATCTCGCCCAGCGCCTCGGCCTTGGCCTCGGTGGTCTCGGTGACCGCCTCGATGACGGCCGCCGCGGTGTCCAGGCCCGCGTACGGGGCGCCGGTGGTCAGCTCGCCGTCCGGGCCCTTGGGCAGCTTGCCCAGCAGCCGGGCGTGCCGCAGCTGCCGGCGCACATCGCCGCGGGCCCGCTCCAGCTGTTCCTCGGACACGTCGGTCAGCAGCACCGCAAGGCCGCGGCCCACGGCGAGCGTGGCCAGCGCGGTGCCCATGACACCGGCCCCGACGATGGCCAGCCGGCCGTCGCCCCATCTCCCGTCCGCCGTCGTGCCGTCCGTCATCCTGTGGGTCGCTCCATCGGTGGTCACCGGGCTGCACCTTCCGTCACATCGGTCAACAGGGCCGCGAATTCCGGGCGTCCGGCGAGGTGGCGCAGGGCCCGCAGGGTGCGTTCGCCGTCCAGGCGGGGGTCCAGGCCGTGCTCGTCCAGCCACTCCCGCCACAGCCCGCCCGCCACGTCCACGCGGGGCGTGTCCAGGTCGTGGGTCTCGTACAGCGCCATCGTGGACAGCACCGGATCGCCGGTCTCCAGCGCCCGCCGCCCGGCCAGCCGCGCCCACTCGGCGACCGGCACGCCGCGGGTCGGCAGGCCCAGGGCGGCCAGTTCGGCGAAGAGCGCGGCGAAGGTGGGGGGCTCCTCGCCGACCAGGTGGTAGGCGCGGCCGACGGAGCCGGGCGTGCGGCCGAGCCGGACGACGGCGCGGGCGACCAGGTCGATCGGGGCCACCGGCAGCGGCATGTCGTCCGCCGGGTGGGCGCCGATGGCCAGGCACGCGGCGATCAGCCGCCAGAGCAGGTCCAGGTCGTTGCAGGCGCCGGTGGCGGTGTCGCCGCCGATCAGGCCGGGGCGGAAGACGCGGACGCGCATGCCGTCCCGCTCGGCCTTGTCCAGGAGGCGTTCGCCGACCCACTTGGAGATGCCGTAGCCGCCGGCGTCCGGGTCCAGGGGCTGGTCGCGGCGCTCCAGCAGGCGGCCCTCGGAGCCGAGGGCCTGGCCGCAGGCGGCGAGGGTGGAAATGTAGCTGATGTCCATGATGCCGTGGCGGCGCATCCAGCCGAGGAGGTGGTACGTGGCCAGGGTGTTGGCCGGGCGCAGCACCTCGTACGGCTCGGTGAAGACCACGCGGGCGGCGCAGTGGACGACGTGGCCGGTGCGGCGGGCCAGTTCGCCGTCCCGGTAGGTCTCGCACACCTCGGCGACGTCCCGCAGGTCGCCGGGGACGACGTGGACGCGGTGCGGGTCGGGTTCGGGGAGGCGGAAGCGGGCGGCGGTCTCGCGCAGCCGCCGTCGGCCGTGTTCCTCGTCGTCGGCGCGGACCAGGCAGTGGACGCGGCTGTCGCGGTAGCCGGGGTCCTGGAGCAGTTCGTGCAGCAGGAAGGCGCCGACGAAGCCGGTGGCGCCGGTGAGCAGCACGTCCGTGCCGGGCGGTGTCCCGCGCGGTGCCAACGGCGGGAGTTCCAGGGCCAGGTCGGCGTCGATGAGGGCGGCGTCGGACGGGTGCGCGGCGGGGGCGGTCCCAGTGACGGCGGTCCCAGTGGCGGGGGCGTCGGTGGCCGTACGGTCCGACGCGCCGCGGATCGCCTCGGCGACGCGGGCGACGGTGGCCTGACTGCCGCCGGTGCGGTGCAGGTTGAGCAGCGTGCCGTACCGCTCCTGCACCTCCAGGGTCATCCGCAGACCGAGCAGGGACGTGCCGCCGAGGGAGCCGAAGGTGTCGTGCAGGCCGATGCCGCGGGTGCCGAACAACTCCTCCCATAGGGCGAGCAGTTCGCCTTCGAGACCGGCGGGCCGGCCGGTGGCCCGGTCGCTGGGCGCACCCGCCCCGGCGGGCTCCTGGGCCGTGGCTCCCGGAACCTCGAACACCGAGTCGTCCAGCGCCGAGCAGCGCCGCCGGGTGAACGGGTAGGTGGGCAGCGTGACGCGTCGGCCGGTGCCGTCGTCCAGCGCGCGGGCGTCCACCGGGACGCCGTGCAGCCAGGCGTCCGCGAGCGCCGCGGCGATCCGCTCGGTCAGGGCCGCGCGGTCCTCGGCCGGGTCGGCCGGGAGCACGTACCGGCCGGGGCCGCTCTCGCCCTCGCCGACGATCAGCAGGTAGGCGTCGGCGGGCAGCGCCGCGGGCACGGCGGCGTGCTGCTCGGTACGGCGGCCCAGGGCCGCCAGCAGGGCGGTGCGCATCTCCTCGGCGCGCTCACCGGCCGCGGTGACGGCCAGCACCGGGCGGCGGGTGCCGGCGCGGACCGTGCGGGCGGCGGGCGGGCGGGGCAGGCGCAGGGCCGCGGCCAGCCGGTCGGGCGCCGCGGTGACCACCCGGCGCTCGGGGAAGTCCCGCCGCCCCACGCGCAGGGTGTGGGCGATGTCCCCGGCCGGGGCGCGGTCCTGGTCGATCTCGTCGGCCAGGCGGCGGGAGAGGGCGTCCAGTTCGGTGCGCGTACGGGCGGAGAGCTGGAGCCGTACGACGGGCCGGGCGGGCGCCGAGGGGCGCACCGGCTCCGGCGGCGGGGCGAGGACGACGGACGCGTTGGCGCCGCCCAGGCCCATCGAGTTGACCAGCACCTGACGCCCGGGCTCGGTGCACCGCTCCAGGTCGGTGGGGACGTAGAAGGGGCTGTCGGCGAGCACACCCGGGTCGCGGGCGTGCTCGAACATCGGGTGCGGGACCAGGTGGCCGGTGCGGGCGACGTGCACCGCCTTGATCAGCCCGGCGATGCCGGCGGCCGATCCGGCGTGCCCGATGTTCGCCTTGACCGTGCCGAGCGCGCAGTGGCCGCGGTCGGCCGGGCGCCCGCCCGCCGCGCGCAGGCCGTCGATGAGGCCGCGCAGTTCCACCTGGTCGCCCAGCGGTGTACCGGAGCCGTGGGCCTCGGCGTACCGCAGGTCCGCCGGGTCGGTGCCGGCCACCGCGAGCGCGGCGGAGACGACCGAGGCCAGGCCGTCGGGGCTGGGCGCGGTGAATCCGGGCCGGTGGGCGCCGTCGTTGCCGACCGCGCTGCCCCGGACCACCGCGAGGACCGGGTCGCCGTCGGCGAGCGCGTCGGCCAGGCGGCGCAGGACGACGACGCCGATGCCGGAGCCCGCGCCGGTACCGGTGGAGCGGATGTCGAAGGCGCGGCAGTAGCCGTCCTCGGACAGCACGCCGCCGGGCTGGTACCGGTAGCCGACGGACGGGTACGACAGTCCGCTGCCGCCCGCCAGCGCGATGTCGCACTCCTCGGACAGCAGGCTGAGGACCGCGTAGTGCACGGCGGTCAGCGAGGAGGAGCAGGCGGTCTGCACGGCCGCCGAGGGGCCGCGCAGGCCGAGCTTGTAGGAGACCCGGGACGCCATGAAGTCGATGCCGCCGCCCAGTTGCAACGACAGGTCGTCGAACGCGGCGGGGCCTTCCGTACGGGCGCGGGCGTACTGGAGGAGCGTGTTGTAGGTGCTGTTGCCGGCCCCCGCGAAGACCCCGACCTGCGGACCGTGGTCACCGTTGGGCAGGTGGCCGGCCCGCTCCAGGCCCTCCCAGCACGCCTCCAGGAACAGCCGCTGCTGCGGGTCGATCAGCTCGGCCTCGACGGGCGGGAGGCCGAAGAACTCCGCGGCGAACAGCTCCGGGTCCGCGATCCACCCGGACCGGGTCACGAAGCCGGGCGCGGCGGCGGTCCCGGCGGACACACCGCAGCGGCGCAGGTCCTCCGCGGGGATGTCCCGGAGCGAGACCACGCCCTTGTCGAGGTTGCTCCAGAACTCCTCCGGAGTCGCGGCTTCCGGGAACCGGCAGCCGACGCCCACCACCGCTACGGCGGTCTCGCTGTTCATCGCGCGGCGGACCCTTCCGACCCCTGCGGGCCCGGGGCGGACACGCCGTCCGTACGGCCGCGCCGGGCACTGCCGAGCAGGCGCCCGCGGCCGGCCGCGGCGGCCACCGGGGCCGGTGCCTCCGGCTCGTACGACGGGTCCAGCAGCCGGGCCTGCGCGCGCACGGTGTCGTGCCGGAACAGCTCGGCGACCTCCAGCTCGCGGCCGGTCAGGTCGGACAGCTCGTCGCTGAGCATCACCAGCAGCATCGAGTTGCCGCCCGTCTCGAAGAACCCGGTGTCCAGGGGGGCTTCGTCGATGCCCAGGACGTCCTGCCACGCCTGGCGGACGAGCTGGAGCGGGTCCGCCGGGACGGGCGGGCTGTCTTCGGGGTTCACCACGGGGGCCTCCGGGAGGGTGTCGGGTTCAGGCACGCCGCGCCGCCGCGGTGGCGAAGAAGGCGCGGGACCGGGCCATCGCCCGGCCGACCTTGTCGTAGGCGTTCTCCGGGTCGGCGAACGGGCCGACCTCGACACCGATCCACCCGGCGTCGACGGCGAGGAGCTGTTCGGTGAAGGCGGCCATGTCCGCGACGCCCTCGCCGGGCACCAGGTGCTCGTGGTACGTGCCGTTGGAGTCGGAGTAGTCCACGCTGTTGACCCGGCCGGCCAGCCGCCCCACCTCGGACGCGGCCACACCCGCGACGACGAGGTGGGAGACGTCCACGTTGGCCTGGAGGGCCGGGGAGCCGACGTCGTCCAGCAGCCGGACCAGGTCGTCGACGTCGGTGATGAGCGAGGTGTCCATCGGCTCCGGCTTGACGCTGAGCCCGACGCCGCGCGCCTCGGCGTAGTCGGCGAGCCGCCGCACCGAGGCCACCAGCAGCCGCCACTGGGCCTCCTCGGGCCACATGGCGCGCCAGAACCAGTCCCCCAGCAGCAACTTCATCACACCGCCGCCCAGTTCGCGAGTGAGATCCACGTGCATCTCGGCGCGCTTGAGGTGGAATTCCCGTACGACGTCGCGGAAGTCACTGAGGCCGAAGGCGTGGCAGGCCGTCAGACTGATCGGCAGGCCGACCGCTTCCGCGTCGCTGCGGAAGCGCAGCAGTCTCTCCTGCTCCAGCTCCATCGCCTCTTCGACGATGCAGATCCACTCGGCGCCCAGGTCGGCGGCGGCCCGCCAGGCGTCCTTGCCCTGGTACGGGGAGCCGTAGAACGCCTGGTCCACCAGCAGCCCGAGGCTTGTCCGAAGGGTCATGGTTGGTTCCGCTTCTAGTCGGTGCGCGTCCGGGTCGCGGGCCCGGAGAGCGTCGGCCTTGCTGCCGCGAAAAGGCCCGGCCGGGCATCGTGGGAAGCACGGCGGTGGTTGGGCCGGAGCGGGAGCACTGTCCTGGAGCGGCGCGGCGGCATGCGTGCCACCACGCGCACCGGTGCGCGTACCGGGCCGTCGCCGTTTCCGGCAGGGCGCGGTCCGTTCGCGGGGATCGACTGCTGTGGGTGCCGAGTTCTCGTACGCCGGGCCGGGAGCCGCTACGCAGCGGCGTCCGCCGGGCGGCGTGGTGGTGCGGGGCAGCGGCCGGCGGCCCGCCGGAACGCGCTGCCGGAGCAGGCCGCGCTACTCGCCGCGGCGTCCGCTCTCTCGTTGATTGCCATCATTCGCGCCCCCGTCGGCCAACGATTCTGACGACCTGTTGTGGCCCTGTCGAACACCGGGATGCTAGCACGCGTCTCTGTGCGCACCCTATGGCGAAATGTCACCTCATGGCGCCGCGTTCGGCGACGAAATCCCAGCTCAGCCGGGCTAGTTGGACGAAGCAACCGAAAGCGGGAGCGGACCCCCGAAGGGGCCCGGACAGAGGCTGCGCCGCCCGCGCGCGCACCGCGGCGGCACACGCCCGGCGGACGCGGCGGGCCCCCCGTCCGCCCCCGCCCGCCGTCCGCACACGGCGCCCGTGTCCCGGCCGCCGCCGTACCGGAGAATGCACGCGAGGCTCACGAACGGAACAGTGGCCGGCCGCGCCCGGCCGGTCCGGTCCGGGCGCTTCGCGAAGCGCCCGGGAAAGGAGCAGCTGAGTTCATGTCCGGCCGCATCAAGCTGAGTCCCGGGGACATCGCGACGCTCGACCTGACCGACCCGCGCACCCACGCCGAGTACGACCTGTCCGAGGTCTGGCGCCATCTGCGGAGGACCCAGCCGTTCTACTGGCACCCCTCCGTGGGCGGCGCACCGGGGTTCTGGGTCGTCTCCCGGCACGCGGACGTCTCCGAGATCTACCGGGACGACAAACGGTTCACGTCGGAGCGGGGCAACGTCCTCACCACACTGCTGATGGGCGGTGATTCCGCGGCGGGCATGATGGCCGCGGTGACGGACGGGCCGCGGCACTCCGACATCCGCAAGATCCTGCTCAAGGCGTTCTCGCCGCGCACCCTGGAGGGCGTGGTGGAGAACATCCGGCGGTCCACCCGGGCCCTGGTCGCCGAGGCGGTCGCCCGCGGCGAGTGCGACTTCGCCCGGGACGTGGCGGCCGACATCCCGCTCACCGCGATCTGCGACCTGATGGGCGTGCCCGCGGCGGACCGCGCGAAGGTGCTGGAGCTGACCGCGACGGCCCTCGGCAACGACGGCGCCGCCCAGTCGCCCGCCGCCGCGTGGCAGGCGCGCAACGACATCCTCGCCTACTTCGGCACACTGGCCGAGGAGCGCCGCCGGGACCCTGGCGACGACGCGATCAGCGTGCTGGCCACCGGCACCATCGAGGGCGCGCCGCTGACCATGGACGAGATCGTGGTCAACTGCTACAGCCTGATCATCGGCGGCGACGAGACCAGCCGGATGTCGATGACCGGCGGTGTGCTCGCGCTGGTCGAGAACCCGGACCAGTGGCGGGCGTTGAAGAGCGGCGAGGCGGAGATCTCCACCGCCGTGGACGAGATCCTGCGGTGGACGACGCCCGCGCTGCACTTCGGCCGTACGGCGCTGGAGGACATACCGGCCGGCACCCAGGGACAGGTGATCAGGGCCGGGGACATCGTCACGCTGTGGAACGACTCGGCGAACATGGACGAGGAGGTCTTCGAGGCCCCGGAGCGCTTCCTGCTCGGCCGCACCCCCAACAAGCACCTGTCCTTCGGGTACGGCCCGCACTTCTGCCTCGGCGCCTACCTCGGCCGGGCGGAGATCGCCGCCATGCTGACGGCGCTGCGCGAGCTGGTGGCCTCGGTGGAGCTGCGCGGGGACACCCGGCGCAACTACTCCAACCTGCTCAGCGGCGTGACCAGTCTGCCCGTCGCGCTGCGGGCGGAGTGAGGCGGCGCGGGGCGGCCGTTCAGCGGTGGGTGCCGTCCGGCCCGGGGCGGGTCCGCCGGATCTCGGCGCGGTGCAGCGTCATCCCGCGCAGGGCCGGGTCCCATGCGAACACCGAGCGGTTCTCGTAGCCGGGCAGCTCGGCGGGCTCGCGCACGACGACGTCGTGGCCCGCCACTTCGACGGACAGCGGGCGCACGTGGGTGGACAGGATGCGGACGGGGACGCCGTGGTCGAGGGTGTAGGCGCGCAGCCCCAGGAACGTGTCCGGGCCGGAGCCGTCCTCGAAGCCGACGATCATCTCGTCCCGGCCGTTGCCGGTCAGGTCGTGGAAGCGGGGCTCGCGCAGCGGGCAGCCCGGCGCGCCGATCCGGGCGCAGGACCTGATCCTGCGGGCGGTGTCCTCGTACATGCCGTCGCCTCCCGTGACCACGCCGGGGTGGGCCGCGACCTCGGCCTGGACGACGGCCAGCGCGGAGAGCGTGTGGATGTCGCCGCCGGGCGCTGCGGACATCCCGGGCACCCGGTCGGGAGACGGCGGCACGGCCGGGCCGGCGGGCTGCTCGGGCTGCGGGCGGTCCGGCCACAGGCGGACCGGGGCCGAGGCCCTGGCCGCCGGGCCCGCGACCAGGGCCTCGCCCTGGGTCCCGCAGCCGCAGAGCAGCAGTGCGAGCCCGGCGGCCGAGGCGGCGGACAGCAGGTGACGCGGGCGCCGCGGCGCGCACCGGCGCGGCGGGCCGGACGGGAGCACGTCGCGCATCACTTCACCAGGTCCGCGTAGAAGACGATGTTGTCCGAGCGGTGGCCGTCCACGATCGGGCCGCCGCAGGTGATCAGGCGCAGTTCGGGCCGGTCGGTGTCGCCGTACACCCGGTCCGTCGGGAAGTTCTTCTTGTCCACCTGCTGGACCTCGCGGATCTCGAAGGCGGCGGTGGAGCCGTCCGCGCGGCCGACCTTGATGACGTCACCGGTCTTCAGCTTCCGGACGTCCTTCATCAGGGCCGGGCCCCGGGCCGTGTCGTAGTGCGCGACGAGGACGGCCGGACCCTTCTCCCCCGGGGTGACCCCCTTGGTGAACCAGCCCGCCTTGTCCGCCTTGTCCACCGGAGGGACGTCCAGTTCGCCGTCGCCGGTGAGGCCGAGCGGGAGGACCGGGCGGCTGTCCACCCCGGCCGCCGGGATCTGCAGACGGGTCGGCTCGGACCGCTTCATCGGGGCGGCGGCCTGCCCGGCCGGGCTGCTGACGGCGTTGTCCACCCGTACGTCCGGGCCGGGACCGCCACCGCAGGCGGTCAGGGCGCCACCGGCGGCGAGCGCGAGGACGCTCAGCGCGGCGATGCCTCCGATGCCTCCGACGCGGCCGTGGCGAGGCGTGGCGGACGTGGACATGGTGGCTCCTGGTGCGTACGGGGAGGGGGAAGCGGTGGGGCCGGCGGGCGGGCCGCTCCGGTGAGGGGGAGCGGCCCGCCCCGGTGGCGCCGCGGCTCAGGCGTCCTCGCGGGCCTTGCGGCGGTGCAGCAGCGCGAAGCCGAGGCCCGCCGCGGCCGCGGCGGCACCGCCGCCGGCGAGCAGCACGGTCGAGGTCTCCGGCGCCCCGCCGACGCCCTCGGCACCGGCCTTCACGCCGCCCTTCGGCGTGACCTGGGTCTGCTTGCCGCCGTTCTGCTGCGACTGCTGCTGCCCCTTCTTGGCGCCCTTCTGCTCTTCGGGCTTCCTTTCGTGCTTCTTCTCGCCCTTCTTTTCGCCCTTCTTCTCGTCCTTGTTCTTGTCGCCGCCCTGGACCCAGGAGGTCATGGACCCGTCGGGCTGGAGGACGAAGTGCGCGCCGTTGTGCTGCCCGTAAGCGGGCTTGCCGCCCCTGGTCTCCAGCGTGTCCATCTTGACGGGCTTGCCGGTGGCCGGGTCCTTGCCGTACATGTCGGCCTGGAAATGGTCCGGGCCCAGCTTGTAGATCTTGGCGGTGAATCCGCCGGACAGCGCCTGCGTACGGACCGGCTTGCGCTCGCCCTTGTGGTGCTCGCCCTTCTGCTGGGCGTCCTTCTGCTGCTTGCCCTCGTCGCCCTTGTTCTCCGGCTGCTGCGCGGTGGCCTCCGCCCGGGGGCCGTCGGCGAAGGCGGCAGCGGCGGGCAGCATCATCGCGGAGCCGGCGACGGCCGCGACGGCGGTGGTACGGACGAGATTGCGGCGGCGGTTGACGGTCATCAGGAGTTCCTTTGCGGTTTTCCGGACTGGGAGCGCCGTCCGGCGGTGCGCCGACGACACCGACGAAGTTAGGCAGCCCGCATCACGGAAACTCTCCGGAAATGTAACAGCCGGCCGAAGATACGGAAACGGGCAGGCGACTCCCGCGCTTTCCGGGACTTTGGTCCCGGCGGAATTCCGCGCCACTCATCCCTAAGTCGGAAAAGCAACGACCGGACACTCGGCCGAAAGATCGAGTGCCCGGTCGTCGGAATGAAATCGAGCCGCGCCCGCCGCCCGCCCGAGAATTGGTTGAATTCTGATCCAGCGGCGCGGGAAAGAAACGGCGGACTCAGCCGTCGAGGTGCACCGGCAGCGACTCGATGCCGTACACGATCGACAGCTTGCGGAACGCCAGCGCGTCCGGCTCCACCGCGAGCCGCATGTTGGGGAACCGCCGCACCAGCGCGGGATAGGCGGCCCGCAGCTCCATACGGGCCAGCTCCGCGCCGACGCACCGGTGTATGCCGTAGCCGAACGCGAGGTGCGAGGGAACGTTGCGGGACGGGTCGAAGCGCTCCATGTCGGGGCCCAGCTTGCCGTCCCGGTCGGCGCCGCTGAGCGAGCACAGCACCACGTCGCCCTTGGCGATCGGCACGCCGGCGATCTCCATGTCCTCGCGCGCGAAGCGGGGGAAGGCCACCTGGACGACGGTGAGGTAGCGCAGCAGCTCCTCGACGTAACGCTCGGCCGCCTCGTCGTCGTCCTTGAGGGCCGCGAAGTGCGACTCGTCCTGGAGCAGGACCAGGGCCCCCAGCGCCAGCATGCTCGCGGTGGTCTCGAAGCCACCGGTCAGCACGCCGTCGGCGAGGCCCGCCAGCTCCTCGTCGCTGACCGAGTCGCCGTGCTCCTTGACGATCATCCCGAGCAGTCCGTCGCCCGGGTTCTGCCGCTGCTTCTTGACCACCTCACGGAAATACGCGAGCGATTCCGATATGGCGCCGAAGGAGGCGTTGGCACCGCTGAAGAGGTCGAAGCGCGCGGCGCTCAGCCGCTCGAAGTCCGCGCGGTCCTCGTACGGCACACCGAGCAGTTCACAAATGACCAGCGACGGAATCGGCAGCGCAAAGGTCTCCACGATGTCGACCGGCTCGCCGGAGCTGCCGGCCTTCTCCATCGCGTCCAGCCGCTCCGTCACGATCTCGTGGATACGGGGCGTGAGCCGGCCGAGCCGGCGCATGGTGAATTCGGGCGTCAGCAGACGGCGCAGCCGGGTGTGCACCGGCGGGTCGGCGAATCCGAGGCCGCCGGGGTTCTGGTCGGTGCTGGCGCCGGCCTGCCCGATGAGGTTGGTGAAGTCGGAGCTGAAGGCATTGGCCTTGCCCAGCACCGCCTTGACCTCGTCGTAACCGGTGACGAGCCACACATTGGCGGCGAGCGGCACCGGCAGCTTGGAGATGGGCTCCTTCTCGCGCACCGTCGCCAGCTCGCCCACCGGGTCCAGCCCGTGCCGCCGCAACGGCATCAACACAGACTCGGGCAAGAAAGACATCCGAGACAGGTCGAAGCCCTTCTTGCGCGTTCTGGCCATATACAGGCGGCCGGCCCAGGCGATGATCCGGGAACGGAGAGTCGTCATGACGCTAATACTGCCTTTCGTCGAGGGGGACGGTCACCCGCCCTCGGCGGGCCCCGGCAAGGGCCGCCGAACGCCGGGACATCCGCTCGGCGTTCGCGGATGTGACGTGCGCCATGGACCGGTCGGCCGCATCCAGCGTGACGAGCTCAGCCTTGTACTTATGTGTGCGCGCGGTCTGAGGGCGAGTTTACAAACTGCCATTGCGCCCAATCACGGAACAACCCTTGTTCGTCCCCTAGGGGCTTCCCCGGGGAAGGCCGCACGACCCTGGCCGCCGCCCCGAACTGGCCCCGGTTCCGGGCCAGTAGGCCACCGTCGCACGGGCCGCTGCCGGGGCCGCGGAAGTACCGGACGTCGTGAGTGAAAGCCAACCGTACGCGGGGATGCGGCCCACCGTTTCCGTCACGGGCGAACGGGGCAACCCGCACACCGATTCGCGCGTCCCCGCCCCGGACGCTCCGGCGGGAGAAGCCGGAGACGCCGCGCCTCTCGCCCGGCCCGGTAATCGTGCCCGTACGGCCCGGAAAGCGCGGCCCCGCACGGCCCACCGGCCGACGCGGCCACGGCCCACCCTCCCGGAAACCGTGCCCGCCGGCCCCTACCGCCCGCCACCCGTGCCTCCCCGAGCCGGACATCCTCCCGGCCGCCTCGCCCCACCCCCTGCGACCGCTTCGCACCACACGCCCCGCCCATCCCGACATAAAGGACATATCCCTCGGCGCTTGCTACGTTGCCGGACATGACCGCATCCACGGCGGACGCTCCCCCACCGGGCCTGAGACTGCCCAGACGCCGGGGCACCGAACTGGTCCTCCTCGTCGGCGCCGTGCTCATCAGCGTCTACGGGTACATCGATGTCGGGCTCGCCCGGCAGAACGCCGTACCGGGCGACGCGGTGGGCTACGGCGCGGGCCTCGGCGTACTGGCCCTCCTCGGGCACCTCGCCGTCAGGTTCCGGGCCCCGTACGCCGACCCCCTGCTGCTGCCCATCGCCGTGCTGCTCAACGGGCTCGGGCTGGTGCTGATCTTCCGGCTCGACCTGGAGACGCCCCGGAACCAGGCCGCGCCCACCCAGCTGGTCTGGTCCGCCCTCGGCGTCGCGCTGTTCGCCGGCGTGGTCCTGCTGCTGCGCGACCACCGTGTCCTGCAGCGCTACGCGTACGTGTCGGTGGCCGCCGGTCTCGCCCTGATGATCGTCCCGATCTTCTTCCCCGCGGTGAACGGGGCGAAGATCTGGATCCGGGTGGCGGGCTTCTCCTTCCAGCCCGGCGAGTTCGCGAAGATCCTCATCACCGTCTTCTTCGCCGCCTACCTGGCGGCCAACCGCAACGCCCTCGCCCACACCGGCAGACGGATGTGGAGGTACCAGTTCCCCACCGGCCGGGTGCTCGGCCCGATCGTCACCATCTGGCTGATCAGCGTCGGCGTCCTGGTCATCGAACGCGATCTGGGCACCTCGCTGCTCTTCTTCGGCGTCTTCGTCGTCCTGCTGTACGTGGCCACCGGCCGCACCGGCTGGATCGCGATGGGCCTGCTGCTCGCCGCTGCCGGCGCCGCCGCCGTCGGCTCCCTCGAACCGCATGTGCACAGCCGGGTCTCGGACTGGCTGCACCCGTTCGCGAGCATCGACGCGGGCCGCGGCGCGAGCCAGCTCGCCCAGTCGCTGTTCGCCTTCGCGGCCGGCGGCATGCTCGGCACCGGCCTGGGCGCGGGGCACTCCGCCCTCATCGGCTTCGCCATGAAGTCCGACTTCATCCTGGCCACCTTCGGCGAGGAACTGGGGCTGGTCGGCCTGACCGTGCTCTTCCTCCTGTACGCGCTGCTGGTCGCCCGCGGC
Organism: Streptomyces sp. NPDC018019; assembly: GCF_044327805.1. Taxonomy (NCBI): domain Bacteria; kingdom Bacillati; phylum Actinomycetota; class Actinomycetes; order Kitasatosporales; family Streptomycetaceae; genus Streptomyces; species Streptomyces sp. NPDC018019. The sequence continues at coordinate 277,463 of NZ_JBIRGD010000009.1, read as the reverse complement.
TACCGGGCGGGCCTCGCGCTGCGCGACCCGTTCGGCCGGCTGCTGGCCGTGGGCCTCGCCTCCCTGCTGGCCATCCAGGTCTTCGTCATCGCGGGCGGTGTGATGGGGCTGATCCCGCTGACCGGCATGGCGATGCCGTTCCTCGCCCAGGGCGGCTCGTCCGTCGTCACCAACTGGATCATCATCGCGCTGCTCATCCGGATCAGCGACAGCGCCCGCCGTCCGCACCCGGCCGCCGCGGAGACCGGGGTCATCGCGGGGGTACGCCCCGGCGGCGGCCGGTCGGGGTCCTCGGCCGGGCCGTCCGCGGAGGAGGACACCCCGTACCGGTCCGGCTACGGGTTCGGCGACGGGGAGGAGCGGGACCGGTGAACCGTTACATCCGCCGCGCCAGCGTCTTCTGTCTCGTGCTGCTCGTCGCCCTGCTGCTGAACGCCGCCCGCGTCCAGGTCTTCAAGGCCGACGACTACGACCGGAACCCCGCCAACCGGCGCAACGTCCTGGCCCGTTACAGCCAGCCGCGCGGCGACATCCTGGTCGGCGGCAGGCCCGTGACCGGCTCCCGGGACAGCGGCGGGCAGCTGCGGTACGAGCGCACGTACGCCGAGGGGCCGCTGTACGCGCCGGTCACCGGCTACGCCTCCCAGATCTACGGCACCTCGCTGCTGGAGAACGCCGAGGACGACATGCTGTCCGGCACCGACCCCCGGCTCGCCCCGGTCCCGCTGTGGACGGACATCACCCGTGAACAGCAGCCGGGCGGCGACGTGCACACCACGATCGACGCCGCGGCGCAGCGGGCCGCGTTCGCGGGGCTGGGCGCCAAGAAGGGCGCGGTGGCCGCCGTCGAGCCGCGGACCGGGAAGATCCTCGCGCTGGCCAGTACGCCGTCGTACGACCCGAACGACCTCGCCGGCACCGGCAAGCCGGTCACCGCCGCCTGGAGCCGGCTCACCAGCGGCGACGCGCAGCCGATGCTCAACCGCGCCCTGAAGCAGACGTATCCGCCGGGCTCCACCTTCAAGGTCGTCACGGCCGCGGCGGCGCTGGACCACCACAAGGCCGGGGACCTCGACGCGAGCACCGGCGTCCCGAGCCCGTACACCCTTCCGGGGACGTCCACACGGCTCACCAACGAGGCGGGCGGCTGCGCGAACGCGTCCCTGCGGCACGCCTTCGAGGTCTCCTGCAACACCGTCTTCGCGAGCCTGGGCGTGGCCGTCGGTCTGGACGGCATGGCCGGGACCGCGGAGAACTTCGGCTTCAACGACAAGGACCTGAAGGTCCCCTCCCCCGCCGCCCGCAGCAACTTCGACACCGACATGAACGCGGCACAGGTGGCGCTCTCGGCCATCGGCCAGTACGACACCACGGCCACCCCGCTCCAGATGGCGATGGTCGCCGCGGCGGTGGCCAACGACGGCGAGGTCAGAACCCCCTATCTGGTGGACAAGGTGACCGACGCGGACGGTGCGGCCGTCGCCACCACCCGGCCGCGGACCCTGCACCGGGCCATGAGCCGGGGCACCGCGCGCCACCTCCAGGAGCTGATGACCGGCGTGGTCACCCGGGGCACCGGCACCAACGCGGCGATCGACGGCGCCACCGTCGGCGGCAAGACCGGCACCGCGCAGCACGGGGTGCACAACGAGGGCACGCCGTACGCCTGGTTCATCTCCTGGGCGAAGCGGGACGGCGCGCGCGACCCGGCGGTGGCCGTGGCGGTGGTGGTCGAGGACGCGGCGGCCGACCGCGCGGACATCAGCGGCGGCGGCAGCGCGGCCCCCATCGCCCGTGCGGTGATGCAGGCCGCGCTACGGTGACGTACGGGGTACCGGGACGTACGGGGGGGGCACGGAACGTCCGGGGTACCGGGGATGCGGGACGCCGGTGAGCCGGGCCGGACCGCGAAGGGGCAGGGGAACGCATGGCACCTACACACCGCAGGGAACGCACCCGGCAGCCGGCCGCCCGTGACCGGGGCCGGGCCGTGCTGCCGCTCACCGAGGTCGAGGCGCTGGCCCGCCGCGCGCACGAAGGGCAGACGGACAAGGCCGGCCGTCCGTACGCTGAACATCTGGCCGCGGTCGCCGAAGGCGTACGCGCACACGGCGGCAGCGACGAACAGATCGCCGCCGCCTGGCTGCACGACGCGATCGAGGACGAAGCGCTGCCGCCCGCATGGCTGGACGGCGCCGCGCTCACCCCGCGCACCAAGGCGATGGTCCGCGCGGTGACCAAGCGCCCGGGAGAGCCGGTCGAGGCGTATACGGCGCGCATCCTCGCCACACCCGGCGCGCTGCTGGTCAAGCAGGCGGACCTGGCGCACAACGCGGACCCGGCGCGGCTGGCGGTACTGGACGCGGCGACGCGGGAGCGGCTGACCGTGAAGTACGCCCGGGTGCGCGCGCTGCTGGGGCCGGCGTAGCACCGCCGTCCGCGGTCCCGGGGCCGGCCCCGTTCCACACCGCGGACACCGCCTCGCAAAGCTGCCCCATACAGCTAACCTGCCCGCCATGACGACCTCGGAGCCCTCGGACCCCACCGCCCCATCGGCCCCCGGCGACCAGGTGGTCGCCGCCCTCCACGACGCGAGCGTCCGCCGTTTCACCACCGGACAGGTCATCCTCGACGGCATCGACTGGACCGTGCGCACCGGTGAGCACTGGGCCCTGCTCGGCGCCAACGGTGCGGGCAAGACCACCGTCCTGCGGCTGATCGGCGCGCTCATGTTCCCCACCACGGGCACGGTCGAGGTGCTCGGCCACCGGCTGGGCACCGTGGACGTGCGGGAACTGCGCGCCGCGATCGGTCTGGTCTCCAGCGCGCAGAAGGTGCCCCAGGACGCCACCGGGCACACGGTGGTGCTGACCGGAGCGACCGGAACGGTGCAGCCGCTGTGGGGCAAGTACGACGACGCGACCCGCGAGCGCGCGCACGAACTGCTGGCCGAGCTGGAGTGCAAGGACCTGGCGGACCGGCCGTACGGCGTGTGTTCCGGAGGTCAGCGGGCCCGCCTGCTCATCGCCCGCGCGCTGATGGCCGATCCGTCGCTGCTCCTCCTGGACGAGCCGTTCAACGCGCTCGACCTCCCGTCCAGGGAGGACCTGATCGACACCATGTACCGCCTGGCCGAAGGCCGCCCCGGCCTGGCGACCGTCACGGTCACCCACCACCTGGAAGAACTGTCCCCCGCCATCGGCCACGCGCTGCTGCTGCGTGAGGGCCGAGTACAAGCGCTGGGACCGGTCGAGGACGTCCTCACCGGCGACCGCATGACAGCCTGCTTCGGCCGCCCCATCGAGGTCTCCCGCCACAACGGCCGCTGGCTCGCCCGCTCGGGCCGGCGCTAGGGTCCGCTACCCCGCTCGGGGCGGCTTCAGGCCCCGTCGTCCAACTGCTCAGGCTTGACTCCGTCGTCCTGCTGTGCGCCCTCTGTGATCGCCGCCGTCACCTCCGCCTTGCGGGCGCGCTCTTCGTTCGCGAAGCGTTCGGCGTCGAGTCGTTCGGCCAGTTCCTCGTCCTGGGCCATCAGCTGGTCGAGGTTGGAGTCGCCCAGGTCGAAGACGCCCATGTCCACGTAGGCGCGCTGGAGGCGTCCGCCCCACAGGCCGATGTCCTTCACGCACGGCACGATGCGGCTGAAGAGCAGTTTGCGGAAGAGATGGAGGAATGCGGAGTTCTCGGTGATGCCGGCGGCCTCCTGGCGGGGGATGCCGAAGTTCTCCAGGACCTCCAGACCGCGCAGCCGGTCGCGCATCAGGTAGCAGCCCTCGATCACGAACTCCTCGCGCTCGCGCAGTTCGGCGTCGGTGAGCTGCTTGTAGTAGTCGCGCAGCGCGAGCCGCCCGAAGGCGACGTGGCGGGCCTCGTCCTGCATGACGTAGGCGAGGATCTGCCGGGGCAGCGGCTTGGTGGTGGTGTCGCGGATCATGCCGAAGGCGGCCAGCGCGAGGCCCTCGATCAGCACCTGCATGCCCAGGTAGGGCATGTCCCAGCGGGAGTCCCTGAGGGTGTCCCCCAGCAGCGCCTGGAGGTTGTCGTTGACCGGGTAGAGCATCCCGATCTTTTCCTTGAGGAAGCGGCTGTAGATCTCGGCGTGCCGGGCCTCGTCCATGGTCTGGGTCGCGGAGTAGAACTTCGCGTCGAGGTCGGGGACGGTCTCCACGATGCGCGCCGCGCACACCATCGCGCCCTGCTCACCGTGCAGGAACTGGCTGAACTGCCAGGAGGCGAAGTGCTGCCGCAGGGCGCCGCGTTCCTTGTCCGACATCCGGTCCCAGTGCGGCGTGCCGTACAGGGACACCGATTCGTCCGGGGTGCCGAGCGGGTCGTACGGGTCCACCTCCTGCGCCCAGTCGATGCGCAGGTTCGCGTCCCACTGCTTGTCCTTGCCCTTCTGGTACAGCGCGAGGAGGCGTTCCCGGCCGTCGTCGTACTCCCAGCTGAAGCGGGCCGGGCTGCCCGCCGGCACGGTCCACTCGTATCCGCCGGGGTCCTGTACGTACAGCTCGCGGCTCGACATCCTCGCCTCCTCGCTCCGCCGGCCCCCTGCCGGAGGTGGTCGTCGGCAGGCTCACACGGGACTTACCGGGGGGTCAATAAGTCGCGCACAGGGGATTGACGAGCTTGCTGACAAGCAGTCTCATAAGACGTGACCGCGGGTAACCCACGAGCGAGGTAGCCACAGCCATGACGACCGTGACGACAGCGACGACCGTGACGGAGCCGGAAGCCCTCCGGGACGCCCTCGGGCTGCTCAAGGACCGCGAGCAGGTGGCCGAACGACTGCTCGACTCCTCCGCCAAGCACTCCTTCGACCCGGACACCGAACTCGACTGGGACGCACCCCTGGAAGAGGGCAAGTGGTTCTGGCCGCCGGAGCTGGTGTCGCTCTACGACACCCCGCTGTGGAAGAAGATGTCCGAGGAGCAGCGGATGGAGCTGTCCCGGCACGAGGCCGCCTCGCTGGCCTCGCTGGGCATCTGGTTCGAGATCATCCTGATGCAGCTGCTGGTCCGGCACATCTACGACAAGTCCGTCACCAGCGCGCACGTACGCTACGCGCTCACCGAGATAGCCGACGAGTGCCGGCACTCGAAGATGTTCGCGCGCATGATCCAGAAGGGCGGGGCGCCCACGTACCCCGTCTCCCGCCTCAACCACAACCTGGCGCGCATCCTCAAGACCGTCTCCACCACGCCCGGTTCGTTCGCCTGCACCCTGCTCGGCGAGGAGATCCTGGACTGGATGCAGCGGCTGACCTTCCCGGACGAGCGGGTCCAGACGATCGTGCGCGGCGTCACCCGCATCCACGTCGTCGAGGAGGCCCGGCACGTCCGCTACGCCCGCGAGGAACTGCGCCGCCAGATGGTCACCGCGCCGCGCTGGGAGCAGGAGCTGACCCGGCTCAGCAGCGGGGAGGCGGCCCGCGTCTTCTCCATCGCCTTCGTCAACCCGCAGGTCTACTCGAACGTCGGGCTGGACCGGCGGGAGGCGGTCGCCCAGGTGAAGGCCAGCGGGCACCGGCGCGAGGTGATGCAGTCCGGCGCGGGCCGGCTGACGGAGTTCCTGGACGACATCGGCGTCCTGCGGGGCGTGGGCCGCAAGCTCTGGAAGAGCTCGGGGCTGCTGGCGTAGCGGCGCGGGGCACGGGACACGGGCCGCGACGGCCGGAACGCGGGTGCGATTCGGGCCCGGGCCGGGCGGCACGGCGGCGGCCCGGGCCGTGCCCGGCGGGCACCGGCGCTGCGCCGGTCCGTGCGCGCGGGTGCGCCCCGGGCCCCCGAACCCGCCCCGGCGCGTCCACGACCGGGCGGTTACGCTGCTGGGATGAACGGCAGCGGCACCGCCCCAGCAGTCCCCCGACCCGCCTACCGGCGGCTCAGCGTCGAGGAGCGCCGCTCCCAACTCCTGTCCGCCGCCCTGGGCCTGTTCGCCCAGCGCGCCCCGGAGGACGTGTCGCTGGACGACGTCGCCAACGCCGCACAGGTGTCCCGGCCGCTGGTCTACCGTTACTTCCCCGGCGGCAAGCAGCAGTTGTACGAGGCGGCCCTGCGCAGCGCGGCCGACATCCTGGAGGGCTGCTTCGACGAGCCGGAGGAAGGCCCGCTGACGCGGCGCCTCGGCCGGGCGCTCGACCGCTACCTGGCCTTCGTGGACGAGCACGACGCCGGGTTCAGCGCCCTGCTCCAGGGCGGCAGCGTCGTCGAGACCGCCCGTACGTCCGCGATCGTGGACGAGGTGCGGCGCACCGCGGCCGAGCGGATCCTGCACCACCTCGGCGCCGCCACCCCGTCGCCCCGGCTGCGGATGGCGGTCCGTACGTGGATAACCGCCGTCGAGGCCGCGTCCCTGATCTGGCTGGACGAGGAGAAGCACCCGCCGCTGGACGAGCTGCGCGACTGGCTGGTGGACCACTTCATCGCGTTGCTGACCGCGACCGCGGCCACCGACGAGCAGGCCGCGCAGGTGACGCGGGCCGCCCTGGCCATGGAGGCCGCCGACGGGCCGGTCGGCGTGCTGGCCCGGCGGGTGCTGCCTCTCGTGGGCGATGCGGCCCACCTCCTGTGATCGTCGGCCGCTCTGGCCTGACCTGCGCTTTCACCGGCTCTCGCGCGATGTGAGACTGGTGGGGTGAGAAGCGAGAACACCCCGTTCGTCGGCGGCCCGCTCGATGGGCGGGTCCTGCCGGTCCTCGTCGGCGCGACCGGCCAGCCGCCGAAGACGTACGAGATCCCGGTGCCGAACGACGACGGCAGCCCGCCGACGGTGCACCTGTACCGGCGGGCGCCGGGCCGGGCGGGGCGGCTGGGGCTGCCGCGGGGGTGGAAGTACGAGTACGACCCGGAGGGGAAGCCGCAGGGCGGGCCCAAGTGGCCGTGGTCCAGGCTGCGTTGACCGCGCTTCCGGCGGCCGGCGGGCGTACCCCGGGCGGTACCCCCGACTCCGGTCCGGACCATTGACAGCACTGGTCTAGTCCTGTTTGCTGCCTGCCCAGGGGGGAGCCGCGCTTGCGCCTCCCTGGCAAGGCCCCACTCCGCAGGGGCGGCCCCTCCCACTTCGGCACTCACGTACGTCCCCTCCGTACCGCCGACCACAAGGAGCACCCCCCATGCGCCGCAGCCGCCGCCTGTCCGAAAGACCCCTGACCGCCGCCCTGGCCACCGTCGCCGCCGGCCTCCTCGGCGCCACGGCCCTGCTCGCCGCCCCGGCCCAGGCCGCTCCACCGGCCACCGCCGCCGCCCCCGCACCGGCCGCCCGCACGCAGACGCTCCCCGAGCACGCCCTCGTCGGCTACCTGCACACCAGCTTCGCCAACGGCTCCGGCTACACCCGCCTGGCCGACGTCCCGGACAGCTGGGACGTCATCAACCTGGCCTTCGGCGAGCCGACCTCCACCACCTCCGGCGACATCCGCTTCGCGCTCTGCCCGAAGACGGAGTGTCCGGGCGTGGAGAGCGAGGCGGAGTTCAAGGCCGCGGTCGAGGCGAAGCAGGCCGCCGGCAAGAAGGTGCAGATCTCGGTCGGCGGGCAGAACGGACAGGTGCAGCTGACCACCACCGCGGCCCGCGACCGGTTCGTGCAGTCGGTCGGCGCGATCATCGACCGGTACGGGCTGGACGGCCTGGACATCGACTTCGAGGGCCACTCCCTCTCCCTGGCCACCGGCGACACCGACTTCAAGAACCCGAAGACCCCGTCGATCGTCAACCTGATCTCGGCGGTCAAGGCACTCAAGGCCCGGTACGGCGCCGGGTTCACACTCACGATGGCGCCGGAGACGTTCTTCGTCCAGCTCGGCTACCAGTTCTACGGCTCCGGCCCCTGGGGCGGCCAGGACCCGCGCGCCGGCGCCTACCTGCCGGTCGTCCACGCGCTGCGCGACGACCTCACGCTGCTGCACGTCCAGGACTACAACTCCGGCCCGGTCATGGGCCTCGACAACCAGTACCACTTCATGGGCGGCGCGGACTTCCCCATCGCGATGACCGACATGCTGCTGACCGGCTTCCCGGTCGCCGGCAACCAGAACAACGTCTTCCCCGCGCTCAAGCCGTCCCAGGTGGCCATCGGCCTGCCCGCCTCCCCGTACGCGGGCAACGGGCACATCCCGCCCGCCGAGGTCACCAAGGCCCTCAACTGCCTCACCCGGGGCACCGACTGCGGCGGCTACCGCCCCCACGGCCGCCGGCCCGGCATGCGCGGCCTGATGACCTGGTCCGTCAACTGGGACCGGTTCGGCGGCTGGGAGTTCCAGAAGAACTTCGACGCGTACTACGGCGGCTGACCGCCCCTCAGAAGCACACCACGGCCGTCACCGGGCGCCGGGACACGCCCCCGGCGCCCGATCGGGTGACCGTACCGCTCCGGTGGACGCACCCCCACGGCGAAGATACGACCACCGTGGCACGATCCGATCGAACCGGGCGGCGGACCGCGGGTCCGCCGGAGCCGAGCTGTCCGTCGGAGGTGGGTTCGTGTCGCAGCGGTGCACGCCGGTCCGGTCCGGGCCGGGGCGGGTCGTACGGTCGGTCTGCGCGATGGCGCTGGTGGGCGCGGTCACGCTGACGCTGCCCGCCGCCCCCGTCCACGCCGCCCCCGAGCCGGACCCGGCCCCGGCCGGGGAGGTCCTGGACCCCGGCGCCGCCGACGCCGGCGCCGACACCGGAACCGACGCGGGAACCGACGCCGACACGACCGGCTCCGACGACGACTCGCTCCGCCGTCTGCTGACCCGCCTCCAGGACCTCTACCGCCGCGCCGAGCAGGCCACCGAGGCGTACAACGCCACCGAAGAGGACCTGAAGGAGCAGCGCCGCACCTCCCAGGACCTCAACGTCCGGCTGGCCCGCGCCCGTACGCGGCTCGCCGACGAGCAGGCCGACGCGGGACGGCTGGCCCGCCAGCAGTACCAGGGCAGCGGCGCCGCCGGGCTGTCCACGTACCTGCGCATGCTGCTGTCCGCCGACCCCGAGGAGGTGCTGGAGGAAGGCCACCTGCTCAAGGAGGCGGCCGGCGGTCAGGCCGCCGCCGTCACCCGCCTGACCGGCGCCGAGAAGCGGGCGGACGAGCTGGCCAGGGCGGCGCGGGCGGCACTGGACGCACAGCAGGTGCTCACCGAGCGGCGGCGGCAGCAGCGGGACGCGGTGACGGGACGGCTCAAGGAGGTCGAGGAGCTGCTCGCCACGCTCTCCGACGACCAGCTCGCCGAACTCGGCAGACTGGAGCAGCGGGGCACCGACGACGCACAGCGCCGGCTGCTGGCGTCCGGCGAGCTGAGCGGGGCGCGGGCGCCTTCGGAGAGCGGCGACCGGGCCGTCCGGTACGGCCTGCGGCAGGTCGGCAAACCGTATGTGTGGGGCGCGCAGGGGCCCGACTCCTTCGACTGCTCCGGCCTCACCTCCCAGGCGTGGTCGCACGCCGGTCGGCCCATCCCGCGCACCAGCCAGGAGCAGTGGCGGCAGCTGCCGCACGTGCCGCTGAGCGCCCTGCGCCCCGGTGACCTGGTGATCTACTTCCCCGGCGCCACGCATGTCGCGATGTACCTGGGCGACGGCATGGTGGTGCAGGCCCCGCGCCCCGGCGCGCACGTCAAGATCTCCCCCATCGCGGCGAACCCGCTGCTCGGCGCCGTACGCCCGGACCGGGACGCGGCGGCCCTGCGCGCCTACGTCCCGCCGCCCCTCCCGGCGGACGCGACGGCGGGCGCCGACACGGGGTACGGGCCGGCCACCGGGCCCGCCTGACCGGAGGTGGCACTGGTGCCACCCCGGAAGTGAAACCCGTGTGATCGACCCGCGCGCCCGCGCACCGCGACCATCGTTCCCGTACGGCGGCACGGCCGTACACACACCTTGGGGAGGAACGATGCGGGTGTTCGGGAAGCGGCGGGGCAGAGCCACCGTCGCGGGCCTGGTGACGGCGACGGTCGCGGCCCTGCTGCCGGCGGCCACCGGGCCCGCCGCCGCGGCGGAGGGCGGGACGCGCGTTCCGGCGCGCTATACGGAGCAGCGGCTCAACTGGCACGCGTGCGACGGCGCACCGTCGCTGGAATGCGCGGTGATGACCGTGCCCCGCGACTGGCACCACCCCGCGGACGGCCCGGACATCGGCATTTCCGTGTCCCGGCACCGGGCGGCCGGACCGGCGGCCCGGCGGGGCGTGCTGATGATGGCGGCGGGCGGCCCCGGCGGGCAGGGCCTGACCAGACCGGCCGGCTTCGCCGAGAGGTCGCCGGCGGTGGCCGCCGCGTACGACATCGTGAGTTTCAACCAGCGCGGGCTGCCGCTCAGCACGCCCCTGCGCTGCCAGACCCCGGCGGAGTTCGACGCGTTCTTCGGCGACGACTCGCGGGACCGCTCACCCGCGGCCGTGCGCGCCACCGTACGGCGCTCGCGGGAGCTGGCCCGCGCCTGTCACGAGCGAGGCGGCGGCCTGGCCCCGTACCTCACCACCGACCAGACCGTGCGCGACATGGATCTGTTCCGCGCGCTGCTCGGCGCCCGCACGATCGCCTATTACGGGCCCTCGTACGCGGCCATGATCGGCGCCTACTACGCGACGGAGTTCCCGCACCGTGTCGACCGGCTGGTCCTGGACAGCCCGGTCGGCTTCGACGGCACCTGGCAGACCTTCGAGACGGGCCAGCCGCTCAGCTTCCAGCGGCGGTTCGAGCAGGACTTCCTGCCCTGGCTCGCCGCCCGCGACGCCACGTACCACTACGGGCGGACCGCCGCCGCGGCGGAGGCCAAGTGGGAAGCACGGCGGCGCGCCCTGGGCGCGCACCCGGCCGACCTGGGCGGGGGCCGGCGGATGACCGCCAACCGCCTGGACTTCGGGACCGGCCAGGCCCTCTACAACACCGCCCGCGGTTTCGCCCCGCTGGCCACCGCGCTCGCCGCCCTCGACCACTGGGGCACCGCCACGGCGGCCGAGCGCGACACGGCCGGGAAGGTCTTCGGCGGCTACCTCAGCCCGGAGTTCCTCGCCGAGTTCACCGCGGTGACGTGCAACGACACCCCGTGGAGCCGTGACATGGCCGGGTGGGTGCGCCGTACCGCCGCGTACACCGCGCGGTATCCGCTGGTCGGGGCGCGGTCGCTGGCCTTCGCGGCGACCTGCGCCGCCTGGCCCGCCTCCCGCGCCCCACGCGTCCGGGTCAGCGGCGCGGGCCTGCCGCCGACCCTCATGCTCGCCTCCCGGCACGACCCGGCCGCCCACTACGAGGGCGCCCTGCGGGCCCACCGGGCCCTGCGCGGCTCCCGCCTGGTCACCGTCGCGGGCGGCGACCACGGGCAGTACCAGAACGGCAACGCGTGCGTGGACGCCCTGGTGGGCAGGTACCTGCTCACGGGCGCGGCCCCGGCGGGGAACGTGAGCTGCCCGCAACCGGCCCGTCCGGCCTCTGAGGCCGATCAGTGAAGCTGCCCGGTCACCACCGGCCCGTCCGGCGCTTGAGGACAACGCGCCCCCGGGCGCACCAGGACCGCCGGCTAACCGAGCGAAGCGAGATACGCCTCCGCCTTCTCCGGCTCGAAGAAGAAGTTGTCGAAGTCGGCCGGGTCGTTGAACCCGTTCGCGAACCGGTCGGCGACCGGCTGGAGCTGTCCGGCCGCGCCGATCAGGTTCAGCACGTGCTCCGGCGGCGGCGCCAGCATCGCGTTGGTCCACCTGGTGACGTGCTGGGCGGTCTGCCAGTAGCGGTCGAAGGCGGACTGCATCCACTCCGCGTCGAAGGGCCGGTCACCGTGTTCGATGATCGAGGCGAGGTAGGAGGCGGCGCACTTGGACGCGGAGTTGGAGCCCTGGCCGGTGATCGGGTCGTTGGCGACCACGACGTCCGCGACGCCGAGGACCAGCCCGCCGGAGGGCAGCCGGCCGACGGGGTGGCGCACGGTCGGCGCGTAGCGCCCGGCCAGCGTGCCGTTGGCGTCGGTCAGCTCGACCTTGGTGGCGCGCGCGTACTCCCAGGGGGTGAAGCGTTCCATCAGCTCCAGGGTCGTCGCCAGATGCTCGTGGGGGTCCCGGATGTTCGCGAAGACGTCCAGCGGGCCGCCGGGTATGCCCTCCCAGAAGAGGATGTCGGCGCGGCCGGAGTTGGTCAGCGTCGGCATGATGAACAGCTCGCCGACGCCCGGTACGAGATTGCAGCGCACCGCGTCGAAGTCGGGGTGCTCCGGGCGCGGGCCCAGACCGTGCACGTACGCCACGGACAGCGCGCGCTGCGGGGCGTCGTACGGCGAACGGGACGCGTCGCGCCCGAACATGGACACCAGTTCGCCCTTGCCGGCGGAGACCAGCGTCAGGTCGTAGCGGCTCGCGAAGAAGTCGAGGTCGGAGACGGCGGCGCCGTGGATGACGAGCTGCCCTCCGCGCTGCGCGAAGGTCTCCATCCAGCCGGCCATCTTCAGGCGCTGGTCGACGGACTGGGCGTAGCCGTCCAGCTTGCCGACCCAGTCGACGGCCCGCTGGGTGCCGCCGGGCTCCGCGTGGCTGCCGGGGGCGGCGACCGAGACGCCCAGGCCCTCGATGCGCGGGGCCTGGTTCTCCCAGAAGTTCAGCGCCAGGTCGCGCTCGTGCTGGAGCGCGGTGTGGAACATGCACTGCGTGGACATCACGCGGCCGGAGCGGATCTCGTCGGCGGTGCGGTTGGACATGAGGGTGACCTCATAGCCCTGGGACTGGAGCCCGAGGGCGAGCTGGAGCCCGGACTGGCCGGCTCCGACGATGAGTATCTTCCGCATGGTTGTGCTCTCTTCCCAGATACGGGGGGGGCGGCTCGGGCTATTCGGGAGTGGTTTCGAGGGCGTGGGCGACGAGCGTGAGCAGCGACTCGACGACCGTGATCCGCTTGCGCGCGTCCATGATCACGACGGGCACGTGCGGCGGCACGGTCAGCGCCTCGCGTACGTCCTCGACGGCGTACTCGGCCGTCCCCTCGAAGTGGTTGACCGCGACGACGTACGGCAGGCCGCAGCTCTCGAAGTAGTCCAGCGCGGGGAAGCAGTCGTCCAGCCGGCGGGTGTCGGCCATCACGACGGCGCCGATCGCGCCGCGCACCAGGTCGTCCCACATGAACCAGAAGCGCTGCTGCCCCGGCGTGCCGAACAGGTACAGCACCAGGTCGGAGTCGAGGGTGATCCGCCCGAAGTCCATCGCGACCGTGGTCGTGGTCTTCTCCGGGGTGGCGGACAGGTCGTCCGTGCCCTCGCTGGCCTGCGTCATCACCGCCTCGGTCTGCAACGGGGTGATCTCGGAGACCGAGCCGACGAAGGTCGTCTTGCCCACCCCGAAGCCGCCGGCCACCACGATCTTGGTCGCGATGGGGGCGCGGGAACGATCCGTCTGCCAGCTCTGGAGCCCCGCCTCCTCGTCGAGCGCCGGTTCCCCGGCGGCGGACACCTGCGGCGCTCCGGCCACCCCGGCCGCGGCGGCCGTCATCGTGTCAGAGCCTGCGAAGTCCACCCAACACCCTTTCCAGCAGTGCGCGGTCGGGCCGGCCGGTGCCGTGCCCGGTGCCGTAGACGCGGATCTTTCCTTGGTCGGCGAGGTCGCTGAGCAGCACCCGGACCACGCCCAGCGGCATCTTGAGCAGCGCGGAGATCTCCGCGACCGAGCGCATCCGGCGGCACAGCTCGACGATCGCGCGCATCTCCGGCATCACCCGGTCGCCCCAGCCGCCGGAGGTCAGCTCCCGGCGCTCCTCCGGGCCGTCCAGGGCGGCCACGAACGTCTCGACCAGCAGGACGTGCCCGAAGCGGGTGCGCCCGCCGGTGAGCGAGTACGGACGCACCCGCGACGGTTTGCGGTCCCCGCCGCGGACGGGGAGCTCGGGGCTGGGGCTCACTGGGCGCTCTCCATCGACTTGCGCAGCTCGCTGCGGAGTTCGGGGGTCAGGACGTGGCCGGCCCGGCCGACGAACAGCGCCATGTGGTAGGCGATGACGCTCATGTCGCAGTCCGGGGTGGCGTGCACCCCGAGCAGCGAGCCGTCGCTGATCGACATGACGAAGAGGCTGCCCTCGTCCATCGCGACCATGGTCTGCTTGACCGTTCCGCCGTCCATCAGTTCGGCCGCGCCCGTGGTGAGGCTGCCCAGCCCGGAGACGATGGTGGCCAGGTCCGCGCTGGATCCGCGCGGGCTCTGCTGCCCGGCCCGGGGCGCCGCGGCGGCGAGTGCCGGGTCGGAGGAGAGCAGCAGCAGTCCGTCGGAGGAGACCACGGCCACCGAGCGGATGCCCGGTACCTCATCGACCAGATTCGTCAGCAACCAGTGCAGGTTCCGTGCCTGGCTGCTCAGTCCGTAAGCAGTGGGCGCTTGCGCGTTCAATCGCGTGCCTCCTCGACAACGTGGCTCTCTCCCGGGGCCCCCGCTCCGTCGGTGTCCGTCTGTGGGATGGTCTGCTCCGCTGTACGTTCCGCGATCTCGGCCTCGACATCGCGCCGGCCGTCCCGCGCCCCCTGCTGGAAGCCGCCGAGCCGGGCCCGCAGGGCCTCGGCGTTGACCGCCGCACTGCCCGTACGCGGGGTGGCGGGCGGCTTCCGCGCCACGATCCGGGGCGTGCGCTTGGGCAGGCCCTGGTCGGTCAGCCGGCGCGGCGCGGCGGCGCCTTCGCCGGCCGGTGTGGCGTCGTCCTGCTGCGGCCGGGCGTGCCGCCCGGCAGGCGGTGCCGCGGCGTCCGGCCGGGTGTGCTCGGCGGGTCCGGCGGTGTACGGGCCGGAGGCGCCGCGGCCGGTGGTCGTGTCCGCGGCGGGTGCCGTGGCGCCGGGCGCCGGGCGTTCCGCGGGCCGGCCGTGCTCGGCGGTCTCCTTGGCGTACGGGCCGGGCGACTGCGGCCCGTACGGGCTCGTTCCGGCCGCCGGGCCGTCGGTCGCCGCGGCGGCGGGTGTCTCGGGACCGGCGGGTGCCTGGGGCCCGGCGGGTGCCTCACGTCCGGCGGGCGCCTCGGGCCCGGCGGGTTCCGCAGCGGCTTCCGGGGCGGGTGCCGCGACCGGCTCCGCGGCCGGTTCCCCTGCCGGGGCCGGGTCCTGAGCCTGGGCCGGGACCTGGGCCGGGCCCGGTGCCGGGACCGGCGCCTCCTCGGAACCGTGGACCGTTTCGGCGGTGCCACCCTGTTCCAGGCGCGGCAGCCGCGTCTGGAGCGTGTTGGAGTTGGCCTCGGCCACCGAGCCGGGCAGGTTCTGGGTGCCGCCCTCGCCGGGCGGCGCGGGCGTGACGGCGCCCGGTGCCGGGCGGGTGGGCAGGATGGCCGCGGGCAGCACGACGACCGCCGTGATCCCGCCCTGCTTCTGGTCCCGCAGCTGTACGCGCACACCGTGGCGGGCGGCGAGCCGTACGACGACGTACAGACCGAGCCCGAGGGTCTCGTCCTCCGTACCGAGCCCGTCGTCGTCCCCGGCGGGGTCGGCGAGGCGGGCGTTCAGCTCCGCCAGGCGCTCCCCGGTCATCCCTATGCCCTCGTCCTGCACGGAGAGCATGACCTCGCCGCTCTCCAGCAGCCAGCCGGACAGCTCGACGTGGGAGTCCGGCGGCGAGAAGGCGGTGGCGTTCTCCAGCAGCTCGGCGACGAGGTGGCTGATGTCGTCGGCGGCGAACCCGGCGACCTGGGAGTGCGGCGGCAGCGACTGGATGCGGACCCGCTCGTACCGTTCGATCTCGCTGATCGAGGCGCGCAGCACGTCCAGCAGCGGAACCGGCCCGGGGTGCCCGGTGCCGTGCTCCGTTCCGGCCAGCACGAGCAGGTTCTCGCTGTTGCGCCGCATCCGGGCGGCGAAGTGGTCCAGCTTGAAGAGGGTCTCCAGCCGGTCGGGGTCCTGCTCCTTCTGTTCCAGCGACTCGATGACGGTCAGCTGGCGCTCCACCAGACCCAGGGTGCGCAGGGCGAGGTTGACGTACCGGCCGTGCACGCCGGTGCGCAGCGCCGTCATCCGCCCGGTGAGGTCCGCGACCTCCTGGCGCAGCGCCGCCCGCTCCTCCTGGAGCCCCTCACGCTCGGCCACCAGGCGCCGGCGCCCGCCGACCAGCCGGGCGCGCTCGCCCTCCAGTTCGGCGATCCGGCGGCCGGCCTCGCCCACCCGGGCGTGCAGGGCGTTGACGGACCGTACGGCGTCGGCGAACTCGTCGTTGCGCCCCTTGAACGCCACCGGGGCCTCGCCCGCCGGGTCGGCCGCCACCCGCTGGGCGCCCAGCCGCAGCGCCGCGAGCGGCCGGGTCACCGAGCGCCATGCGGAGACGCTGGCACCGGCCGCGATCAGCAGGCAGACGCCGACCAGCGCGATCCGGAGCTCCAGCGCCGTGACGTCGTCGTCGCGCAGCGCGCTCAGCCGGTCGATGTCGGCGGTGGCCATCGACGCCTCGACGCCGCGCATCAGCCCGATCCGGGCGGTGAGCGCGGTCTTCACGCGCGCGCTGCTCAGCCGCTGGTCGTCGGCGTCCAGCCGCGGCTGGTCGGTGAGCTTGGCGAGGTAGGCCTCGGCGGTGTTCACGTCGCCGCCGTTGACGGTGCGGTCGTAGGCGTCCCGGGCCTTGGGGCTCGCCGACTGCTTGAAGGCGGCCAGCGCGGCCTGTTCGCGGACGAAGGACGTCTGGGCGGTGGCGGTGAGCCTGGGCTGCGGGCCGCCGGCGGCGAGGGCCGGGACGAGCAGGGCGCGGGTGGCGGCCGCCTGGTCGGTGGCGCGGCCGAGCTGCGGCAGGGCCCGGACGTCCGGCGCGATGTCGTTCGCGCGGGCGGGGAGGTCGCGGGCGATGGCGTCGGACAGCGCGCCGAGCGCCTGGACGGCGGCCGTGTAGGCGTCGAAGGTCTCGGTGACCTGCCCGGGCCCGGAGAGTGCTTTCTGGCGGGTCTGCGGCAGCGCGGTGAGGAGCTTGTCCGCCGCGCGGTAGGCGTCGGTGGCACCGGCGGCACCGTTCGCCACCCCGCGCAGCTCGCCGATCTGCCGGTCCACGCGGGCCCGCTGGGATTCCGGGACGCCCGCGCCGCCGTTCTTGGCGGAGCGCCCGCCCGCGACGAATTCGGTCATCGCGTCCCGCTCGTCGGCGAGGGAGTGCGCGAGCGTGACGGCATGGGCGTTCAGCCCGGCGAGGTCGACCAGCCGCTGGGAGTCGTGGACGTCGTCCACGGCGGAGAAGATGGCGGGCGCGCCGGCGCCCAGGACGGCGAGTGCCGCGACGGCCACCGCGCCGACGAGCCGGTTGCGCACCCGCGCGGGGCGTCCGGCGGGCGACGGGACGGGTGCGGCGGGAGTGTCCTGGGACGTACCTTTCCTACGGTTTTGCGGCGCGCCGGGAGACCCCGCGGCGCCCGGCGCCGCTCCGGTCCCCGGGGGCGCGTCCGGGGCGACGCCCGGAGCCGTACCCGAAACCGGACCGGCCGGCGATCCCGGCTCGACCGCGCCGTCCCGAAGCCGCTTCTTCCGCACCGCTGCTCGCATTCCTGTCTCGCCTGCCCACACCGTGTGGTCCCGCGGACCCGGCTCGCTCTCCGCTCGCGGGGCGGATCGGTGCGAAGACCGCAGCAATTCACACGTCCGCGAGGGAAGCAGCCCGGCTCTGCGCGTCGCGACGAGCGTTTTGGCCCCTCCCATGATCCGGGCCACGACCATTCCACCGGCATCGCGCAGTGGCCCGGCAACGCATGCCTGGCCACTCGAATGAGTGAACATCAATCGGAAGTTGACCATCAACTTCCGGTCCCGGCCGCCGCGGCGTGCAACCCTTCGCAACCCCCGAGCGGGTTTGGCGAACCGTACAGGGTCCTGGAAGGATGCGCGCCCGCATCTGCGGGGACCGCGGTTTCCAGCCCCGGTTACGCCCCTGACCTGCTGCTACTCCCGCCGGATCCGGCGAAGACGGCACACCGCGGGAAACCGGACGCGCTGCGGCAGACTGACCGGCATGCGCATCGAACTGGCCACCGAGCCGGGAGACCCCCAACACCCGAACGAGGACTACGCGTCCGTCGCCCTGCCCGCCTCCGGCCAGGGCGGAGTGCTGGTCCTGCTGGACGGCGTGACCCCGCCGCCGGACGACACCGGCTGCTCCCACGGCGTGCCCTGGTACACCGCGCGCCTCGGTGGCGCAATGCTCGAACTGTCCGGTTCATTCCGGGATATGACGCTCCCTGAGGCACTTTCGGCCGCCATCTCCCGGACGGCCGAAGTTCACCGGTCCACCTGTGACCTTTCTCACGCGCGCACCCCGCAGGCAACCGCGGTGGCCGTCCGCTGGTCGCCGGAGGCGGTCGAGTACCTGGTCCTGTCCGATTCCGTCCTGCTCGTCGAGCACCCCGACGGCACGGTCCGGCCGGTCCTGGACACCCGCCTGGACGAACTGCCGCCCGCCGTACAGGCCCTGCGCGAGACCGTACGGGGACTGCCGCGCGGCTCCGCCGAACGCGCCGCCGCCGGCCGTGAGTACGGGGCCGCGGTCGAGGCGCTGCGCAACGCCGAGGGCGGCTTCTTCACCGCTGCGGCCGACCCCGCGGTGGCCGCCCGGGCGGTCACCGGCTCCCTGCCGCGCGCCGAAGTACGGACCCTGACCGCCCTCAGTGACGGCGCATCACGGTGGGTCGAGGTCTTCCGCGAGGGTTCCTGGGCGGACTGCCTCGCGGTGGTGCGCAAGGAGGGGCCGCAGGCCCTGGTCGACCGCGTACGGACGCTGGAGGCCGCCGACCCGGACGGCGCGCGCTTCCCTCGCGGCAAGTCCCGGGACGACGCGACGGTGGTGCTGGTGGAGCCGTAGGAAGCTCTCGCCGCACGGCTGGAAACCGCCTTACCCGGCGGGCACCGCCCGGCCTAGCTTTGACTCCGTGACCAGTTTCGAAAACTGGTCACGGAGTCAAGGAGGGACATGGAAGCGGCGGAACGCACCGAACGCGGCGAACGCATCCTGGACGCCGCCTGCGACCTGCTGCTGGCCTGGGGGTACCGCCGTGTGACCACCGACGAGATCGCCCGCCGGGCGAACGTCGGCAAGGGCACGGTCTACCTGCACTGGAAGAACAAGGACGCCCTGCTGCTGGCGGTGGTCCTGCGGGCCAAGTGCGCCGACCACCAGCGCCAGTTGGCCCGGATGCGGGCCGACAACAGGAACATCCTGCCCAGCCGGCTGCTGCGCTGGGCCCTCCTCGACTTCATGGACGACCCGGTGCTGCGCGCCGTGTACCTGGACGACTCCGACGTACTCGGCCGCCTGAACGAGATCGCCAAGAAGGAGCTGGCGGAGCTGATGGCGGCCGGCACCCAGTCCCTGCGCGCGCAGCTGTCGGTGCTGCGCGAGCACCGCCTGGTGCGCGAGGACCTGAGCGTCGACCAGCAGATGTACGCCTGCATGGCGATCGCCGCCGGCTTCTTCCAGGCGGAAGTGCTCTTCCCTGAACGCGCGCCGGGCCGGCCGGAGGAGCGGGCCGACGTGCTGTGCCACACCATCCGCACCACTTTGGAGACCCACGCCGATCCCGACCCACGGCTCATCGCCGCGGCCGCTCCCGGCATCATCGCGCACTACCAGCGCCTGGAGGAGCTGAGCCGGCAGGAAGTGCGGCGGCAACTGCGCCAGTGATCCCCGGTCACACCCCTGATCAGGAGGAGAACGCACGATGACCACATCGCCCACCGGGTCCGCCGCGGCCACCCCGCCCGGCGCCCCGACCACCACCGCCACCACACCCGGCGGGCTGCCCGACTACGTAGGCCTGCACCCGGGCGAGCCGAACGTGATGGAGCCGGAACTGCTCAGCGACCCGTACACCGGGTACGGCAAGCTGCGCGAGCAGGGCCCGCTCGTCCGGGGCCGGTTCTTCGACGACTCGCCCGTCTGGTTCGTGACCCGCTTCGACGTGGTACGCGAGGTGATGCGCGACCCGCGGTTCGTCAACGACCCGACCCGCGTGCTCGACAGCACGGGCAAGGACCCGCGCGCCCAGCTGATCGAGCTGTTCGGCATACCCGAGCACGTCGCCCCGTACCTGGTGGAGACGATCCTCACCAGCGACCCGCCGGACCACACCCGGCTGCGCCGCCTGGTGTCGCGTGCCTTCACCGCCCGCCGTATCCAGGACCTGCGGCCGCGGGTGGAACGGATCACCGATGAGCTGCTGGACCGGCTGCCCGGTCACGCGGCGGACGGCGTCGTCGACCTCGTCGAGCACTTCGCGTACCCGCTGCCGATCACGGTGATCTGCGAGCTGGTCGGGATCGACGAGGCGGACCGGCACCTGTGGCGGCAGTTCGGGGCCGCCCTGGCCTCCCTGGACCCGAAGCGGATCGGCGCCACCGTACCGGGCATGGTCGAGCACATCCACGAGGTGATCCGCGAGCGGCGGGCCACCCTGCGCGACGACCTGCTCAGCGCGCTCATCCGGGCGCACGACGACGACGGCGGCCGGCTCAGCGACACCGAGATGGTCACCATGGTGCTGACGCTGGTGCTGGCCGGCCACGAGACCACCGCCCACCTCATCAGCAACGGCACGCTCGCCCTGCTCACCCACCCCGACCAGCGTCGCCTGCTCGACGAGGACCCGGCCCTGCTGCCCCGCGCGGTCCACGAGCTGATGCGCTGGTGCGGGCCGATCCAGGCCACCCAGCTGCGGTACGCCACCGAGGACACCGAGGTGGCCGGCACGCAGGTCCGCCGGGGCGACGCCCTGATGTTCAGTCTCGTCGCGGCCAACCACGACCCGCGGCACTACACCGAGCCGGAGAAGCTCGACCTGACGCGGCAGCCTGCGGGCCGGGCCGAGGACCACGTCGGGTTCGGGCACGGCATGCACTACTGCCTGGGCGCCTCGCTGGCCCGGCAGGAGGCCGAGGTCGCCTTCGGCAAGCTGCTCGCGCGCTATCCGCGGCTGGAGCTCGCCGTGCCCCACGAACAGCTGGAGGAGCAGGAACGCATGCGTCAGCCGGGTGCCTGGCGCCTGCGGCGGCTGCCGCTGCGGCTAAACGCACAGAGCTGACCCGTACGGGATGCCGGCCGTCCGCGGAGGAGGCGGCCGTCATGGAGGACCGGCCGGGAGCCGGTGCGCACCGCCCCGCCGGGGTCCGCGCGCCGGCTCTCAGCCGTGTCCGCCCTTCCCGCCCCGCTCGGCCTTTCCGGCCGCCCCGCACCCTTCCTCCGCGTCCTGTTCGCCGTTCAGGCGGTGCAGCAGGCGGGCCAGTTCCGCCACCTCGCGGCGGTCCCAGGAGGCGAGCTGCCGGGCGTACTGGGCGCGCCGGCTGTTGCGTACCCGGCTGAAGCGGTCGTGGCCCTCGTCGGTGAGGCGGACGAGCACGGCCCGCCCGTCGGCCGGGTCCGGTTCGCGGGCGATCAGGCCGAGGTCCTCCAGGGCGCGCAGCTGCCGGCTCATCGTCGCCTTGCCCACGCCGAAGTACCCGGCGAGGTCGGTGGCCCGCTGCCGGCCCGCGTCCGCGAGGCGCACGAGCAGGCCGTACGCCGCCGACTCCAGCTCCGGGTGGACCGCCCGCGCCAGCTCACCGGACGTGGCGCGGGCGCGGCGCAGGAAGACCGCCAGCTCCCGCTCCAGGGACAGGAACACCTGGTCCACGCCGCTGGGTTCATCCGTCCCGGTCATGCCGTCGGGTCTGGTGTTGTGCACGTCGGCGCCCTCTCCCGCTTTCCGGACCGTGAAAGTTTTCCTGTCGTGGCGGCCGAAACCGCAGCTGGTCCAGTATTTCGCAGGAGCAGACCATCGGAAGCCCGGCTCCCCCCTTTCACGGCGCGCATCTACGCGCGTACCGTCAAGGCTTCACCTGACATGACCACACCAAGCGGTTCCCCTCTCCCGCGTCATGTCCGGGACACCAGCCGGCCCGCTCTCCGGAGGCCCCCATGCCCGTGCCCAGATCCGGCCCCGCCCGCCGCCGACCGCGCTCCCTCGGGAGCCTGGCCGGCCTGTTCCTCACCATCGCCGCCCTGCTCCTCGGCCTGCCCGGTACCGCCGGCGCCGTCGCGTACGGAGGGGCCCCCGAGCCCACCCACCCGGGACGGGACTGGGCCGGGTCCCAGGTCATCGAGCACGAGGGCGACGCGCCGGGCGAGGCGCCGCCGCCCACCCTCGCCTCCGTCGAAGGCGTCGACGTCAGCAGCCACAACGGCAACGTCCCGTGGCAGACGCTCTGGAACGGTGGCGTCCGTTTCGCCTACGTCAAAGCCACCGAGTCCACCGGCTACACCAATCCGTACTTCGCGCAGCAGTACAACGGCTCCTACAACGTCGGCATGATCCGCGGCGCGTACCACTTCGCCACCCCCGACACCTCCAGCGGCGCCGCCCAGGCCGACTACTTCGTGGACCACGGCGGCGGCTGGTCCAGGGACGGCCGGACGCTGCCCGGCGCCCTCGACATGGAGTACAACCCGTACGGCGCGACCTGTTACGGCAAGAGCGCGGCCGGCCTGATCAGCTGGATGCAGGACTTCTTCGCCACGTACAAGGCGCGCACCGGCCGGGACGCCGTCCTCTACACCTCCACCAGCTGGTGGAAGCAGTGCACCGGCAACTACGCCGGCTTCGGCTCCGTCAACCCGCTGTGGATCCCCCGCTACGGCTCCTCGGTCGGCGAACTCCCCGCGGGCTGGGCCTTCCACACCATCTGGCAGTACACGTCGTCGGGCCCCACGGTCGGCGACCGCGACCGGTTCAACGGGGCGTATGAGCGGTTGCAGGCGTTGGCCGACGGGTGAGACAGGCGGGGGCCCCGGCGCGAGGCGCGCGCCGGGGCCCCTGAACCGACGTATGCCGTCACTCCCTGCCGAACTCCGTCGTCTCCAGCGTCAGACCGACAACCGTCCCCGTCAGGTCCACCGGGTCGCCGAAGTCCAGGGTCAGGTATCCGTGGTACTTCCCGTCCTTGGGCAGCGTGTGGAGATGCCACGTACCGGTGTACGGGTCGACGATGAGGTAGACCGGGACCTCGGCCACCGCGTAGGTCTCCAGCTTGGGGCCGTAGTCGTTGCTCGCCGTCTTCCGGGAGATGACCTCGGCGACGAGTTCGATGTCCTGATACCGCCAGCGCCCCTTGTCGTCCCTCTCCGCGCCGTCCCGTAGCGCGACCACGTCGCAGGCGAAGCCGTTGAGGTCGCCGGGGAAGTCGATGCGGACATCGGACTTCACCCGCTTCCTCGGGTACTTCACGCGCAATTGCTCGACGATCTCCAGGATGATGTCCCAGTGGTTGTCCCGTTGCGGCGACAGGAAGATGGCCCCCTCGACAATCTCTGTCTTATAGCCCTCGGGGATGGGCATCCGCTCCAGCCAGTCGAACATCATGTCCAGGCTGAGCTTGTCGCTGTCGGCCATCTCGATCTCGATCCTGTTGTCGGTCAGCTCGATGGTCACCGTGCGCTCCTCCCCACCGCCGCGTTGTGCGGGCAGTCGCGCAGTACAACGATACGCACGGTAGTCGGGACACGCGCGCGGCCCGGAGCCCCGTGTCCGGGGTTCCGGGCCGCTGTTGCCGGCCGCGTCCGTCACGCCGCGGCCGGGACCTCCGGGGCGGCCGGGGCCAGGGCCGGGGTCAGGGCCAGGTCGAGGACCTGGCGGACGTCGGAGACGGGGTGGACGGCGAGGTTCTCCAGGACCTCGGCGGGGACGTCGTCCAGGTCCGGCTCGTTGCGCTTGGGGATGATCACGGTGGTGATCCCCGCCCGGTGCGCCGCGAGCAGCTTCTGCTTGACGCCGCCGATCGGCAGCACCCGCCCGGTCAGCGAGACCTCACCGGTCATCGCCACGTCCGGGCGCACCGGCCGGCCGGAGAGCAGCGAGGCCAGCGCCGTCGTCATCGTCACGCCCGCGCTCGGGCCGTCCTTCGGCACGGCGCCCGCCGGTATGTGCAGGTGCACGCCGCGCTCCTTCAAGTCGCTGACCGGCAGCTCCAGTTCCGCGCCGTGCGAGCGCAGGAAGGAGAGCGCGATGTGCGCGGACTCCTTCATCACGTCGCCCAGCTGGCCGGTGAGCCGGAGGCCGGACGCGCCGGTCTCCGGGTCGGCGAGCGAGGCTTCCACGTACAGGACGTCGCCGCCCGCGCCGGTGACCGCGAGGCCGGTGACCACGCCCGGTACGGACGTGCGCCGCTCGGCCGGGTCCTGCGCCGACTCCGGGGTGTGGTGCGGGCGTCCGATCAGCGGGCGGAGCTCGTCCTCGTCCACCGTGAAGGGCAGGTCGCGCTCGCCCAGTTCGCTCTGGGCCGCGATCTTGCGCAGCAGCCGCCCGACGGCCCGCTCCAGGTTCCGTACGCCCGCCTCGCGGGTGTACTCCCCGGCGAGCTTGGCCAGCGCCCCGTCCGTGAGCGTGACCTCGCCGGTCTCCAGACCGGCCCGCTCCAGCTGGCGCGGGACCAGGTGGTCCCGGGCGATGAGGACCTTCTCGTCCTGGGTGTAGCCGTCCAGCCGGACCAGCTCCATGCGGTCGAGCAGCGGCTCCGGTATGGCCTCCAGGACGTTGGCGGTGGCCAGGAAGACCACGTCGCTCAGGTCCAGCTCGACCTCCAGGTAGTGATCCCGGAAGGTGTGGTTCTGCGCCGGGTCGAGGACTTCGAGGAGGGCGGCGGACGGGTCGCCCCGGAAGTCCGAGCCGACCTTGTCGACCTCGTCCAGGAGGATGACCGGGTTCATCGAGCCGGCTTCCTTGACGGCGCGCACGATGCGGCCGGGCAGCGCGCCGACGTACGTACGCCGGTGGCCGCGGATCTCCGCCTCGTCCCGTACGCCGCCGAGCGCGACCCGGACGAACTTGCGGCCCATGGCGCGGGCCACGGACTCGCCCAGCGAGGTCTTGCCGACGCCGGGCGGGCCGATCAGCGCCAGCACGGCGCCGCCCGCCCGACGCCCGCCGCCGCCCGTGCCGGAGTCGCCGGCCGGCCCGCCGACCGGGCCCAGACCGCGGTCGGCGCGCCGCTTGCGCACGGCCAGGTACTCGGTGATGCGCTCCTTGACGTCCTCCAGGCCGGCGTGGTCGGCGTCCAGGACCTCCTTGGCGCCGGGGATGTCGTACGCGTCCTCCGTGCGCTCGTTCCACGGCAGTTCCAGCACCGTGTCCAGCCAGGTCCTGATCCAGCTGCCCTCGGGGCTCTGGTCGCTGGACCGCTCCAGCTTGTCGACCTCCTTGAGGGCCGCCTTGCGGACGTCCTCGGGCAGCCGGGCGGCCTCGACGCGGGCGCGGTAGTCCTCGCCCTCGTCCTCCGGGTCGCCGTTCAGTTCGGCCAGCTCCTTGCGGACGGCCTCCATCTGGCGGCGCAGCAGGAACTCGCGCTGCTGCTTGTCCACGCCTTCCTGGACGTCCTTGGCGATGGCCTCCGCCACGTCCTGCTCGGCGAGGTGCTCGCGCAGCGCTTCGGTGGCCTGCTTCAGGCGGGCCACCGGGTCGGTGGTCTCCAGCAGCCGCACCTTCTGTTCGGTGCTCAGGAACGGTGAGTAGCCGGAGTTGTCCGCGAGCTGCGAGACGTCGTCGATCTGCTGGACGCGGTCCACGACCTGCCAGGCGCCGCGCTTCTTGAGCCAGTCGGTGGCCAGCGCCTTGTACTCCTTGACCAGCTCGGTGACGGCGCCGGGCAGGGGGTCGGGCACCGTCTCGTCGACGGTCGTGCCCTCCACCCACAGGGCGGCGCCGGGGCCGGTCGTCCCCGCGCCGATCCGCACCCGGCCGAGGCCGCGGATCAGCGCGCCGGGGTCACCGTCGGACAGCCGCCCGACCTGCTCGACACGGCCGAGCACGCCGATGGCCGCGTAGGCGCCGTCGGTCCGCGGCACCAGCAGCACCCGCGGCTTGTCACCCGGGGAAGCGGCGGCCTGCGCGGCCTCCACCGCGGCCCGTACGTCCGCTTCGGAAAGGTCCAGGGGCACCACCATGCCCGGCAGGACGACTTCGTCGTCGAGCGGCAGCACGGGCAGAGTGAGCGAAGTGGACGTCGAAGCCATGATCTCCCCTTCGGCAGGCAAGTTGAGCAATACCCGCTCAATGCTTGTGAGCCTCGGGATGTTCCCCGGCGGCTGTTCGCTGTGAGCGATCAGCCGCCGGGGCGGGCCGTGCCGCCCGACGGTCAGCCCTGGGCCATGTGCATCAGTTCCCAGACATGGCCGTCCGGGTCCTGGAAGCTGGCGCCGTACATGGGGCCTTCCTCCATGACCGGCTTCCAGGGGCTCGCGCCCGCTTCCAGGGCCTTGGCGAGCAGGGTGTCGACTTCCTCCCGGCTGTCGCAGGACAGACAGGTGAGGACTTCCTTCGTCTTCGCGGCGTCGCTGATGTCGCCGTTGATGAAGTCCCGGAAGCGGTCCTCCTGGAGGAGCATGACGGAGATGTTCTCCTCGACGACCATGCACAGGGTGTGCTCGTCGGAGAACTGCGGGTTGAAGGCGAAGCCGAGGCGGGTGAAGAACTCGCGGGACGCGGTGACGTCCTTCACCGGCAGGTTGACGAAGATCATTCGCATGGTGTGCCTCTTCCTGACGGAGCGGGGCCCCGGCCGTCGCGGCCGGGTGCAACCCTCGCTCCACCTCCCCGTCGAGCCGTGGAGAAGCGTGTTCAGGAAGCTAGCAACGGCCACTGACAACCGGCCCGTACCGCGGCCCGCGGCGGCGTCGCAGCAGGCGCCAGGTGAGGGTGCCGAGGACCAGGGCGAGCAGGTGGCCCGAGTCGCTCACGGGGTCGGTGGAGAACAGGAGGTTGCCGGCGGCGAACCAGGTCACGCCCGCCAGCAGCGGCCACCGCGCCCAGGCCGGGAGCAGCCCGGCCAGCGCGCCGGTGCAGGTCATCACGCCGAAGCTGATGCCGTAGTCGAGGCGGTGCAGGGCGTCGGCGGGCAGGTGCCCGAGGGCGACCGCGGCGCCCACCGGCAGCTCGGTGGCCAGTGTGGCGACCGCATGGCCGCCGAAGAAGACCGCGGCCGTACGCAGGGCACCGACGCGGCGTTCCAGTGCCGTCAGGACGAGGAGGAAGGCGATGGCGTACGCGGAGGTCATGCCGCCGGCGATCCACAGGGCGCTGGCGACGAGCACCAGCAGGGGCGCGTGCGCGAGGTGCTCGACGTCCGTGCTGGAGCCCTGGAGCAGGGCGGAGACCAGCGTGGGGTCGGCGTGCTCGGCGAAGACGGAGGTCGCGACGAGGAGGAGGGTGTAGCCGAAGGTGAAGGGCGCGCCAAGGGGCGTGGGCAGCAGGCGCCAGGGGCGCGGCGCGCGCCGGAGTCGCGAGCCGATGCGTATCGGGGCGGGCGCGGCCACCCTGGACGCGGGAGCGGGCGCCGCTGCGTCCGTAGACACCACGCCCGCGGGTACGGCACCCGCAGGCACCGCGTCCGCAGCCACGCCGTCCATGGCCTGCCCGGCACCGTCCCCCGCCACCGCCCGCTGTCTGGGAACCCCCGCGAGCGCCCCCTTCGCCCCCTTCTCCCCTGCGGCCGTTACGGCTTCTTCCGTGCCGGGGACACCGGCCGCATCCGTTACGCCAACCCGCCTCACCCGCTCCAGGCCCCTTCCGTGCACGGCGCCGACGGCGCCACCGGCATGCCCGTCCCCCTCGGGCGTGCGCCCCTCGTGGGCGGTGTGCTCCCACGAAGATCTACGTACGGGAACAGCCTGCACGCTCAACCCATGAGTGAGCTGTGCCCGTGACGCGCGTCACCCGAAGCGGTCGTCGTCGCCCGGGCCCGCAATCCGGCTGGACCCGCGCCGCTCCGGTTGGTCAGGATGGCGGTCATGGTTCACCCCGCGCACGCCGTGCCCCACTCCGTGCACGTACCCGGTCCGCCCGCCGACGGCAGCCCGCCCCGGGTGCTCGACCGCCGCGAGGGCCCCTACGGGGAGGCGGTACTGCGGCAGCGGGGCGAGCACTTCGAGATCATCGCCAACGGGTGCTTCCTGATGGACACCTCGGACGGACGGTCCGAGCGGCTGCTGGTGGACGCGGCGCTCGCGGAGCTGGACGACGGACGGCCGTCTCCCGATGTGCTGATCGGCGGGCTGGGCGTGGGCTTCTCCTTGGCGCGGGCGGCGGAGGACGCCCGGTGGGGGCGGATCACGGTGGTCGAGCGGGAGACCGCGGTCGTCGACTGGCACCGCGACGGTCCGCTGTCCGCCGTGTCCGGGGCCGCGCTCGCCGATCCGCGGACCGAGATCGTCGCCGCCGACCTGGTCGGGTACCTCCGCGACGGCGCCGGCGGGCGCACCTTCGACGCGCTGTGCCTGGACATCGACAACGGGCCGGAGTGGACCGTCACCGAGGACAACGGCGGCCTCTACTCCCCCACCGGGCTCGCCGCCTGCCGGGAGCTGCTGACGCCCGGCGGGGTGCTCGCCGTCTGGTCGGCGCAGCCGTCGTCCGCCTTCGAACTCGCGCTGCGAAATGCCGGGTTCACCGGCGTACGTACCGAAGAGATCCCCGTTGTCCGAGGCGTCCCCGACGTGGTGCACCTCGCGCGCAAGGGCGCGTAGCCGACGGTCACACCCTGCCCTTACGCTGCTGCCCAGCAGTACGCGACCAGGCAGCACGGGGACACGCAGGGGCGGGCGATGGATCAGACGCAGACCACCCAGGGCGGCACCGCCGCGGCCACGCCCGGCGCCCAGCGCCGGGTCCTCGTCGTGGAGGACGACCCGACGATCGTGGACGCCATCGCGGCCCGGCTGCGTGCCGAGGGATTCCAGGTGCAGACCGCCACCGACGGGCCCGCCGCGGTGGACACCGCCGAGGCGTGGCAGCCGGACCTGCTGGTCCTGGACGTGATGCTGCCGGGCTTCGACGGGCTGGAGGTGTGCCGCCGGGTGCAGGCCCGGCGCCCGGTGCCGGTGATGATGCTCACGGCGCGGGACGACGAGACGGACATGCTGGTCGGCCTCGGTGTCGGCGCCGACGACTACATGACCAAACCGTTCTCCATGCGCGAGCTGGCGGCCCGGGTGCACGTACTGCTGCGGCGCGTGGAGCGCGCGGCGCTGGCCGCGCACACGCCGCGCAGCGGCATCCTGCGCCTGGGCGAGCTGGAGATCGACCACGCGCAGCGCCGGGTGCGGGTACGCGGCGGCGACGTCCACCTCACCCCGACCGAGTTCGACCTGCTGGTGTGCCTGGCGAACACGCCGCGCGCGGTGCTCTCCCGCGAACAGCTGCTGGCCGAGGTGTGGGACTGGGCGGACGCCTCCGGTACGCGCACGGTCGACAGCCACATCAAGGCGCTGCGCCGCAAGATCGGCGCCGAGCGCATCCGCACGGTCCACGGCGTCGGGTACGCGCTGGAGACCCCGCCGGTATGACGGCCCCCGCCCGACGACGGACGGCCGACCGGAAGGAGCGCCGCGACCGGGCCCGGGAGCGCGCGTGGGACGGGCTGGACGGCCTGCGGGAGCGGGTCTGGGCCCCCTTCTGGCAGCGGGTGTGGGAGGGACTGCGGCCGCTGGACCCGTACCGCTCGGTCAAGGCGGCGCTCGGGGCGCTGGTCATCGTCTCGGTGATCATCACGACGCTGCTGGTGTTCGTCGCCATCCACTCCGACACCGAGCTGCGGGTCATCACGGTCTTCTCGATCATCGCCTCGCTGCTGGTCACCCAGTTCGTCGCGCAGAGCCTGACGGCGCCGCTGGACGACATGACGGACGTGACCCGGGCGATGGCGGACGGTGACTACACCCGCCGGGTGCGGGGCGGGCGGCGGGACGAGTTCGGCGACCTGGCCGACGCCTTCAACCGGATGGCCGCCGACCTGGAGGCGGTGGACACCCACCGCAAGGAGCTGGTCGCCAACGTCTCGCACGAGTTGCGCACCCCGATAGCGGCTCTGCGCGCCGTCCTGGAGAACGTGGTGGACGGCGTGTGCGAGCCGGACCCGGAGACAATGCGGACGGCCCTGAAGCAGACCGAGCGGCTGGGGCGGCTGGTCGAGCACCTGCTGGACCTGTCGCGACTGGACAACGGTGTGGTGCCGCTGCACGCCCGCCGTTTCGAGGTGTGGCCGTATCTGTCCGGGGTGCTCAAGGAGGCCAACATGAGCCGGGGTGCCTCGACGCTGGCGGGGCTCGCCGGCTCCGGCACCCACACCCGTACGGACGTACACCTCCATCTGGACGTCTCGCCGCCGGAGCTGACCGCGCACGCGGACGCCGAGCGGCTCCACCAGGTGGTGGCCAACCTGATCGACAACGCCATCAAGCACAGCCCGCGGCACGGCCGGGTCACGGTGCGGGCGCGCGCGGGCGAGACGCCGGAGAGCCTGGAGCTGGAGGTGCAGGACGAGGGGCCCGGCATCCCGGAGGCCGAGCGGCACCACGTCTTCGAGCGCTTCAACCGGGGCGACCCGGCGGCCCCGGGGCCGGGCAGCGACGGCGGTACGGGGCTGGGCCTGGCCATCGCGCGCTGGGCGGTGGACCTGCACGGCGGGCGGATCGGGGTGGCCGAGTCACCTCGCGGCTGCCGCATCCGCGTCACCCTTCCGGGGACCGACGTCACACGAAGCTGACTCCGCGTGACGTAGGGTCGGTGATGGAAGCACCCACTCCGGGGTGCGGTGGCGATGCCGCGTACCCGCAGACAGGCGAACCTGGTGTGTTTCCCACCGCGTCATGCCCCGAAACCCCTTGCTGAATGTGACGTGCACGACGACTGACCGCCCCGGACTGCACCAAAGGTCCCGAGAGGCGTAGCCTTTATTCCCGCTGTCCACCACCTTAGGAAGCGGAAGAGGGCGGTTGCCGCCGTGTCGCCACAGTCCCCCAACAGTTCGAGCACTTCGACTGACCAAGAGGGGCAGGGTAAGAACCCTGCTGCCGCGTTCGGTCCGAATGAGTGGCTCGTCGATGAGATCTACCAGCAGTACCTCCAGGACCCGAACTCGGTAGACCGAGCCTGGTGGGACTTCTTCGCCGACTACAAGCCGGGTGCGAGCACCACCGCGCCGGCCCCCGCGAGTGACGGCGCCCCCGCCACTCCGGCCTCCGGCCAGGCAGCCCCGGCCGCCGCCGCGCCGAGCGCGCCCGCGGCCCCGGCCACGCCCGCCGCGGCGCAGCCCGCCGCACCGGCGAAGCCCGCCGCGAGCGCCCCGGCGCCCGCCCAGGCCGCCCCGGCCAAGGCCGAACCCGCGAAGACCGCCAAGCCCGCAGCCAAGAAGGACGACGTGAAGGCCGACGAGGCGCCCGCAGGACCGGAACTTGTCACCCTGCGCGGCCCCGCCGCCGCCGTCGCGAAGAACATGAACGCTTCGCTGGAGCTGCCCACGGCCACGTCCGTGCGCGCCGTCCCGGTGAAGCTGCTGTTCGACAACCGCATCGTCATCAACAACCACCTCAAGCGCGCCCGTGGCGGGAAGGTCTCCTTCACCCACCTCATCGGGTACGCGATGGTGCAGGCCCTCAAGGCCATGCCGTCGATGAACTACTCCTTCCAGGAGAAGGACGGCAAGCCGACGCTGGTCAAGCCCGAGCACATCAACCTCGGTCTGGCCATCGACCTGGTCAAGCCCAACGGTGACCGCCAGCTCGTCGTCGCGGCCATCAAGAAGGCCGAGACGCTCAGCTTCTTCGAGTTCTGGCAGGCCTACGAGGACATCGTCCGCCGGGCCCGCAACAACAAGCTGACGATGGAGGACTTCACCGGAGTCACCGCGTCGCTGACGAACCCGGGCGGCATCGGCACCGTCCACTCCGTGCCCCGCCTGATGCCCGGTCAGGGCCTCATCATCGGCGTCGGCGCGATGGACTACCCGGCCGAGTTCCAGGGCACCTCCCAGGACACCCTGAACAAGCTGGGCATCTCCAAGGTCATGACGCTGACCAGCACGTACGACCACCGCGTGATCCAGGGCGCCGCCTCCGGCGAGTTCCTGCGCATCATGAACCAACTGCTGCTCGGCGAGAACGACTTCTTCGACGACATCTTCAAGTCGCTGCGCATCCCCTACGAGCCGGTGCGCTGGCTGCGCGACATCGACGTCAGCCACGACGACGACGTCACCAAGGCGGCCCGGGTCTTCGACCTGATCCACGCCTACCGGGTGCGCGGCCACGTCATGGCCGACACCGACCCGCTGGAGTACGAGCAGCGCAAGCACCCCGACCTCGACATCATCGAGCACGGGCTGACGCTGTGGGACCTGGAGCGGGAGTTCGCGGTCGGCGGCTTCGCCGGCAAGTCGATGATGAAGCTGCGCGACATCCTGGGCGTGCTGCGCGACTCGTACTGCCGCACCACCGGCATCGAGTTCATGCACATCCAGGACCCCAAGCAGCGCAAGTGGATCCAGGACCGGGTCGAGCGCGGGCACTCCAAGCCGGAGCGCGAGGAGCAGCTGCGCATCCTGCGCCGCCTGAACTCCGCCGAGGCGTTCGAGACCTTCCTCCAGACGAAGTACGTCGGCCAGAAGCGGTTCTCCCTGGAGGGCGGCGAGTCCGTCATCCCGCTGCTGGACGCGGTCATCGACTCGGCCGCCGAGTCGCGCCTGGACGAGGTCGTCATCGGCATGGCCCACCGCGGCCGGCTGAACGTGCTCGCCAACATCGTCGGCAAGTCGTACGCGCAGATCTTCCGCGAGTTCGAGGGCAACCTCGACCCGAAGTCGATGCACGGCTCCGGCGACGTGAAGTACCACCTGGGCGCCGAGGGCACCTTCACCGGCCTGGACGGCGAGCAGATCAAGGTCTCGCTCACCGCCAACCCGTCCCACCTGGAGGCCGTCGACCCGGTCGTCGAGGGTGTGGCGCGCGCCAAGCAGGACATCATCGGCAAGGGCGGCACGGACTTCACCGTCCTGCCGGTCCAGCTGCACGGTGATGCGGCCTTCGCGGGCCAGGGTGTGGTCGCCGAGACGCTGAACATGTCGCAGCTGCGCGGCTACCGCACCGGCGGCACGGTGCACATCGTCATCAACAACCAGGTCGGCTTCACCGCCGCCCCGGAGTCGGCCCGCTCCTCCATGTACGCCACCGACGTGGCCCGCATGATCGAGGCGCCGATCTTCCACGTCAACGGTGACGACCCCGAGGCCGTCGTCCGCGTCGCGCGGCTGGCGTTCGAGTTCCGCCAGGCGTTCAACAAGGACGTCGTCATCGACCTGATCTGCTACCGGCGCCGCGGTCACAACGAGACCGACAACCCGGGCTTCACGCAGCCGCTGATGTACGACCTGATCGACAAGAAGCGCTCGGTGCGCAAGCTCTACACCGAGTCGCTGATCGGCCGGGGCGACATCACGCTGGAGGAGGCCGAGCAGGCGCTCCAGGACTTCCAGGGCCAGCTGGAGAAGGTCTTCACGGAGGTCCGCGAGGCCACCACCGCCCCGGCCGCCCCCGAGGTGCCGGAGCCGCAGGCCGAGTTCCCGGTCGCCGTGGACACCGCGATCTCCCAGGAGGTCGTCAAGCGGATCGCCGAGTCCCAGGTCAACATCCCCGAGCGGGTCACCGTCCACCCGCGCCTGCTGCCGCAGCTGCAGCGCCGCGCGGCCCAGGTGGAGGACGACACGATCGACTGGGGCACCGGCGAGACCCTCGCCTTCGGCTCGCTGCTGATGGAGGGCACCCCGGTCCGCCTGTCGGGCCAGGACTCCCGCCGCGGCACCTTCGGCCAGCGCCACGCGGTGCTGGTGGACCGGGAGACCGGCGAGGACTACACCCCGCTGCTCTACCTGTCCGAGGACCAGGCGCGCTTCAACGTCTACGACTCGCTGCTGAGCGAGTACGCGGCGATGGGCTTCGAGTACGGCTACTCGCTCGCCCGCCCGGAGGCGCTGGTCCTGTGGGAGGCGCAGTTCGGTGACTTCGCCAACGGCGCGCAGACCGTCGTCGACGAGTTCATCTCCTCGGCGGAGCAGAAGTGGGGCCAGACCTCCGGCGTCACGCTGCTGCTGCCGCACGGCTACGAGGGCCAGGGCCCGGACCACTCCTCGGCCCGCATCGAGCGCTTCCTCCAGCTGTGCGCGCAGAACAACATGACCGTCGCGATGCCGACGCTCCCGTCGAACTACTTCCACCTGCTGCGCTGGCAGGTGCACAACCCGCACCACAAGCCGCTGGTCGTCTTCACCCCGAAGTCGATGCTGCGCCTGAAGGCGGCGACGTCGAAGACGGCGGAGTTCACCACGGGCGGCTTCCGGCCGGTGATCTCGGACGACGCGGCGAAGGCCGAGGACGTCACCAAGGTCATCTTCTGCTCCGGCAAGGTCTACTACGACCTGGAGGCGGAGCGGGTCAAGCGCGGCGCGTTCGACACCGCGCTGGTCCGGATCGAGCGGCTGTACCCGCTGCCCGGCAAGGAGCTCCAGGCGGAGATCGCCAAGTACCCGAACGCGGGCAAGTACCTGTGGGTGCAGGAGGAGCCGGCGAACCAGGGTGCGTGGCCGTTCCTGGGTCTGAACCTGATCGACCACCTGGACCTGTCCGTCGGTGCCGACATTCCGCACGGCGAGCGTCTGCGCCGCATCTCGCGGCCGCACTCCTCGTCGCCGGCCGTGGGTTCCGCCAAGCGCCACCAGGCCGAGCAGGCCGCGCTGCTCGCCGAGGCGTTCGACGCCTAGTCCGTACGGCGCCCGTGTGACGGCCCGGGGCCCCGCCGCGAACGACCGACGTTCGCTGCGGGGCCCCGGGCCGTCCGGCGCTCAGACCGGCTGCGGTTCGAAGTCCCAGTACGGGCGGCGCCGGCGGCGGGCGGAAAGGGTGTGCGGGTGCTCGGCGCCGAGGGTCTCGGTGAGCTGCTGCACGGCCTCCTGCTCCAGCTTGGCCGCCTCCTGGCCGCGCCGCAGGGCCCGCAGGTCGTCGGCGAGGGCCGTCTTGGCCGAGAGGGTCAGCGGGTGGGTGTCGCCGAGCGTCTGCTTGGCGCGCTCCAGGGTGTCCCGGCTCAGCTCGGCGGCGCTCTCCTCGTCGTCGACGCGGTTGCGGGCACCGGCCGCGTTCAGGGCGCAGCCCAGCGTCCAGGGGTGGTCGGGGCCCATCGCCCGGGTCATACCGGCGAGCGCCTGCTCGGCGATGGCCAGCGCGTTGTCCCGCTCGCCGAATTCCCAGCAGACCAGGCCGGTGTTGCCGAGCGCGCCGACGGTGAACGGGTGGGCCTCGCCGACCAGGGTGCGGTACCGCTCGGCCGCCTCCTCGCCCAGCGCCCTGGCCTGGCCGAGGTCGCCGTGCTCGCGCAGGAACGTGGCGTAGTTGGCCTGCATCATGAGCGTTTCCGGGTGCCGGGGGCCGTGCACCCGGCGGGAGCGCTCCACCACGTCCCCCATCAGCGCGTCGGCCTGGGTGACGGCGCCGGAGCGGCGCAGGCACAGCGCGAGGTTGTGCTCGGCGCGCAGGGTCAGCGGTGTGTGCCGGCCCATCACCTGGTGGTAGAGCCGTACGTTCAGCTCCTGGCGGGACAGCGCGTCGGTGTAGCGGCCGAGCAGGCGCAGCATGCGGGCGTACGAATACGCGGCGCCGAGCGTGAGGTGGTGCCGGGCCCGCAGCTCGCGCTCCCAGACGAGCAGCACCTCGCCGTAGAGGGTGAGCGCTTCCTCGTAGCGGCCGACGGCGCTGAGCGCGGAGGCGAGGTTGCTGCGCGAGGACAGGGTGAGCGGCGCCTCGGGGCCGAGCAGTTCCGTACGGCCCCGGACGACCCGCTCGAAGATCTCCCGCGCCTGTTCGTAGGAGCCCAGTGCCATGAGGGTGCCGGCCAGGCCGTCCTGGGCGCGCAGCAGGGCGCCGTCGCCCGGGTCGCGTTCGGCGGCCAGTTCCTCGACGATGGCGCTGCCGACCGCCTCGGCCTCGCGGTAGCGGCCCAGCCGGCGCAGCATGTTGGCGTGCTGGTGGGTGACCACGAGCATGGTGCGCTGGGTGGGCGCGATGCGGGTGCGCCAGCGGGAGAGGAACTGCTCGCACAGCCGCAGGCCCATCCGGTACTCGCCGCGCACCCGCAGGTATTCGATGCAGTTGAGCAGCAGTTCCTGGACGGAGGTCTCCGGGCTGTCCAGGACGCCGGCCGGCTCCAGGTGCGGGATGAGCGCGGCGTACTGCTCCCAGGTGCGGGTGTCGGAGGGGCTCTGCGGGTCGGCGGTGGCCAGCACCCGGCAGGCGGTGGCGGACATCGTGTCCCGCTCGTCCTCGGACATGTCGCTGCGCAGGAACCGGTGGTAGAGCCGGTGCATCTGGGCCGTCTCCACGGCCGGGTCCGTGGTCGTCTGGGCGACCTGGTAGTCGAGGCGTACGGCCGTGGACTCGGTCAGCCGCCGCAGCGCGGTGTTCCAGGCGATCGGCTCGGCCGCCAGGTCGGCGAGGTATTCGGGCAGGTCGCCGCGGCGGGCGCGGGCGAGCATCGGCACCGGGATGGCGTCCGGGGTGAAGAACGCGAAGAGCTTGAGCAGTTCGACGGCGGCGGGGCTGCGTTCGCGCAGCGTGTTGAGCGTTATGGCCCAGCTGGTCTGGAAGGCCATCGGGTAGTCGGTGGAGATGCGGATGCCGACCAGGCTCGGCTCGCCGCGCCGGATCAGCTCGATGTACTCCCTGGGCGCCATCGGGTTGGCGTCCAGCCAGGCGGCGGTCTGCGCGAGCAGCAGCGGCAGGTCCTGCACGGCGTCCGCGAGCAGGTCGGCCTCGGTGCTGGTCAGCCGTGGGGCGCGGCGCCGCGCGTAGGCGACGGACTCGGTACGGGTGAAGGGCAGCACCTCGATCTCCTGGGCGCTGCCGGAGCCGGACCAGTCCCGGGTGAGGGTGGTGATCAGGACGTGCCCGCGGCCGTCCGGCACCAGGTCCTCGATCTGCTCCATGTCGTCGGCGCTGTCGAAGATCAGCAGCCAGCGGCGGTACGGGCGGCCGATGCGCAGCGCCTCGTGGACGGCGCGGATGCGGTCGCCCAGCTCCTGGCCGACCGGCAGGCCGAGGCGGGTGGCCAGCTCGGCGAGCTGTTCGCGGGCCGCGCCGCGGTTGGTGGCGCTGATCCACCACACCACGTCGTAGTCGTTGCCGAACCGGTGGGCGTACTCGGCGGCGATCTGGCTCTTGCCGACGCCGGAGATGCCGTACAGGGCGATCCGGGTCTCCAGGGGCTGGCCGGCGCCGGGCAGCGGCCCCGCCAGCTTGCCGTGCAGCTCTTCCAGCGCGGCGTCGCGGCCGGTGAACCGGTTGTTGCGGCGGGGGATGTTCCAGATCTCGGGCGGGTCGTTGGGGAAGCGCGGGGCGTCGGCGGCGGGCTCGGTGGGGCGCCGGGCGGCGGCCGGGACGCCGAGGCGGTTCAGGACGCGGCGGTTGGCCTCGACGGCGTCCAGGTCGCGCAGGTCGGCGGGGCGCAGCACGGAGGCGGTGGCGGGCAGCCGCTGGGTGGCGACGCTGACGGCGGCGAACCGGTCGGCGTGGTCCGGTACGACCTCCTGGAGGGCGGCCGTCCACTCCTCGTGGGTCTTGGGGCCGAGTTTGAAGTACCAGTCGTCCAGCACCATCAGCAGGCGGCCCTCGGCGGCGAGCAGGCCGGCCAGTTCCTCGGTGAGGGGGCTGTCCGCGGCGGGGTCCCAGCGCAGCATGGTGGTGCCGTGCCCGAGCTGTTCCAGCTGGTGCGAAATCCAGGCCGCCCACGGCCGGTTGAAGCCCGCGTAGCTGATGGTGATGTGCTCTCCGGAGCCGGTGGTTGCGGACTGATCGGCCATGCGCCCGTCTCCTCGGTAGGCGGTGGTTCGCGCGTGCGCGAGCTGGCTGTTCGGCACGATAGCCCAAGTATCACCCGGGGTGGCGACGCCACGTCAGGTCTTGTGCCCTGTGGGCCAGTTGATCGTTACGGCATTCAGGTCAGCACCGGGCCGGGTGGCCGGTCCACGTGCACCGCGGCGGCGAGCCGGGCGGCGATGTGCCGGATCACCCGTTCCAGGTCGGCGCAGTACACGGAAGGGTTACGGAAGCCGCTGCGGCCGGCCCGGTAGCGGTGGGCGTAGTTGCCGCCGCCGCAGACCGTCATCAGGGGGCAGGCGCGGCACCGGTCGCACAGGGCGTCCGCGCCGAGCCGGCGGGCGGCCATCCCGGGGTGGCCGAGCGCCTCGTCGAAGCTGTTGCGGAAGACGTCCAGGCCGGTGGCGGGGGCGCCCTCGTACGCCGATTTGAGGGAGTCGACCTGCTCGATGGCGCCGTCGGTGTCCACGACGAGCGCGACCACGGGCGACAGGCCGACCGCCTCGCTGGTGCTGGGTCTGCCCAGCAGCAGGCCGATGATCTCGGTGAAGAGGCGGATGCGGGGTGCCGGGCCGGTCCGGTCCCACCACAGGTCGAAGACGGTGCACAGCCAGTCGCCGTACGGGGTGCGGCTCACCGGGCCCGGGGGCAGCGGCGGGCGGCTGGTCCAGTTGGCGTGCGGGAGGAGGAAGTCGAGCATCGGGGGGCCGAGCGCGCGCAGCGAGTCGTAGACCCGGGCCGGGTCGGAGGTGAGGTCGATGGTGCACAGGATGCCGGCGAAGACGCCAGGGCGGCGGGCCAGCAGCCGGGCGGCGCGGGACGCGGCCGGCCAGGAGGGGCGGCCGGCGTGGTCCAGGCGCCGCCGGTTGAGGCCGGCGGTGCCGCCGTCCAGGCTGAGCCCGATCCGGAAGCCCGCGCCGGCCAGCGCGTCGAGCGCCGGCGGGGTGAGCAGGGTGCCGTTGGTCTGCACCCCGAGGTGCACGCGGCAGCCGGCCGGGAGCGCGGCGCGCACCGCGGCGGCCTGAGCGAGGAGCGGGCCGGGCCCGGTGAGCAGGGGTTCGCCGCCGTGCAGGTCGATGCGTATCTCGTCGAGGCGGTGAGCGCGTACGTGTTCGGCGATGCGCAGCGCGGTCTGGCGGACGGTGCCGGGCGGGGCGTGCGGCGGGCGGTCGCGCCAGCTGCGGTCCGGGCCCGCGTAGATGTAGCAGTACGTGCAGGCGAGGTTGCAGCGGCTGTGCGTCTTCAGGACGAACTGGCGGAAGGGCACCGCGGTCCGGTCCGGGCTCTGGCACACCATGACGCCGCCCCCTGCCTGCGTCCGACGTCCGGGCACCCCGATGACGGCCCGCTGTCGCCATACCTGGGCCCGGCCACCCGAGAACATGCACACGGCAACGGCAACTGGCCGGATTCGCCGCCCTATTGCCCAAAAACCGCCGTCCGGATCGCCCGGCGCCCCGGGTCAGGGGCCGGCCGGCACCACCCTGTCGTCGGGGTCGCCCGGTCCGTCGTCGTAGTACGCCACCGCCCGCTCGGCGGGGACCCAGGTGCGCAGCAGGACCGCCGCCACCTCCCCCAGCGCCGGATGGCCCGTCCGCGCGGCCAGCGCGGCCACATCGACACCGCCGAAGTCCGGCAGCGGCTCGGCCGACGGGCCGGACGGCTCGGCCGGTACGGCCGGGGCCGTACCGGTGACGGGGACTGTCGCCACGCTGTTCTCCTCTGGGCCGGGTGGACGGGGTGTTCCCGCGCGCCCGTGCACGGAAACACACCGGCCCGGCCGGGTCAGACGGTCATTCGGACGGTTCCAGGGCGCGCATCCGCTCCCTCGTGCGCCGGGCCTCCGGGCCGTTCTCCTCGGACGCGCGCTGCCACTGCTCCCAGCTCTCCCGGTAGGCGGGCAGCGCCGCCTGCGGGCC
Organism: Streptomyces sp. NPDC018019; assembly: GCF_044327805.1. Classification (NCBI taxonomy): domain Bacteria; kingdom Bacillati; phylum Actinomycetota; class Actinomycetes; order Kitasatosporales; family Streptomycetaceae; genus Streptomyces; species Streptomyces sp. NPDC018019. The sequence continues at coordinate 237,957 of NZ_JBIRGD010000009.1, read as the reverse complement.
CGCCGTGTCTTCCAGGACGCCGGCCCGCCGGTGGTGGGCGCGCGCCGCCAGCAGCGGGCTGCCGGCCCGCTCGGCGGCGGACGCGGCCCGCCGGTAGGACGCGGCGGCGCGGTCGTGCCGCTCGCGGGAGTCGAAGCGGCGGTCCAGCACGAGCTGGACGTCGCCGACCTCCAGCCAGGCCTCCGCGCTGACGACCGGGTCGGCCGAGCTGCGCGCGGCCAGCTCCAGGACCCAGTCGGCCTCGTGCAGGTCGGCCAGGGAGGGCTGGCGGTCGTGGCGCAGGCGCAGGGCGCGGCCGAACAGCAGGCGGTGGGCGCCCAGTTCGGGGGCGTTCGGAGCGACCCGGCCGAGCGCCTCGCGCAGCACGTGCACCGCCTCGTTCGCCAGCCGTTTGCCCTGGTCGCCGGGGGGCTCCAGCCGGGCGCGGGACAGCAGTGCCGCGCCGCGCCGGGCGAGCAGGGAGCTGTGTTCGGACGAGTCGGGAGTGGTCAGGCGGAGCGCGGCGGCCAGCGCCTCGATCGCCGCGTCCAGGGCGTCGGGGTCGGCGGTACGGGCGTGCAGGGCGCTGTACGCCGCTGCCGTACGGCTCAGGGCCTCCGCCTCCAGGGCCCGGTCGCGCAGTTCGCGGGCGAGCGCGCGGGCCCGCTCCAGGACCGGCAGCACGGCGTCCGGCCCGATGCCGCCGCCGAGCAGGGAACGGGCCTGGGCCAGCTCCAGCAGCGTCTCGCAGACCTTGCGGTCGGCGGTGCTGCCCCGGCGGCGCAGCAGCGTCGTGGCGGTGTCCAGGTCGGCGGTGGCGCGCAGGGCGAGTGCTCCGGTGTGCGCCTCGGTCCCCGTCTCGCGCTCGGCGGCGCGGCGCGCCTGGTCCAGCAGGACGCCGCCGCGTGCGGCGTAGACCTCACCGGGCACCTGCTCGCCGCTGGGCCACTGTGCCAGGAGGGTGGTCAACGCCTGCTCGGCCTCGTCGAGGGGGTCGGCGACGCGGCCGGTGACGTTCGCGGCGGCCGCGGGCAGCGCGGCCAGCCGCCGCAGCACTTCGGTACGCAGCACCATGCTCTCCAATACGCGGGGGTCCAGCAGGCTCATCAGCCCGCAGGCGGCGTCCAGATGGCGCGCGGCGTCCTCCAGCGCGCCCCGTTCACCGTCCGGGTACCCCGCGGCGCCGCGTTCCTGCGCGGCGGCGTAGCGCACCCTGGCGAGCACGATCAGCGCCCTGACGCGTGCTTCGCCGTCCCCCTCCGGCGACTGCGCCGGATCCTCGCCGACGGCCTCGGCCGCGGCCCGTACCGCCCGTTCCGCCTCCTCCAGGGCGTCCGGCTGCCGCCACTCGGCCCAGCCGTGCAGCAGCGCGCGGGCGAGGTCGGTGCCCGCGGCGGGCAGCCGCTGCGCCGCGGCGCGCAGCAGCCGCACGGCTTCGATCAAGTCCCGTACGGTGCCGTCCTGTTCGTAGCGCGCCAGCAGTGCGGCACCCTTGGCGGCGGGCCCGTCGGGTGCGTACGACAGCTGTGCGGGCGTGCGCAGGGCCGGTTCGAACCGGCGCAGTACCCGCTCGGAGATCCGCGCGAACGGCTCGGGCACGGCGCGCTGCCCGGTCGTCGGCTCCCGGCCGCTGCCGGAGAGCATGGCGACCGCCACCGCGGGGAAGTTCCGGGCGGTGCGGCCGAAGGTGCGCTCGATGTAGAGGGAGCAGTGCTTGAGGACGAGGGCGGCCTCACCGGCGCTCAGCCGGCTCAGCAGCTCGTCCCGCACGCCCGGCACGAACTCGTACCAGGGGCCGCCGGCCGGGCCCTCGCCCCCCGGTCCGCCCGGCGGGTCGGGCAGCTGCTCGATCAGGCCGCTGAGCAGCACCTCCGCCAGCTCGGTGGGGCCGGTCTGGGGCAGCATCGCGCGCTGTACGAGCTGGATGACGGGCAGCGCGAGCGGTACGGCCGACAGGTGGACGGCCAGGTGCCGGGCGTCGGGCGAGGCGGTCTGTTCGAACTCGCGGACCAGCCGGGCCGGTTCGGGGCGTCCGGCGTCCCGCGCGAGGTGCGTGCCCAGACCGTGGTCGGAGCGGACGACGGCGGCGGCGCCGCGCAGCGACAGGCCGGATTCGGCCGCGGCCAGCCGGGCCCAGGAGCCGAGGGCGGCGGGCGCGGCCGACAGGACCGGCACGGCGCGCTCGCGGGCCGCGTCCCGCGGGCGCCCGGTCGCGGCCGGCGTACGGCGGCGGCGCCGGGCGGGCCGGAAGTCCAGGGCGCGGTAGGGTCCCTGGCGCCGTACGAGCGTGCCCGCGACGGCGGGCAGCAGGGTGCGCGCCCACATCCGCTGCGGCAGCGGCTGCACCACGGCGAGCGGCGCGTCGGCCGCCCAGCGGTACAGCAGCCGCTGGATGCGGCCGTCCCGCCACAGCGGGCCCGCGCAGTCGCTCACGACGAGGGTGAGGTGGTGGCCGGTGGGGTCGTGCAGCTGGTCGGCGGGGCGCAGCGGCGCGTCCCGGCCGGGCCCGGCGGCGACGCCGACCTCGTCGCCGTGCGGGTGGAGGTAGTGCACCGTCACGTCGCGGAAGGCGCCGACCCGCTCGCAGACCTGCCGCAGGTCGTGCAGCATCTGCTCCCACACGGCCATGGAGGACGAGCCGTCCATCAGCAGGCGCAGGCTGGCCGCGCGGCGGCGGATGCCGCGCAGCACCGGGATGATCAGTTCGGCGTGGGCCGAGAGGTCGGCGGTGGCGGCCTCGTCCAGTTCCCGGCGGACCGGGGCGACCGGCGGGTGGTAGCGCTGGACCGGCCGCAGGGCGCGCTGGAGCGGCAGCAGGCCGGGGAAGGCGGAGGCGACGGGGATGCCGACCTCGCCGAGCCGTCCGTGGCCGGGGGCGAGGGCGCGGTCGTCCTGCGCGGGCAGCAGGTCCACCTCCGTACGGCGGGGGCGGTCCCGGGCGGCGTGCTCCGTACCGGGCGGTGCCTCGCGGGCGGGCTCCCGACCGCGGGGGTCCACGGAAAATGTGGCCGGTTTCGGCCTCTGTCCGGCCGGCGGAACCGTCTCGCCGGCGGGCGTCCCCTCGCCGTCGGCGGCTCCCGGGGTGATCCACCGGGCCAGCCACAGGGCGTCCGCCATGGCGCGGGCGTCGGCGGGCAGACCGGCCGCGCGCAGTCGCGCGACGATCTCACCGAGGGGGCCGTGGCCCGGTCCGCCGGCCGGCACCGCGGCTCACCTGGTCCGATCCAGGGGCCGCAGCAGTTCGGCCGTCAGGCGCCGCCGCGTCTCCTCCTCGTCCTCGTCCGCCCAGCCGGCCTTCTGCGTCAGGTGGATCGCGTTGAGCAGCTGGTCCACGGCCCGTACGTCGCCGGGTTCGCGGTCCAGGAAGCGGTCGATGACCGACTCGTACTCGGCGGCGGCGCTCTCGCCGAAGTGCGCCCGGACCATGTCCGTGAGCCGCTCCTTGTCGGGCGTGGGGATGTTCAGGTGGATGCAGCGGCGCAGCAGCGGCGCGGGGAAGTCCCGCTCGCCGTTGCTGGTCAGCACGATGAACGGGAAGGCGCGGCAGCGTACCCGGCCGTCGCGCACGGTGACCTGCACGCCGTCGTCGCTGAGCACCGGCACCTCGGGGGCGGATCCGGCCAGCCGCTCCAGCTCCGGAATCCGGAACTCCCCTTCCTCCAGGACGTTGAGCAGGTCGTTCGGCAGGTCGATGTCACTCTTGTCCAGCTCGTCGACGAGCAGGACGCGCGGCTTCGCGGCGGGCAGCAGCGCGGTGCCGAGCGGGCCGAGGCGGATGTAGCGGCCGATGCCGCCGCCCGGCTCGTCCGGCGCCCCCGCGCGCCCCTGCGTCGCCGGGGGCTGGGCCGCGCGGGCGATCTGGAGGTCCTGGAGGCGGCCGATGGCGTCGTACTCGTACAGCCCGTCGCGCAGCGAACTGCGGCTGACGATGGGCCAGTTCAGCACCCGGCCCAGGCCCAGCTCGTAGGCGACCGAATGCGCGAGGGTGGACTTCCCGCTGCCCGGGGCGCCGGTGACCAGCAGCGGGCGGCGCAGGTAGAGCGCGGCGTTGACCAGCTCGCGCTCGGTCTCGCCCGGCCGGTGGTAGCTGGCCTCGCGGCGCTGCACGCCGAGCCGGCGCTCGGAGGCGTGGTCCAGGGCGGCGGGCGGCGCCACCAGCGGCCCGCCATCGAAATCGCGCCACGGAGGGGGTGGGGGTAACTGCTCGATGCCGTCGTGCGGAGCCCCCGCGCCACGGTAGATGAGCCAGTCGCTCACGTCGGAACTCCTCGTCGCCGGCCGGCCATCGGGCAGGGGCGAAGGGCCGCGGCGGAGCAACCGGCAAGCGTCGGCAGCCGCTTCCCGCCCTCCCCGGACCCGTCCCCCCTAGCAATCTCTCACGACGCTAGGACAGTAGCCAGCCGGACGGAAGGATACGGGGCGTTTTCGGTCCCGGGAGCCGTCATGGGGGCGACAATTGGGTGCCCTGGGAGAAGAGTTGGGGGATCGGATTGCCCGGGTCGTCGTAGAGCAGCACCAGGTCCCGGGCCCAGGAGGCACCGCCCTCCGCGGCCTTGGCGCGCAGCTCACGCACCAGTTCCGGCAGTTCGGTCACCGACTTGGGCGCGCCGAGCAGTTGCCGCACCTCCCGGTGGAAATCGTCACAGCTGCGGTCGCACTCGCGCTCGTCGTGCCCCCCGGCCGGCCACAGCGCGACCGGGTGGCCGGCGTCCAGCGCCCAGCCGACGGCCTCCAGCCCGGTGCCGTCCGCCACCGACCGGCACAGCGCCGGGACCGCGCCCTCGGCCGCCTCCTCCAGCAGCCGCGACAGGCCCGAAGCGGTGGCCCGGGCGCCGGGCGGCACCCGCAGCGCGGTCAGCCGCCGGGCCGCGGTCAGACCCTGCCAGCGCCGTAACCAGGCCGGGTCCACCTCCTGGCGGCGCCCCTGGTCGCGCAGCACCACCGCGCGCGCCGGGCCCAGCGGGCGCAGCCGCGCGGTACGGCGGGTCGAGGCGGGCACCTGCCAGCGGTCCGCCGCGGTGTGCCAGTGCTCCTCCGGAACCGCCACCTCCAGACGCACCCGGACGCCGCCCGCCGCGTCGTCGGCGCGCAGCAGACGCGGGCCGAGCCGCCGCACGACCTGGTCCCGGGCCTCCTCGAAGGTCATCCCGTCCCGGGACTCCTGGATCTCGACGCGCTGCCACCGGCCCTGCCCGTACCCCTCGCTCACCGACCAGTTGAACAGCTGCCGCCCGCCGGCGTCGTCGTAGAACAGCGGCTCGAACTCCACCAGGACCGCGTCGGGGCGGCACCGCACCGGGCCGATCCGCTCGCGGTCCCTGGGCAGCAGCACGACCGCCTTCGCCGTCACGAACAGCGCCAGCCGCTCGGCCGCCGCGCGCGCCTCGGCGCCCTCGTCGCCGGGGACGCCGCGCGCCTCGTCGGCCGTGCGCTGCGCGACGATGCGCAGGTAGTGCACGAAGGCGCACAGCTCCGTGTACGGGTCGCTGCCCTGGTAGAGCGCGCCGTGCCCGTCCCGCCACGTACGCAGTGTCCACGGCCCGGTACGGCCGGCCCGGCCCGCCGGGTCCGCGCGGCCCAGTGCCTCGGCGACCGCGGCGGCCACCACCAGCGGGTCGCGGGGCGGGGGCAGCGACGCCAGCAGGTCGAGCGCCTGCAACCGCTCCTGTACGCCCCACAGCCGGCCGCGCCCGGCCATGATCGCGTGCTGGGCGTCGAACCAGGTCGGCTCGCCCGTCCCGCCGAGGTCCTGACCGGCCCAGTGCCAGCGGTCGTGCAGGCTCGTCAGCGCGTGGTACGGGTCGTCGCCGAGGCCGGTGGCGCCCGGCACGAGGTGGTCCGGCGCCAGCCGCCGTAACTCGGCGACCGGCACCGCGAGCCCGACCCGGTCCTCGCGGTGGCTGCCCTTGACGATGCCGACGACCTCTCCGCGGTCGCAGTCCAGCAGCGGCCCGCCGGACGCGCCCGGGGTGACCCGCACATCGCTGCCGAACTGGAGCCCGCGGGAGTCGCGGGCACCGAAGCGCACGGCTATGAAGGGATCGATGGGGGTCAGTGGAAGGGCGGGGGCGAGGCCGTCGGGTCTGTGGGGGCCGTCGCCCTCCGCTCCGCGCGGCGGCACGGCTTCGCCGTACACCGCCCCGGGCCCGCCGAGCTGATCGTGTCCCCGGAAGATGAACGCGTCCTCCAGGAGCGCCGCGGGCTGGTCGCTGAGCCAGGCGCACGGGTGCGCGACGTCCGGGTCCAGCAGCCGGAGCAGGGCCAGGTCGACGCGGGGGCCGGGGGCCGGGTGGCTCAGGTCGTACTCCAGGCGCGCGGCGGCCACCTGGCCGTCGAACGCCACACCGACCTCCCCGTCCGGCCCGGTCGGGCGGCGCCGCCCGTCACCGCTGACCAGCACATGGGCGCAGGTCAGCACCCACCCGGGGGCGACGAACACCCCACTGCCCCACACCGGGGCCGGCCGCACGCCGGGGGCCGGGCGGATCGCGACGGTGGCGCGCCCCGCGTGGTCCAGCAGGCGTGCGAACTTCTCGCGGTCCGCCCGTTCGGCGCGCTCGGGCCCGTGACCGCCGTCCGAGGCCGCCATCACGCGTCCGGGTTGTCCGGCCCTCGGCCGCCGGTCCGGCCCTGGTCCACCGCCGCTTCCCGCTCCTGCCGCCGCCAGGTGAGCGTCACCGACAGGTTCGCCTTGGCCTCGCCGTCCGCGAGCAGCGCGACGGCCCGGCCGGGCTTGGCCGCCACCTCGATGCCGAAGCTCACGCTCGTCTCGTCCGGCGCGACCCGCTCGGTCGCCGCGCGCAGGCTCGCCGCGACGCCGCCGACCAGCTCGCGCAGCCCTTCCACCCGGGCGCCGAGTGCGTCCCACGCCCCTACGTCGTCGAATTCCTCGTCCGGATCACCCGAAATGTCCAATCGTGCGACGCGGGCCCAGACCTGCGTCCCGTCGGGCAGCTCGATGAGATGTGCGCGATCGCGCATCACGGCCTCCTGCTCCCCCCTGAGCGGCAACGTCGCACTGCCCCAGGGCCGTTGACAGGTGATCAGGTTATCCCCAGGGTGCGAGTGACGCGAGGGGTCGCGACGCCTGCCTATCCTGGCCGGGAACGTCACGAGAACTGGTGGAGAGCACGTGTATTTCACGGATCGCGGTATCGAGGAGCTGGAGAGCCGGCGCGGCGAGGAAGAGGTCACCCTCGGCTGGGTCGCCGACCAGCTCCGCACCTTCGTCGACCTCAACCCCGACTTCGAGGTCCCCGTAGAACGCCTGGCCACATGGCTCGCCCGCCTGGACGACGAGGACGACGACTGACCGCCTTCGGCGGGGCGGGACCGTAAGGCGCGCCCTGGTGGGGGTGCGCCGTTCGCCTCCGGCGGGGGCGGGGCTGTGAAGCTCGCCCTGGTGGGGTGCGCGCCGTGCGCGAGGGGTCCGGTGGGTTGGGGCTCGGGGCCCCTCCGGGATCTCTCCTCGGCGCCGTTGAGCCCGCGCGGACGAAATCGCAATCTAGTCGCCCGGTCGTCCTGCGGGGAGACCCCGGAGTGTCCCCGAGCCCTGCCGTCGGGCGACTATCCCGCCGTCGTGACTGGGCACTGACACCACGGGCGTCACTCTGCTCCGCGTGGAGTGGCGCCCCGGCCGGCGCATACGTGTACGCGAGCCTCGCCACCGGGTGGGCGCCCACCCCGGTCACCGTTCTTTTCCCACCCCCACCGGGCCGAGCACGCCAACCGACCGGAGGGGGCGTGCAGGGGGCCATCCCCGCAGGACGACCGGGCGACTAGGTTGCCGAATACCCCCGCGCGGGCTCAACGGCGCCGAGGAGATGGCCCCCTGCACGCCCCCGCACCACAACGAACCCATGCGCCCGCGCGTCAGCGCATGCGCAAGGCCCACACCCCCACCCGCCGCGACAGCGGCATGCGCATGCTGCGCACCACTTGGTCCCACCCCACCCCGCGATATATCGTGACACCGTATACGCGATATGCCGCGTCGCCGACAGGGAAGGCCAGGACATGACAGCCCGGACCGAGTGGTCGGTCTCCGCGCCGCGCACGCTGGAGATCGAGGAAGAGATCACCACGCTTGAGGTACGGCTCGTCGGCGGAACCGTCAACGTCGTCGGCACGGCCGACCCCGGCCGGGCCCGCGTCGAGATCGGCGAGCTGACCGGAGCACCGCTGACCGTCCGGCACGAGGCGGGCCGGCTCACCGTCGCCTACGACGATCCGCCCTCCAGGGGCCTCCGCGCGCTCCTGGAGCACCGCCACCGCAGCGCCGTCGTCTCGGTCACCGTCCCCGGCCCGACCCGCGTCACGATCGGCACCGTGAGCGCGAGCGCGGTGCTCTCGGGGATCTCCGGGCGTACGGAGCTGCGCGGGGTGTCCGGCGACAGCACCCTGGTCCGGCTGACCGGCCCCGTACGGGCCGAGACGGTGTCCGGCCGGGTGGAGGGCCAGGCCGTCACCGGCGACCTGCGCTTCCACTCCGTCTCCGGCGACCTGACCCTCATCGAGGGCTCCGGCGGCACCGTGAAGGCGGATTCGGTCAGCGGCGACATGGTCCTGGACCTCGATCCGGCGGCGACGGGTACGGACCTCAGCCTGACGACGGTCTCCGGCGAGGTCGCCATCCGGCTGCCCGCGCCGGGCGACACCGAGGTCGACGCGAACACCACCAGCGGCACGGTCACCAACGCCTTCGAGGACCTGCGCGTCAGCGGCCGGTGGGGCGCCAAGCGGGTCACGGGCCGGCTCGGCTCGGGCAGCGGCCGGCTGAGGGCCACCACGCTCTCCGGGGGCCTGGCCCTGCTGCGCCGCCCACCGTCCGAGGACCGGCCCGCGGCCTCGGCCGGAGGGCCCGCCACCGCGGCGAGCGGACCCGCACCACAGGGGGAAGAGACCACCGGCCCGCACGCCGAAGCCGAAGCCCCGGCCCCCGGCGAACCCGGCACCCCGCCCCGCCCCGCGAGGCACCCCCAAGACGACTCCCCCGCCGACGAGAAGGTGCTCTGAAGCCATGCCCCCCGTCTTCGCCCATGGCCGCCTCCGCCTGTATCTGCTCAAGCTGCTGGACGAGGCCCCGCGGCACGGTTACGAGATCATCCGGCTGCTGGAGGAGCGGTTCCGGGGCCTGTACGCGCCGTCCGCCGGCACGGTCTACCCCCGGCTGGCCAAGCTGGAGGCCGAGGGACTGGTCACCCACACCACCGAGGGCGGCCGGAAGGTCTACTCGATCACCCCGGCGGGCCGCGCCGAACTGGCGGACCGGGGCGGTGAGCTGGCCGACCTGGAGATGGAGATCCGGGAGTCGGTCGCGGCGCTGGCGTCCGACATCCGGGAGGACGTGAGCGGCTCGGCGCGGGACGTGCGCCGCGAGCTGCGGGAGGCGGCCCGGCAGGCGCGGGAGGGCCTGCGCGGCGGGCCCGGGGCCGGCCCGGGCGGTGGCGAGGAGCACGGCTTCCCGGACGCCGCCGAGTACTTCGACGGCCGGTTCGGCGACCGGGAGGCGTGGCGGCAGGCGAAGGAGGAGTTCCGCCGCGCCAAGGAGGAGTGGAAGGAGCAGGCCCGGCGGGCCAAGGAGGAGAGCCGGCGGGCCAAGCAGGACGCGCAGCGGGCGCGCAAACAGGCCCGGGAGGCCCGGTCGTTCGTCCGCGAGGAGGTCCAGGAGGCCATCCGGCGCGTACAGGAACAGGCCCAGGAGCACGTACGCACCGGGGACTGGGCGGGGGCGCTGCGGGAGGCGCTGTCGGAGGTCTCGCGGGAGATGGGCCGTTTCGCGGCCGGGCCGGAGGGGGCGGACGGACGGACGGCGGGCGCGGAACGGCCGGGCGGGGGTACCGGGCGGGCGCCGGCGGACGGGGGCGGCGCCGGGTTCACCGAGGAAGACGCCGTGGCGGGGAGCGGCACGGGGGACGGTACCGGTACGGCGCGGCCGGCGCCCGGCGGCCGGGCGCCCGCGGAGCCCGCGTGGGCGTCCGAGCCCGGTTCCGGCGACCCCGCGCGGGACTTCGACCGGCTGCTGGACCGCTTCCGCGACGACCTGCGGGACGCCGCGCGCGACCACGGCGTGACGGCGGAGCAGTTGGCGGACGTACGCCGCCGTCTGTCCGCGACTGCTGCGCACGTCGGAGCGTTGCTGCGGAACCCGGGGGCATATGCGGCCGGTCAGGAGCCGCCGCGCTGACCGTCCCGCCGCACCGCCCGGCGATTACGCACAGTTGCCTGCGAGGGGCTGGATTCACCGCACGTAATCGGGGAACTCGGATTCTCGCACGGCTTTTTGCCCGACGACGGGTCCTGCCGCAAGAAATCGCAGACCTACGGCCGTGTCCGCCTTTACAGTCAACTCTCCTTGTCTGACCGGATCTTGAAGGCCAAGAGGTAAGCGATGTCGGAATACCCCGCGGTGGCCCGCCGGATGTGGCGTCAGCTGGAGCCCGTCCACGCCCTTCTCTACTTCGCCCCCGAGGCGTTCGAGGAAGCGGCGGCGCTCGGCTACGACACCGACTCGCGCTGGCCCAGTTACTTCGCCTGGCGCACGGCGCCGCTCGGCGCCGCGGGCCCGGAGCTGGTGGCCGCGACGTTCTACAGCTTCAGTCCGCGGATGATCGCCCGGTACGTACCGGCGATCTGGTCGACGGCGGCGCCCGGCAAGGTGCTGGACGCCCGGCTGCGGGCGGTGGACCGGATACTGACCGGCTTGCTGAGAGCCGGCCGGATTTCCGCGTCCCAGATCGCCGAGGCCGCCCGGCTGGCCCGCCAGGCCGCCGAGAACGCCTCCATGGCCGCCCGCCCGCTGGCCGCCGCCAACCGCGACCTGCCCTGGCCGGACGCGCCGCACCTGGCCCTGTGGCACGCCGTCACGGTGCTGCGCGAGCACCGCGGCGACGGCCATCTGGCGGCCCTGATGACCTGTGACCTGGAACCGTGCGAGGCACTGGTGTCGTTCGCGGCGATCGGCGCCGCGCCGAAGGCCAACTTCAAGGGGCGCGGCTGGTCTTCGCAGGAGTGGAGCGCCGCGCACGACCGGCTGGCCGCGCGCGGCTGGATCGATCCGGCCGGCCGTCCCACGGACCGGGCCCGCGAGGGCCGCGACGAGGTCGAGCGCATGACGGACCGGCTGGCCGCCGGCCCTTGGCGGGCGCTCGGCCGGTCCCGCGCGGAACGGCTCGCGCAGCTGCTGAACCCGCTGCTGGCGGCGGTCTCGGAGGCCGGTCTGCTGCCGCGGCACGGGACGTTGGGGATCGGGGCGGTGAAGGTGGCGTACCCGTAGCGGAGCGGCATACGGGCCGGGCCCGCACCCCGGCGGCGGGCCCGGCCCGGCCCCTCATCCCGTCGCCGCCCGGTCCCCCAGCACCCGTACGACGTCCGCGTGCGTGACCCCGTGTTCGGCCAGTACGGACGCGGCGAGGCCCGGCCTGGCCACCAGGGCGAGGAGCAGGTGTTCGTCGCCGATGTGCTTGTCGCCGCGGCCGAGCGCGACGCGCAGCGACCGTTCCAGCGCGGACTTGGCCTCCGGGCCGAACGGTCCGCGCAGCGAGCGCGCGCGCCGCGCCGGGGGCCCGGAGGCGGCGGCCAGCGCGCCGGTGCCGTGCGCCTGTTCCACCCGTGTGACGATCTCCGAGAGGTCGATGCCGAGCCCGGCCAGCGCCTCCGCGTCGGCGGCCGTCAGCCCGCCCCGCCGTCGGGCCTCGTCCAGCGACCGCTCCACGGACGCCCGGCGTTCGCGCACTCCGAGGGCGGCGAGCGCCTCGGCGCCCGGGGAGCCCCGGCCGTCCAGCAGGGCGAGCAGCAGTTCGCCCTCGCCGACCGTGCCGGGCCCCGGCCGGGCCGCGTAGGCGGTGGCGCCCCGCACCACGTCGCGGGCGCTCGCCGTGAACCGTTCGAACATCAACGCCTCCCGTGCTTCTTGTGGACCGCCTGCCTGCTGACCCCCAGCTCGGCGGCGATGTCCTGCCACGACCAGCCCTTCGCGCGGGCACTGCGCACCTGTACGGCTTCCAGCTGTTCCAGCAGCCGGCGGAGCGCGGCGACGGCGCGCAGCCCGATCCGGGGGTCCTGGTCGCCCGCCCGCTCGGCGAGCTTCGTTGCTTCGCTCATGGTGTCAATTTAGGTTGACGCGGGGGTGGTGTCAATGGTGGTTGACAAGGCGGGTTCCGCCGACCCGGCGCGCGGCCGGCCCGCCCTTGACCTCAAGTGCGCTTGATGTCGGAGGCTCCGGGAGCAATCCCGGCCCGAGAAGCGAGGAAGCCCGATGACCATCACGTCCGTACACCCCGACGTCCGGCGCCCGGACGCCGGTACCGTTCTCGTCAGCCTCTGGACCGTGCCGGCGCCGGACCTCCAGCGCCGCGCCGCCGACGCCGTGCTCGACGCGTGGGAAGGGCAGCCGCGCCCCGGCGCGATGCTGTCGCTGAGCACCTTCCTGAGCGACGACGGCGGCCATGTCCTGAACTACGCCCAGTGGACGGACGACGACGCGCACCGGGAATGGGTACGCCACCGGCGGCCCGCCGCCGTCAGCCGTATCGACGAGTCGATTCCCGGCATCCGCAGGCCGGGGGTGGCCCGTTACGCGCGCTACCGCAGCTACGTACCCGACGGGACGCCGGACCGGCACCCCGGCCTACTGGTGACCCCGACGTTCACCACCACCGGCCCGGCGGTCCAGCGCGCGCTGGCCGACACGATGCTCGACGCTCTGGAGCGGGAACGGTTGCCGGGCCTCCTCGGGGCACACCTCCACCTCGCCAAGGACGGCAGCCGCGTCCTGAACTTCGCCGAGTGGGCGGACACCGCCGCGTGGCGGGAGTTCGCGGGCAGCGGCGCGGCGGCCCGGCTGCGTGCGGCCGTGTCGGCCGTCGAGGGGGTGACGGCCGACACGGCCGCACCCACCGCGTCGGGGCAGGCCGGTGTGACGCACTACCGGCTGCACGCAAGCCTGGTGAACGTCCCGGCCCCGTGAGCACGCGCGCCGCGGCCCGGTCCGTTCAGGAGAAGATCCGGGCGAGGTGGTAGTCGATCGTCCTTTGGACGTCGGCCATCGTGCGGCGCCCGTGGAGCACATCGAGGCCCAGGCCGGTGACGCCCGACACCAGCAGGTCCGCCTCGCGCGCGGGATCGACGCCGGGGCGTACCGCGCCGGCCTCCCGGATCAGCCCGGCGACCAGCAGCTCCACGGTCTGCTCGCCGTGCAGGAACACCTCGGCCGTCGCCGGGTCGGTCAGACTGCGCACGAAGTACGCGGTGAACACCCGCAGCGCCAGGGCGCGCTGGTCGTCCAGCGGGAGGAATTCGACCAGCACGGCGCGCAGGACGGCGCGCAGGTCGCCGGCGTCGTGCAGGCCGGCCATGCGTGCGCGGGCCCGCCGGTCGTTCTCCTCGTGCAGCATCCGCAGCGCCTCGACCAGCAGGCGGTGCTTGCTGCCGAAGTAGTACTGGACCACCCGCAGCGACACCCCGGCCTCCGCCGCGACCTCGCGCATGCTCACCGCCTCCAGGCCGCGGCCGGCCGCGATCCGCCAGACGGCTTCGGCGACCTGACGCCTGCGCCGTTCCCGCGCGCCGTCCGGCGGGGACGGGGGCGGCGCGGGCCGGTGCCGCCCCGGTACGGCCGCGCCCTCGTCGGACCGGTCAGCGGCGCGGGCCTTCCGGCGCCGCCGGTACGCCTTCGCCTGGCAGCTCCGCGAACAGTAGACGGGCGGCCGTCCGCGGGCCGCCGCGGGCAGCCCGGTTCCGCAGACCCGGCACCCGGCCGTATTTTCGTCACGCACGAGGACAGCGTACCGCGTCACGGAAAGCGTGACGAATATCAGAAAGCCCATCCACAGTCAAGGCGGTCGGGTGAGATTTTTGGTACGGTCGTATCCATCGCACGGGAAACACCGTCACGCAACGGGGAGACGACCCATGAACGAAGGCTGGTACCGGCTGCTGTCCCTCCTGACGCTCGTCGCGGGCTTCTGGGAGGGGCCGGCGGCCATCCTCTACCGGATCATCGGCGACGACGACGGCACCGTCCTGCGGGCCGCCAACTACCTCGACGGGCCCTGGAACTACGTCGTCTCGGGCGCGGCCATCGTGGTCACCGTCGCCCTGCTCGCCGTACTGGACAAGGGACGCCAGAAGGCGCTCGCCCGCGAGCGGGACGCCGGGGGCGCCCGTACGCAGACGGGCACGCACACGGGCTGAGGCCCCCGGCGCCGGCCGGACGTCAGGTCAGTTCGTAGACCTGCCCGGTCTGGCCGCCCTCGACCGAGCGGACGTACGCCGCCGCCACCCGGTCCAGGCCCACCGACTCGATGCCGGGGAAGAAGTCGCCGTAGTCCGCCAGGGATTCGGTGACCACGGCCGGGCTCACCGCGTTCACCCGCTGCGGCGCGATGTCGACCGCGGCGGCCCGCACGAACGCCTCCACCGCGCCGTTGGCCATCGCCGCCGCGCTGCCGGTGGGTATCGGGTCCCGGGACAGGACGCCGGTGATCAGGGTGAAGGAGCCGCGCCCGGCGATCCGGGCGGTGCCCTGGCGCACCAGTTCGATCTGGCTGAGCACCTTGCCGCGGAAGCCCGCCGCGTAGTCCTCGGCGGTCATCTCGGCAACCGGCTTGAACGGGACGTCACCGGCCGCGCTCACCACCGCGTCCAGCGTCCCGGCCCGCTCGGTGGCCCGGTCGTACGCCTCGGTGACCTGTGCCGGATCACCGATGTCCAGCCGCAGGTCGCCGCCGCGGCGGCCGACGGTGATGACCTCGTGGCCGCGTCCGGCCAGCGTCTTGTGTACGGCGGCGCCCAGTTTCCCGGTCGCGCCGATCAGCAGGATCTTCATGCGGCCGACGCTAGGCCGGGCCCCGCACGGGAGGGAAATACCTTCCGCGGGGGATTTATGCTCGGGGGTTATGAGTGATCTGCGGCGGGCGGCCGGACGGCCGGGCCGGGGCCCGGACGGGGCCGCGCGATGAACGTGGAGCTGCGGCACCTGCGGGCCCTGGCCGCCATCGGCGACCAGGGCACGATCACCGGCGCGGCGGCGGCCCTGCACGTCAGCCAGCCCGCGCTGTCGCGCACGCTGGAGCAGCTGGAGACCCGGCTGGGCACCGCCCTGGTCGAGCGGACCACCCGCCGGCTGCGGCTCACCCCGGCGGGCCGGCGGCTGTACGAGCACGCCCACCGCATCCTCGCCCAGCTCGACGACGCGCTCGCCGAGGCGACGGCCGGGCCCCGGCCGCTGCGCGTCGGCTTCGCCTGGGCCGCGCTCGGCCGGCACACGGTGCCGCTGCTGCGCGACTGGCGGCAGGCGCGCCCCGGCGACCCCGTCGAGGTGCACCGGCTCGACGACCCGGAGGCCGCGCTGCGCCGCGGCACCGTCGATCTCGCCTTCCTGCGCACCGTCCCGGCGGACGACGGCGTGCTGCACACCGTCGCGCTGTACCGCGAACGCCGGCTGGCCGCGCTGTGCGAGAGCGACCCGCTGGCCGGTGCGGCGGAGGTCGCGCTGGCCGACCTGGCGCACCACCCCATCGCGCTGTGCGCCACGGCCTGCACCACCAGCACCGAACTGTGGCCCGCCGGGCGGCGTCCCCGCCGCACCTTCGAGGTCGCCAACGTGGACGAGTGGCTGACGATGATCGCGACCGGCGAGGCGGCCGGGGTGACCGCCGAGGCCACCGGGCACAGCCATCCGCACCCGGACGTCCGGTACCTGCCGATCACCGACGCCGGGCCGGTCACGGTCCTGCTGGCCCGGCCCCGTACGGCCACGCACCCGGCCACCGCCGCCTTCGCGGACCACGCGCGGCGGACCCTGCGCGACGGTGGCGGGACCGCGTAGCGGCGGCTCCTCGGGCCGCGGCGGCGTGCCCCTCCGTCGCTCCGGCGGGCCGCCGGTGGCCGGTTCAGTCCGTCCGGGCGCCGGTCGCCGCCCGGACCGTCAGGGTGACGACGGCCGCGACGCCGTCCGTGTGCAGCGCGGCGCCCGTGTCCGCGGGCAGCAGGGCGGCGTCGTGGCGCTCCAGCGACAGCGCGGGCGCGGCGGACCCGTGCCCGTCCAGCGTCGTACGGCCGGACAGCGCGACGACCAGCCGCGTGCGCTCTTCGCCCGGCTCCCGCGGGGCGGTCGCGGGAAGCGCCAGGTGCTGCTCCCGCGCCGGCTCCACGGTCGCCGTCGAACGCCCGCGCCGCACCATCACGTTGAAGTTGACCACGGGCCCGTCCAGGAGGCGGCAGTCGGTCACCGCCTCGCCGGGGAAGGCGAACGGGCGGTGTCGGCCCGGCAGTACGTGGCGCGTCCCGTCGACGGTCAGTTCCAGTCCGGCGCCTTCGGCCACCATCAGGACGCGGTCCACGCCGGGCAGGGCGGAGTACGGGCCGTCCCGGCCCACCTCGGCCAGGCTCACCCGCCAGTCGAAGGCGTCCCAGCCCGCGCCGGGCGGTGCGGCGGCGATCTCCCGCGTCACACCGCCGCCGTTGCTCCAGGCCGACGCCGTACGGCCGGCCGCGCGCAGCACCCGCACCCGCGCCCCCTTCCCGTGCTCCCGCGCCTCAGACCGTCAGGACGACCTTGCCGAACATCTCGCCCTCGGCCAGCTTCGCGAAGCCCTCGCGCGCCCGGTCCAGCGGCAGCGTCGTGTCGATGACCGGCCGCACGCCCTTGGCCGCGCAGAAGTCCAGCAGCGAGGCCAGTTCGTCCTTGCTGCCCATGGTCGAGCCGACGACCTTCAGCTCCAGGAAGAAGATGCGGTTGAGTTCGGTGCGCTCGGGGTTGAAGCCGCTGGTGGCGCCCGAGATGACCAGCGTGCCACCGGGCTTGAGCGACTTCACCGAGTGCGACCAGGTGGCGGCGCCGACCGTCTCGATCACCGCGTCCACCCGCTGCGGCAGCCGCTCGCCGGTGGGCAGGGCGGCCTCGGCGCCCAGTTCGACGGCGCGCTTGCGCTTGTCCTCGCTGCGGCTGGTGGCGAAGACCCGCAGACCGGCCGCCGCGCCCAGCACGATCGCCGCGGTGGCCACCCCGCCGCCCGCGCCCTGCACGAGCACGCTGTCCCCGGGCCGTACCCCGGCGTTGGTGAACAGCATCCGGTACGCGGTCAGCCAGGCCGTCGGCAGGCACGCCGCCTCGGCGAAGGACAGCTCCTTCGGCTTGGGCAGCACGTTCCAGGCGGGGACGGCGACCTGCTCGGCGAAGGTGCCCTGGTAGCGCTCGGTGAGGATGGAGCGCGGCTCGTCCGGGCCGACGCCGTGCCCGCTCTGGCCGATGACCGAGTGGAGGACGACCTCGTTGCCGTCCGCGTCGATGCCGGCCGCGTCACAGCCGAGGATCATGGGCAGCGCCTCCTCCCCGAGTCCCACGCCGCGCAGCGACCACAGGTCGTGGTGGTTGAGGGAGGCGGCCTTGACGTTGACGGTCGTCCAGCCGGGGCGTGCCTCGGGGGCCGGGCGCTCCCCCAGTTCGAGTCCGCTCAGCGGCTGGTCCCGGTCGATCCGGGCGGCGTAGGCAGCAAACATGATCCCAACGTAGGGCGCCGGGGGCCCGGGCGGTACCGCGCCGCGGTGTGACACGCGCCGCGCGGGCCCGCCGGGAAACGCGAAGGCCCCGCCACCGGGCGGGGCCTTCGGGGTCACCGGGTCAGCGGCGGGCGACGCCCTCCGCGCGGGCGGCGGCGGCGACCGCCGAGGTCACCGCCGGGGCGACCCGCTCGTCGAACGGCGACGGAATGACGCACTCGGCGCTCAGGTCGTCGGCGACCACCGAGGCCAGCGCCTCGGCGGCGGCCAGCTTCATGCCCTCGGTGATACGGGTGGCGCGCACCTGGAGCGCGCCGGCGAAGATGCCGGGGAACGCCAGGACGTTGTTGATCTGGTTCGGGTAGTCGCTGCGGCCGGTGGCGACCACCGCCGCGTACTTGTGCGCGACGTCCGGGTGGATCTCCGGGTTCGGGTTGGCCATCGCGAAGATCAGCGCGTTCTCCGCCATCTTGGAGACGGCCTCCTCCGGCACCGTGCCGCCGGAGACGCCGATGAAGACGTCCGCGCCGTCCAGCGCGGTCTCCAGCGAGCCGGACAGCCCCGCCTTGTTGGTGAAGGAGGCCAGCTCGCGCTTGACGTCGGTGAGGTGCTCGTCGCGGTCGGCGGTGACGATGCCCTTGCGGTCGCAGACCGCGACGTCACCGATGCCCGCCTCGACGAGGATCTTGGCGATGGCGACCCCGGCCGCGCCGGCGCCGGAGATGACGGCGCGCAGCTGGCCGAGCGAACGGTTCGTCAGCTGGGCGGCGTTGCGCAGCGCGGCCAGCGTGACCACGGCGGTGCCGTGCTGGTCGTCGTGGAAGACCGGGATGTCCAGGCGCTCCTGGAGCCGGCGCTCGATCTCGAAGCAGCGGGGCGCCGAGATGTCCTCCAGGTTGACGCCGCCGAAGGACGGCGCCATCCGCACCACGGTGTCGACGATCTCGTCGGTGTCGGTCGTCGAGAGCGCGATCGGCACCGCGTCCACGCCGCCGAACTGCTTGAAGAGGATGGCCTTGCCCTCCATCACCGGAAGGGACGCCTCCGGGCCGATGTCCCCCAGGCCCAGCACCGCGGTGCCGTCCGTGACCACGGCCACGACCTGCGACTTCCAGGTGTAGTCGTGCACCAGGTCGGGTTCTTCGGCGATCGCGCTGCACACCTTGGCGACACCGGGCGTGTAGGCGAGGGACAGGTCCTCGCGGTCCCGCACCGGCACCGTCGCCTGGATCGCCATCTTGCCGCCGCGGTGGAGGAGGAAGGCGGGGTCCTGGCACTGCCGCTCCCCGCCGTCGGGTCCGGAGCCGGACGCGCCCTTGGCGCCCGTACCGCTGCCCGGGTCCGTCTGCGTGTTGCCGCCGCTGTGGGACTGGGCGGTCTTGGCTGTCACTGGTTCAACCCCTTTATTCGTCAAACAGTTGAGGGTGACCACTCCCTGGTCGGGGTGGGCGGGCACCGCGTCCGCGCCCTGCGCGACGGATGGCCGTCCCGCGGGGGGAGGTACGGACGCCGGGCGCGCCGCACACGCGCCCTGAGCCCCGGATGAGGGGTGTAACGAACCTTTCTACCGGACGGGCGTGCGCCCCGACGAGTCGGATTCGTTACCCTCCGGTCCGCAAGCCCGGCAATAGCCGCTAACGGCACGAAAAGCAAAAAGCGCCGGGCCGCCTGTCCGTACTGCGAGACGCGGGCCCGCGCCGGCCGCCCCGCCGTGCGGCTTCCCGCGCGGGCTCCCCTTGGGGCACCTGGCGTACACGGGCCCGCCCACGTCCGTTATCCGATTTTGACCTGTACGACAGTCCGGATAGCGGTGTCCGGATGGCAGGATTCCGTCACCAAACGAGGTCGCGACGCCCGAAGGTGTGTGCCCGGCCCCTGCCAGTCGGCTTCTCCCTCATCCGCAGGAGGATCAGCATGACCGCAAGCCCCACCCGTCGCCCGGCCCCCGGCAGGTCTCGTTCAGCCGTGGCCGCGGCGGCCGCGGTCGCGGCCTCGCTGCTGCTGCTCACCGCCTGCGGCGACCAGACCGACGCGGCCATCGCCAAGCGCGAGGCGGCCAAGAACCGCAACCCGGACGCGCCGCTGTTCAAGCTGCTGCCCAAGGACGTGCAGGACAAGGCGATGATCCAGGTCGGCTCGGACATCTCGTACAAGCCGGTGGAGTTCCGCACCAACGGCGAGGTCACCGGCATCGACCCGGACCTGGCGGACGCCCTGGGCAAGGTGCTGGGCGTCAAGCTGAACTTCAACAACGCCACCTTCGACACCCTCATGGGCGGCATGAAGTCCAAGCGCTACGACATCGCCATGTCGGCGATGACGGACACCAAGGACCGCCAGCAGGGGGTGGACAGCACCACCGGCAAGAAGGTCAGCGACGGCGTCGACTTCATCGACTACCTGGACGTCGGCGTCTCGATCTACACCCAGAAGGGCAAGACCCAGGGCATCGACGGCTGGGAGGCCCTGTGCGGCAAGAAGATCGCGGTGCAGCGCGGCACCGTCTCGCACGACCTGGCCAAGGACCAGACGAAGAAGTGCGAGGAGACCGGTACGGACGCCATCTCCATCGAGGCGTTCGACAACGACTCCGAGGCCCAGACCCGGCTGCGCACCGGGGGCGTGGACGCGGTCTCCAGCGACTACCCGGTCGCCGCGTACGCGGTCAAGACCTCCGGCGGCGGCAACGACTTCCAGCTGGTCGGCGGCGCGCCGGTCAAGGCCGCCCCGTACGGCATCGCGGTGCCCAAGGACCGGCCGGAACTGCGCGACGCCCTCAAGGCGGCCATGGAGGCCATCGTGAAGAACGGCGACTACGCCCAGGTGCTCAAGAAGTGGAACGTCACCGACGCCGCGGTCGGGGAAGTCAAGCTCAACGGCGGCAGCTGAACGCGCCCGAGCCCCGCCCGGCCGCGTGCCCGCTCCGCCCGCGCACGGCCCGTCCCTCCCGCCGAACGCTGAAAGGCAACACCCGTGTCCGTTGACGTCGACAAGCCGGCCCAGCCGCCGGCGGACGCCCCGCCGCCCGCGCCCGAGCCGATCAAGGCCATCCCCGTCCGCCATTACGGACGCTGGGTCGCGGCGCTGGTGGTCCTCGCGCTGCTCGCCCTGCTCATCCGGGCCTTCGCCTCCGGCAAGGTCAACTGGGGCGCGATACCCGACTACATGTTCAACCCGGACATCCTCCGGGGGCTGCGCAACACCCTGCTGATCACCGTGCTGTCGATGGTCATCGGCATCGTACTGGGCGTGGTCCTGGCCGTGATGCGGCAGTCGAAGAACCCGGTGACCTCGACGGTCGCGTGGTTCTACGTCTGGTTCTTCCGCGGTACGCCGGTCTACGTCCAGCTGTTCCTGTGGTTCAACCTGGGCCTGGTCTTCCAGTACATCGACATCATGCCGATCTACAAGGACGAGTGGTCGGACTTCATGACCCCGTTCCTGTGCGCGCTGCTGGGCCTGGGCCTCAACGAGGCCGCGTACATGGCGGAGATCTGCCGCGGCGGTCTGCTCGCCGTGGACGAGGGCCAGACCGAGGCGGCGCACGCGCTGGGCATGAGCCACGGCAAGACGCTGCGCCGGATCATCGTGCCGCAGGCGATGCGGGTGATCGTGCCGCCGACCGGCAACGAGGTCATCAACATGCTCAAGACCTCCTCGCTGGTCATCGCCGTGCAGTACTACGACCTGCTGCAGTCGGCGCAGAACGTGGGCCGCGACGCCGGTCCCGTGGTGGAGATGCTGATCCTGGCCGCGGTCTGGTACCTGATCGCCACCTCGGTGCTCAGCATCGGCCAGTACTACCTGGAGCGCTACTACGCCCGCGGCGCCAGCCGCCAGCTTCCGCCCACCCCGGTCCAGCGGCTGCGGGCCAGGCTGTCCGGCGGTGCCACCCGTTCGTCGGCCGGAGGTGCCGCATGACCAGCAAGTCCACCCCCATGGTCAAGGCCGAGGGCGTCCACAAGTCCTTCGGCGCGGCCCACATCCTCAAGGGCATCGACCTGGAGGTCGCACCCCGTGAGGTGTTCTGCCTGATCGGTCCGTCCGGCTCCGGCAAGTCGACGTTCCTGCGCTGCATCAACCACCTGGAGAAGATCAACGCCGGCCGGCTGTCGGTCGACGGCGAACTGGTCGGCTACCGGGAGGCCAACGGCAAGCTGTACGAGCTGCGCGACCGCGAGGTCTCCGCGCGCCGCCGGGACATCGGCATGGTCTTCCAGCGTTTCAACCTCTTCCCGCACATGACGGCGCTGGAGAACATCATGGAGGCGCCGGTCCAGGTCAAGGGCGAGACCAAGGCGACCGCCCGGGAGCGCGCGGAGCGGCTGCTGGACCGGGTGGGCCTGGCCGACAAGGCGGGCAACTACCCCTCGCAGCTCTCCGGCGGCCAGCAGCAGCGCGTCGCGATCGCCCGCGCGCTGGCCATGGAGCCGAAGCTGATGCTGTTCGACGAGCCGACCTCGGCGCTCGACCCGGAGCTGGTCGGTGACGTGCTGGACGTGATGAAGGACCTGGCGGCGGACGGCATGACGATGGTGGTCGTCACGCACGAGATGGGCTTCGCGCGCGAGGTCGGCGACTCGCTGGTCTTCATGGACGACGGCATGGTCGTCGAATCCGGCCACCCGCGCGACGTGCTCGGCAAGCCGCAGCACGAGCGCACCAAGTCCTTCCTGTCCAAGGTGCTCTGACCGCCGGGCCGGCGCCGGGAACACGAGACGGGCGGTCCGAACGGGCGCGGCAGACGCCTCCGTACGGACCGCCCGTCGTGGGCACGGGCCGTGCCGGGGCTACTTGAGCCCGAGGACCAGCGCGTCCATGGGCGAGCGCCACACCGCGCGCGCCTCGCCGAAGCCGGATTCCCGCAGCACCTCGCAGTGCCAGGTCACCGAGGGGGTGTCGCCGTCGGCGTGCTCGCCGTAGATCGCGAAGCGCTCGGCGGTCGGCCCGGCGAGCACCGGGTCGGCGGCGGCCTTGTCCCACCAGGCACGCCAGTCGAGCGCGCCCGCCTCCTTGGCCTGCTCCTGCCGCGCGTGCCGGAAGGCGCGCTCGGCCGCGTCGATGCGCGGGGTGTCCCCGTCGGGCATGTGGTCGGCGTTCATGAAGACGCCGCCTTCCCGGACCAGCCCGCCGAGCTGTCCGTACAGGCCGCGCAGCGGTCCGGTGTGCATCCAGTGCAGGGCGGTGGCGGTGAGTACGGCGTCGTACGAGTCGTGGGGCAGGGCGTCGGTCCAGCGGGGGTCCTTGAGGTCGGCGCGGACGAACGTCACCCGGTCGTCGCCCTCGAAGTAGCCCTGGGCGATGGCCAGCAGCGCGGGGTCGAGGTCCACCCCGACGCTCACGGCCTTGGGGAACCGCTTGAGCAGCCGATCGGAGATACTGCCCGTACCGCACGCGAGGTCCAGGACCCGGGGTTCGGTGCCCACCAGCGCCTCGACCATGTCCAGCATCACGCGGAACCGCTCCTCGCGGTCCGGCATGTACCACTCCTGCTGGCGGTCCCAACTCTCCTGCCAACCCTGCCAGTCCGTACCGACGACGGTCTCGGTCATACCGTTACCTCCAGGCCGTAATACCCTCGTAGCAACAACACCTCTTACGAACCCTAGAGCGCGCCCGTAAGGACTACAAGTGGAACTGGCCTATTACTCGGACTACGCCGTTCGCCTGGTCAACACCGAACAGCCCGAGCGCGGCGGCGACACCCTGACCTCGGTCGAGGCCGTGCGCGAGCTGTTCGGCCCGGCCCAGCAGATGGCCCGCCGGGCGACCGAGAGCGATGTGACCCGCCTGCGCGGGGTACGGTCCCGGCTGCGCGCCGTCTTCGAGGCCGCGGCCGAGGGCGACGAGGTACGGGCCGTGGACCTGCTCAACGCGCTGATGATGGAGTTCCCGGTCAGCCCGCAGATCTCCGGGCACGAGTTCCGCGACGAGGACGGGCGCCCCAAATGGCACCTGCACATCGCCGACCACGCGGCCAACGCCACCGCCGGCTACACCGCCACCGCGTCCATGGGCCTGGCCTTCCAGCTCACCGAGCTGGGCGTGGACCGGCTCGGCATCTGCCAGGCACGCCCGTGCCGCAACGCCTACCTCGACACCTCGACCAACCGCTCCCGGCGCTACTGCTCCGACCGCTGCGCGACCCGCGCCAACGTCGCCGCCTACCGGGCCCGCAAGCGCCTGGACGGCGAACGCCCGGCCCGTACCGGCCGGACCGCGGAGACCGCCGAGACGGCCCAGGACAGCACGCCCGACAGCGAACGCTGAAACCCGCGCGGCGGCCGCACCCGCACCCGGGCCCGGGCGACCACCAGCTCGTCGGGCACCACGCCGAACTCCCGGCTGTCGTTGGCCACGAACGGATTGTCCCCCTGGACCCACCAGCCGCCCTCGCGCCGCTCGACGGCCCGCTTGACGATCAGCAGGTCCTGCCGGAACGGATGCCGCAGGACGACGACGTCACCCGGCCGTACCACCGCTCCGTACTGGACCACCAGCTGGTCGCCGGGCCGCAGCGTGGGCACCATCGACGGGTTGTAGACCTCGGCCAGGCCGAAGGCCCGCAGCAGTCCCCTGCGCTCCCGTCCCTGTTCCTCGCCCTGCTCCGGCCCGCGTTCTTCCACCCGCTCCGGCATCCGCCACACCTCCCGGTCCGGGCCCGGTGACCGCCACGGCCCGGTCGTCCGCTCCCGGTCCCATCCTCCATCAGTCCCAGCCTCGCACCGGCCTTTTGCCCTAAGACCCCCGGGGCACCCGAGAAAAGGCTTCCCGCAGCGAGTAATCTCGCACCTGAGAAGACGATCACGAGGAAGGACTGAACATGCTTTCCCGCCTGTTCGCCCCCAAGGTGAAGGTCAGCGCCCACTGCGACCTGCCCTGCGGTGTCTACGACCCGGCCCAGGCCCGGATCGAGGCCGAGTCGGTCAAGGCCGTCCAGGAGAAGTACCAGGCCAACGAGGACGCGGACTTCCGCACCCGTGCGATCCTCATCAAGGAACAGCGCGCGGAGCTGGCCAAGCACCACGTCTCGGTGCTGTGGAGCGACTACTTCAAGCCCCCGCACTTCGAGAAGTACCCGGAGCTGCACCAGCTGGTCAACGACACCCTCAAGGCGCTGAGCGCCGCCAAGGGCTCGAACGACCCCGCGACCGGCCAGAAGGCCCTGGACTACATCGCCCAGATCGACAAGATCTTCTGGGAGACGAAGCAGGGCTGACCCGCCCGCTCCGGCCACGCACTGCCACCGCACCCGGTCCGCGCGGCGCCGTCCCGGCGCCCTCCGCGGGCCGGGTGCGCCCGTGTGCGGCCGTACCACGGGACGGCACGGCGGTGTGTGCCGCCGGAGCGGATCACGACGACACCGGCGACCGGGCGCCACCACGGGCGTACGCTGAGGACATGGTTCGGGGCTCGGGCAGGGACGGCCAGGCGGAGCGGGCGCGCCGTCGTGCGGCCAGGGCCCGGCAGCGTGCCGGGCACGCCGCCGCGTGCGCCGAGCGGCAGGAGGCCCTGGCGGCCTCGGCCGGTGAGGAAGTCCACCGGCTGCCGGCCAAAGCCTGTCGCCGGCCGGCCGAGTGCCACCGGTCCTCCGCGCGCCTCCAAGAGGCGTACGCCGAGCGGATGTCGGTGTGGACCGGCGAAGAGACCGGCCGGCCCCGCTTCATGACGGGTGTCGCGGAGGCGTGCGGGTCGCCCGGCGCGGCGCTCACGCTGACGGGCACCGGCCACGGGCAGCTCTCCGTCGCCGCGTCGGACGAGTCCTCCCGGGCCGCACAGGACCTGGAGTTCGTGCTGGGCGAGGGGCCGTCCCGCGACACGTCGGTCAGCGGCCGTCCGGTCTCGGCGAGCGGGTGGGCCATCGAGCGCCGCTGGCCCGCCTACGGGCCCGCGCTGACCGCGCTGGGCATCCACGAGGTGCTCACCACCCCGCTGCGGACCGAGGGCACCTGCATCGGCGCGCTCGCCGACTTCGCCCCGGACGACGGCCCGGCCGCCGCCGCCACGCTCGCGGTGACCGCCGACGCGCTCCTCCGCACGGTGCTCCCGGGCCCCGACGCCGGCCCCGGGCCGTACGACGGCGCCGACCACCGGGACCGCGTCCAGCAGGCCGCCGGCATGCTCTCCGTACAGGCCGGCTGCCGGGTCCAGGACGCGCTCGCGCTGATCGAGGCACGGGCCTTCGCCGAGGGAGAGCCGCCGGACGCCGTCGCACGGCGGATCGTCCACGGCAGGCTGAAACTCGCCCAGGGCAGCTGAACCCACCGAGGGGACCTCACACCCATGACCTCAGCCCCGCACCACCTCGCATCGGTCTTCGTGGAGCTGGCGGGCGGTGGCGCGCCGGGGCCGCCCGGTGTCCCCACCCTGCTGGCCCGGCTCACCGAGCGCAGCCGGGAGCTCCTCGCGGTCCGGGCGACCGCGGTCACCTTCGCCCCCGGGCCCCGGGACACCCCCCAGGTGGCGGCCTCCGAGGCCGATGTGTGCCGCCTCGAACAGGACGCGCTCTCCTGGAAGGAGGGCCCCGGCCCCGCCTGCCGCCGCTCCGGCCGGACGCTCGGGGACACCTCCCTGACCGGGCCGGCGGCCCGGCAGCGCTGGCCGCGCTACGCGCCGCGCGCGCTCCGGCTGGGCTGCACGCACGTCGCGGCGCTGCCGATACGGAGTCACACGGGACCGGTCGGCTCCCTGGTCCTGCTGGCCGCCCGGCGGACCGCGCTGACCGGTGACCTGATGGCGCTGGGCCAGTCGCTGGCGGACTTCGCCGCGGTGACCCTGCTGCGCGAGCACGAGGTCGAGGCGGGCCGGGCCCTCGCCTCCCAGCTGGAACGCGCCCTGGCCACCCGGGTCGTCATCGAGCAGGCGAAGGGCGCGCTGACCGCCCGGCACTCCCTCTCCCCCGACGCCGCCTTCACCGTGCTCCGCAGCTACGCCCGCTCCCACCAGCGGCTGCTGACCGAGGTGGCCCGCGAGGTGGTGGAGGGCCGGCTCGACCCGCGACGAGCGGGGGGGTAACGGCCGCCGGGGACGCGTCATCCGTTCCTTCAGGCGCCGGGCGTGCGCCCGGCCCAGGTGGCCAGGGCTCGCGCCGCGTCGTACGGGTCGGGTACGGCCAGCAGGTCGGCGCGCGCCCGGGTGAGCAGGCTGCGGACCTGCTGCGGGCGACCGGCCGGTGCGCCTCGAACCACAGGTCGTACGGGCGCAGCCGCAGGAAGAGCGGCTGGAGGGAGACGACCAGCTGCCAGGTGACGGAGTGCCAGGACCGGTCGGCGGCCCGCCCCGCTCACGTCCCGATCGGCAACGGCCCGTCGTGCCGGACCAGCCACTCGCGGTACGCCGTGCTCTCCCAGGCCACTTCCATGTACGAGGCGGTGAGGTCGGCGAAGAGGGCGTCGGCGGGGGCGGCCGGGGCGGCGCCGGGGCGGTGGGCCATGAAGAGGCGGACGGCCAGCGGGTCGCCGCGCAGCGGGCGGACGGCCATGCCGTACCGGGGCCGGGAGGTCGGCTGGCAGGGGGTGACCACCTCGCCTGCCGCGACCAGGTCGGCCGCGGTGAGGTAGTCCCCGTGCACCACCCGGGGGTCCAGGCCCGCCGCCGCGAAGACCCGGCGCAGCCCGGTCCACTCGCCGTCCACCGACGGGTCGACCATCCACTGGTCACCGGCGAGGTCGGCGAGGTCGACCACCGGGTGGCGGGCCGCCGGGTGGTTCACCGGCAGCGCGACGAACTGCGGCTCGCGGGCTATCAGTTCGCGTTCGACCAGCCCGTCCGGCCGGCGCAGCGGCGCCCCCTCCACCTCGTGCACGAAGGCCACGTCGAGCTGGCCCATGGCCACCATCTGGAGCAGCGCGTTGGCGGACACGTCGATGCGGATGGTGGTGTCGGTGTCGGGCAGCCTGGCCCGCAGCCGCCGCAGCCAGCCCGCCACGGCCCTGCTGCTGGTGCTGCCGATGCGCAGCCGGGAGCCGCCGGCCCGCAGCGAGGCGGAGGCGATCTCGTCGACCAGTGCCCGCATGTCGGCCACTATCGGCCGGGCCCGGCTCAGCACCGAGTGCCCCAGCGGCGTCGGCCTGCTGCCGGTCCGCTCGCGGAAGAACAACTGGCCGCCCAGGGCGTTCTCGATGCGGCGGAGCTGGGTCGTCAGGGAAGGCTGGGTCATGCCCAGCTGCCGGGCCGCCTTGCGTACGCTGCCGGCGTCGGCGATCGCGCACAGCGCACGAAGATGCCTCACTTCGAGCTCCACGACCGGAGCATAACGACGTTTGCGCACGTCACACCAGACTCTCAGGCCAGGCCGGGGGCTCTTTCCGCCTGGGGTATCACCTGGTGCTATCGCCACCTGGCATCTCCGCGCCCCAAGTGATCTCGAACAGACTCTCCCGCACCACAAGTTCATCCGCAGGGCCCCGGCCGCCGCCCCACACGGCGGCCGTACGGCCCCACGGACGATAAGGAGTCCCCCCCATGAGATCTCCCAAGACCGCGCTGTCGGCAGCGCTGGGCCTGGGCCTCGTCGCCACGCTGGCCGCTGCGGCCCCCGCGACGGCGACCTCCGTCTCCTCCGCCCCCACCCCCCAGTCGCACCGGGTCACGGCCGCCGCCTACGCCGGTTCGGCCGCCGAGAAGGCCGACACCAAGGCGTTCTTCGAGGCCGTCATGAAGTCGGTCAAGGCCAAGCGGGCGGCGCACCCCGGCCTCAAGGTCGTCACCGTCACCTATGACGCGAGCGCGGCGCCGACGTTCAAGGGCCAGATAGCCAAGAGCGCCCAGATCTGGAACGGCGCGGTGCAGAACGTCAAGCTCCAGGAAGGCAGCGGCGGAGACTTCCAGTACCGCGAGGGCAACGACGCCCGCGGCTCGTACGCCAGCACCGACGGGCACGGCAAGGGCTTCGTCTTCCTGGACTACAAGCAGAACCAGGAGTACGACTCGACCCGCGTGACCACACACGAGACCGGCCACGTGCTGGGTCTGCCGGACCACTACGAGGGCCCGTGCAGCGAGCTGATGTCCGGCGGCGGCCCCGGACCGTCCTGCACCAACGCCCAGCCGGACCAGAACGAGCGGGCCCAGGTGGACCAGCTCTGGGCCAACGGCCTCAAGGGCGTACGCCCCTGACCGGCGTCCTCCCCCTGCGGGCCCGGTGAGGCGTGACCCGCACCGACCCCCGGACATTACGGTGCGCGAGCACCACGGTCCGACAGCGCCTACGCGCGCGGCGGGTTCCCCCGGAGCCTGCCGCGCGCGTACGCGTTCCGCACCCGCGGTGCGTCGCGCCGCCGCTCAGCGCGCCAGTTCCCGGCTCCACGCCTCCAGTTCGGGCGCCCCGTCGCCGGAGCGGCAGAGCCGGCCCGTCGGCCGCCACCCCCAGGCCCGTACCGCGGAGCGGGCCGCCCCGTTGGCCGTGTCGACCAGGGTGACCACCTTGATGGCACTGCTCCGGATCAGCAGGGTCTCCTGGAGCCGGGTGGCGACGTGGCCGCGCCGGTGCGCGGGCAGCACCATCAGCTCGGCGACGACGAACACCCGCCCGGCTGCGGTCAGTTCCTCCAGCTCGCGCGGGACCTGCCCGTTGGAACCGGGCCACCAGCCGCCGTCCCGCCCGGCGGGGAAGCCGTAGGCGCAGCCGACCAGCGCCGGGTCGCTGGCGATGACCATGTCGAATCCGGGGCGCTGGACGTGCTCGGCGAACCGCTGCAGAAAGGCCCCCCGTCCGCGGAACTCCTCGCCCGAGGGGCCGCGGTACGCCTCGACGTACAGGTCGGCGACGGCCTCGCGCTGTGCTTCGGCCTGCCACCTGGTCAGGCGCCGTAAGAAGACTTCTGCCATCCGGTCCTCCAGCAGGGTCCAGGAAATCACCTTCGGTTGAGGAAGTACTCCTCGACGAGGCCGCTGTCGAGCGTGCCGTCGACGACCTGGCGGGCCAGCGCGGGCAGTCGGTGGCGGTGGGCGCGCGCGTAGGACCTGAGGATCTCGAACGCCTCGTCCACGGTCGTCCCCCAGCGCTCCGCGAGGACGCCCTTGGCCTGTTCGATGACGACGCGGGAGGTGAGCGCGTTCCGCAGCTGGGCCCGCTCGGCCTGGCTCTGCTCCAGGCCGCGCTGCTGGACGACGGTGACGGCCAGCAGGTCGGCCAGCGACCGGGCGAACGTTTCGCCCTGCTCTCCGAGGGGCGCGGTTCCGGTGCCGAAGAGGACGAGGACGCCGACGGCGCGGGAGCGCAGCCGCATGGGGACGGCGTGCACCGCCGCGTAGCCGCACTCGCGGGCGCGGGCGGTGAACCGCGGCCACCGGGCGGCGGTGCGCGGATCGGTCAGGACGATGCCGGTCTCGGCGGTCCCGCTGCGGTGGCAGTCCGCGTACGGGGTCCGGCCGCCGTGCGGTCCGGCCGGGTCCAGCAGGCGGCCGGTGCCGGCGGACGCCACCGCCACGTGCAGCCGGCCGTGGACGTCGGCGAGGAGCACGGCGGCGGCCTGGGCACCGACCAGGCCGGCGCACTGGACGGCGAGCCGGCGCAGCAGGCCGGCGGTGTCGAAGTCGCCGACGACTCCCCCTGGCAGGTCCGTCCCGGCCGGTGCCAGGCGTTCTTCCCGGGCCATGGAAACCCTCCCTCTCCCTCGTCGGCAGGCGGTGGTCCGTGCATGGTCTTCGGGTCGCGGTCGCACGGCTACTATGCCCCGGGCAATCCACTCAGGGGGAGACCCACCGCAACGCCCGGTTCACGGAGAGCAGTTCGCCATCCGGTCGCGTCGCGCGTCCCGCACGGTCGCGTAGCGGGGGAAACGGCCGGTCAGCCGGGTGGCGCTGAGCAGCGTGGCGATGCCGCGCCGGTCGTGGACGACGCGCAGCCAGCCGCCCTGTTCCACGGCCCAGCTCTGCGCGGCGCACAGCTCCCGCAGTCCGGAGCAGTCCATGAAGGAGACCGCGCCGAGGTCGACGATCAGCCGGGGCGGACCGGCGGCCCGGCGGTGGTCCTGGCGCAGCAGGTTCCGGAACCGCGGCGCCGTCACGAGGTCCAGCTCTCCCTCGGGCCGTACTACGTGGATCGTGTTCGCGCCGTTCCGGCGATGGAGGTCCATAGCGATCCCGCCCCTGAAATCAAACATGTACGTACTGACTCGTACTCGTGCGAACCGGGGTCCGGGGCACCGCGCCATCAGCGTATTCCGGCCCGGCGTCGGACGGCGGTGAAGAAAGGTTCCGTTCGAAAGTAGGCCGCATCTCTTCACTCGTACGGGGTTCGCGTCGCACGGACGAGCCCACCGGGCGCACCCGGTCACGCGCGTACCGCTCAGGCCCGGAGCACGTGGGCGGGTCCGGCACCGGCGAAGACCGCGCCCAGGGCCACGGCCACGCTCGCCACCGCGCCGGTGACCAGACCCAGCACCGACGAGCCCACGACGTTGGCGGTGAACGTGCCCCTCCGGGGTACGGCCGTGGCCGGTGTGCCGTCGGCCGCCGCCGGGCGGTGATCCGCAGGTCACCGGTGCTTTCAGACCAGCCCGGGCGGTTTGACAGCGGGAAACATGGGATGTTCCCATCACCGGTGGAATCGAGAGGGAGGACGGCGTCCATGCCGCTGCGCAGCACCGCCCGCACCAGCCTGGTGGGCCTGGTCATCGAACAGATGGAACGGCTCATCACCGAGGGCGAGTGGGAGGTCGGCGGGAAGATCCCGCCCGAGCCGGTCCTGGTCGAGACGCTGGACGTGGGCCGCAACACCGTCCGCGAGGCGGTCCGCGCGCTGGTGCACACCGGAATGCTGGAGCCGCGCCAGGGCGACGGGACGTATGTACGCGCCAGCAGCGACCTCGGGGCGGCGGTGCAGCGGCGGCTGCGCCGGGCCGCGGACCTGGAGGCGTACGAGGTCCGGGCGTCGCTGGAGCGCGACGCGGCCCGCTACGCGGCGCTGCGCCGCACCGGCGAGGACCTGGCCGCCCTGCGGGCCGCGCTGGCCGAGCGGGACCGCGCCTGGGGGAACAGCGACGTCGGCGCGTTCATCGACGCGGACGTGCGCTTCCACCGGACCGTCGCGGCGGCTGCGCACAACAGCGTGCTCGCGGACCTGTACGAGCACTTCAGCGACGCGCTGCGCGGCACCCTCCAGGCCGTCATCCGCAGACCGCTGCCCGATTCCGTACGCCACCAGTTCGACGCGCACACCGCCATCGTCGACGCCATCGAGGCCCGGGACCCGGACGCCGCCGAACAGGCCGCGCTGGCCCACCTGACCGAGGCCATGGACGCGCTGCGCGCAGCGCGGCCGGAGGACGACGGCGGACACCCGGCGCGTACAGCAAGCCCAGGAGAAGAACACCATGCATGACGACGGACCGGCCGCCACCCTGAGCGCCCCCGGCACCGGCGGCGCCGCGCGGCCGGACGCCCCCGCGGACACCGCCCCGCCACCGGCGACACCGCCGGGCGCCACCGGACGCCACGCCCTCTGGCTGGGCGCCGGCGTCGTCCTGCTCGCACTCAACCTGCGCCCCGCCCTGGTCGCCGTGTCCCCGCTGGCCGGCACCATCCGCGACACGAGCGGGATGTCCGCCGCGGCCACCAGCCTGCTGACCGCGCTCCCGCTGCTCTGCTTCGGCCTGCTCGCCCCGGTCGCGCCGCGGCTGGGCCGCCGCTTCGGGATGGAGCGTGCGCTGCTCGGCACCATGGTGCTGATCTGCGCGGGCACCGCGCTGCGGCTGCTGGACTCGGTCGCCGCGCTGTTCGCCGGGACGATCGTCATCGGCGCGGGCATAGCCGTCGCCAACGTGCTGCTGCCCGGTCTGATCAAGCGCGACTTCGCGGCCCGGTCCGGGCTGATGACCGGGCTCTACTCGATGTCGCTGTTCGGCGGCGCGGCGCTGGCGGCCGGGGTCACCGTGCCGGTGCAGCGCGCGGCCGGGCTGAGCTGGCAGGCCACGCTGGCGTGCTGGGGCTCGCTGGCGGTCGTCGCGCTGGTGGTGTGGCTGCCGCAGACCCGCGGCCGTACGCGTACCGCCGCGGCCACCGCCCGGGAAGCCGCCCACCCGGTGCGCGGCCTGTGGCGCTCCCCGCTGGCCTGGCAGGTCACCGCGTACATGGGCCTGCAGTCGCTCAGCTACTACGCGGCGGCCGCCTGGCTGCCGACGATGCTCACGGACGCCGGGATGAGCGCGGGCGACGCGGGCTGGATGCTGTCGTTCTCCTCCCTGCTGGGCATCGCGGGCTCCTTCCTGGCGCCGGTGATCATCGGACGGCGGCTGTCGGCGGGCGCGCTGGCCACGCTCGGCGCGGTGCTCTGCGCGGCCGGGTTCGCGGGGATGCTGGCCGCGCCGGCCGGCGGCGCGTACGTGTGGATGACGCTGCTGGGGCTGGGCCAGGGCGCGGCGATCAGCCTGGCCCTGCTGTTCATCGTCCGACGCGCCCCGGACATCCGGCACACCGCGCAGCTGTCCAGCATGGCCCAGTGCTTCGGCTACATCCTGGCGGCCACCGGGCCGGCGGTGCTGGGCGCCGTGCACGACGCCTCGGGCGGCTGGACGGTGCCGGTGCTGGTGCTGCTGGCCCTGCTGGTCCCGCAGGTGGCGATGGGGCTGGGCGCGGCCCGGCCCCGGCACGTCGCGGGCCGCTGACGTCCCGTACGGGCGGGTTCGCGCAGGTACGGGCCGGGGCACGCGGGTTGCCCGACGCCTCCCGCCCCGCCGGGCGGCCGGGCCATACTGGGTCCCGTGTCGGTGATCAGCAACCTCCGTAAAGCGGTCCGGCTGCCGCAGCAGCGGCGCCGCGGCGTCGACCTCAGCCACCCGGCGCGCTCGCCCCTGGGCACCGCCGTGGTGAACTGCGCGGTCTACGAGAACGGTGTACGCCAGCCCGGCGACCACCCGGCCGAGGACGCGGTCCGCCGGGTCCGCGGCTCGGGGGACGGCTTCGTGTGGATCGGCCTGCACGAGCCGTCGGAGCGGGAGTTCGCCGGGATCGCCGAGCTGTTCGGGCTGCACCCGCTCGCCGTCGAGGACGCGGTGCACGCGCACCAGCGGCCCAAGCTGGAGCGGTACGACGACTCGCTGTTCACGGTGTTCAAGACGGTCTGCTACGTGGAGCACGACCGGCTCACCGATACCAGCGAGGTGGTGGCCACCGGCGAGATCATGGTCTTCACCGGCGCCGACTTCGTCATCACGGTGCGGCACGGCGGCCACGGCTCGCTCGGCCCGCTGCGCGAGCAGCTGGAGGCCGAGCCGGAGCAGCTGGCGATCGGCCCGTCGGCGGTGCTGCACGCCATCGCCGACCTGGTCGTGGACGACTATCTGGACGTCGCCGCCGCCGTGCAGGACGACATCGACGACGTCGAGAGCGGGGTCTTCGCCGCGGGCCCGCGCCGCGGCCGGGGCGCGCGGCGGCACCGCGACGCCAGGGGACCGGGCACCGGCGCCGGCCGGATCTACCAGCTCAAGCGGGAACTCCTGGAGCTGAAGCGGGCGGTGGCACCGCTGGCCCGCCCCCTGCACGCGCTGGCCAACCAGCCGATGGCGCTGGTGGACCCGCACATCACCACGTACTTCCGGGACGTGTCGGACCACCTGGAGCGGGTGACCGAGCAGATCACGGCCTTCGACGAACTGCTCAACTCCATACTCCAGGCGCATCTCGCGCAGGTGACGGTGGCGCAGAACGAGGACATGCGGCGGATCAGCGCCTGGGTGGCGATCCTCGCCGTGCCGACCATGGTGTGCGGCGTCTACGGCATGAACTTCGATCACATGCCGGAGAAGCACTGGACGTTCGGCTATCCGCTGGTCATGGCCGTCACGCTGACGGCCTGTTTCCTCATCCACCGGGGCTTCAAGCGCAACGGGTGGCTGTAGGCGGGTCGCCGGGCCTGTGACGGCTCAGGCCAGGTAGCCGTCCGGGCGGACCAGGAAGGTGTCGCCCGGCGCCGCCGCGTAGGCCGCGAACGCGTGGCCCTCGGCGTCCACGACGTACCGCCCGTGGCCGGGCCGGTCGCCGGGCCGCAGCACGGCGTACGCGTGCTCCTCGTCCGGGGCGGGCGCGCCGAAGCACAGCCGGGTGAAGTGCGGGCCGCGGAAGAGGTCGAAGAGGCGGACGCCCTTGCCGTCCGGGTCGAGCAGCGGGGCGTCCGGCGCGCGGTCGCCGGTGACGAGGGTGCCGGTGGCGTCCGGGGCCCGGTAGGTGATGTCGAGGCCGAAGCCCTCCTCGCCGCGCTTGTGCGCGTCCGGGTGGCCCTCGACGTACTTGTCCAGCAGGTCGGTGCTGACGCCGAGCACCCGGGACGCGACCGCCCGCCGCTCGGTCTCGTAGCTGTCGAGCGCGGTCTCCGCGGCCAGCTTCCAGCCGAGGTTGTAGGCGTCCTGCACGCCGGTGTTCAGGCCCTGGCCGCCGGTCGGCGGGTGGACGTGCGCGGCGTCGCCGGCCAGGAAGACCCGTCCCACCCGGAACCGCCCGGCCAGCCGTACGTTGGGCCGCCACACCGTCGACCAGCCGTACCCGGTCAGGCGCAGGCCGGTCGCGTAACGGTCCAGCGCGGCCTGCATCACCTCCGGTGAGGCGTCGTCGCCCGCGTCCACCGGCGTCATGAACTGGAACCGCCCGGTGCCCGGCAGCGGGGTCAGCGCGACCCCCTGCATGGGGTGGTCGGCCCCGGCGAACCAGTGGCCGACCGTGGGGTCGAGACCCGGCACGGTCACGTCACCGACCAGCACCCGGAAGGACTCGTCGGTGACGCCGGGGAAGGCCACGCCGATCGCCTTGCGGACGAAGCTGGCGCCGCCGTCGGCGCCCACCAGGTAGTCGAACCGGCTCTCCTCCCCGGTGGCGAACCGCGCGGTCACCCCGTTCGCGTCCTGTTCCAGCCCGGTCAGTTCGGTGCCCAGCTCGACCCGCACGCCGTATTCGGACAGCCGGTCCCGCAGGATCGCCTCGGTCTGCGACTGGCCCAGCACCCACCCGTTGGGATACGGGACGTCCGGGCGGGGGTCGCGCGGCTCGGTCATCCAGTGTTCGCCCACGAACCGGCCGTCGAGGTGCACGCGGAGCGGCGCCGGCGGCGCCCCGGCCGCCCGTACGGCGTCCAGCACGCCGAGGTCGTCGAAGACCTCCAGCGTGCGCGGCTGGAGGCCGTCGCCGCGCGAACCGTCGAAGTACGCGGCCGCCTTGTCCACGACCCGCACCCCGACACCGCGCCGGGCCAGCTCGATGCCCAGCGTCAGTCCGGTCGGTCCCCCGCCCACGACGAGTACCCGCATGACGAACCCCTTTCACTGAAACCAAGTTCACTGAATGTAGGTTCATCCTCTGGGCTGCTAGCGTGCGCTGTCAAGGAAGCGGGAGGACACGTGAAGCGCGCGGAGCAGGCGGTCGAGACGAGGGCGGCCCTGATCGAGGCGGCCAAGCGCCTGTTCGCGACCCGCGGCTACCTGAACACGAAGGTCACCGACATCACGGCGGAGGCCGGGCGCGCGGCGGGCTCCTTCTACAACCACTTCGCGGGCAAGGAAGAGCTGCTCAAGGCGCTGCTGGACGAGCTGGCCGCGGCGAGCGACACCTTCGCCGCGGCCGACGGGCACAAGGCCGACTTCTCCGACCCGGACGCGATCCGCTACCACGTGACCGCCGCCTGGCGCGTGCACCGGGAGCACGCGCCGATCATGCTCGCGCTGCGCCAGGCGGCGCTGGTCAGCGCGGACTTCGCCCGCACCCTGGACCGGTTCCGCCGCGCCCAGCTGGAAGACCTGGCCGACCACCTGGAGCACGTGCGGAACCTGCCGGCCTCCGTCGAGACCACCCTGACGCTGCTGAGCGCGATGCTGGAGGCCCCCGCGCAACTGGCGCCCGGCCTGTCCGAGGAGGAGGCCGTCGAGGCGACCACCCGTTTCCTCTACCGTGCCCTGAACGGCACGGACTACCCGCCACGGGCGTAGGGGCGCACGGCCCCGGGGGCGTCCGTGCCGGCCGTTCAGTGAACCAGGGACCGGTCCGCCCCGGAGTCCCGGTGCCCGCCTCCGGACGCTGCGGGCCGGTCCGCTCCCCCAGCCGTACGGGGCTTCGCCGGCAGCAGGAACAGCAGCAGGAAGATGACCGCCAGCCCGGCCGCCACCCACCACAGCGAGGTGACCGTGGCGTCGACGACCGCCGCCCGCGGGTCCCGGCCGGCCGCTCCGTCCAGGACGCCGAAGAAGGCCACCGAGGACAGTCCGAGGCCGAGCGCCATGCCCAGCTGGCTCATGGTGTTGAAGACCCCGGACGCCGACCCGGAGTGCCCGGCCGGCACCTCGGAGATGGCCGCGTCGGTGATCGGGGCGACGATCAGGCCCATGCCGCCGCCCATCAGCAGCATCGCGGGCACCATCTGCCAGGAGGTCAGTTCCGTGCCGTAGCGCCCGCACACCGCTATGTAGAGCAGCACACCGGCCAGCATGACCAGCGCGCCCGCCTGCATCACCTTGCGCCCGAAGCGCGGCACCAGCTTCTGTACGGAGACGCCGGCCGCCGCCGAGCAGGCGAGCGAGAACGGGACCCCGGTCAGCCCGGCGTGCAGCGGGCCCCAGCCCAGGCCGAGTTGCATGCACAGGGTCCAGACCAGGAAGAAGAGGCCGGACAGCGCGCCGAAGGTGAGCTGGACACCGGTGCCCGCGGCGAACGTCCGCAGCCCGAACAGGGAGAGCTCGACGAGCGGCGAGCCGTCCTTGCGGGCCTTGGCGCGCTCGTACCGCACGAAGACGGCGAGGACGAGCGGGCTCGCGGCCATCGACACGAAGCCCCAGACGGGCCAGCCCGTCTCGCGGCCCTGGGTGAGCGGGTAGAGCACCATCAGGAGGGCGAGCGCGGCCAGGACCGTGCCCACCAGGTCCAGGCGCAGCGCCTTGGGAGCGCGGGACTCGGTGATGAAGCGGCGGCCGAGGAGGATGCCGGCCACGCCGACCGGCAGGTTGATCAGGAAGATCGGCCGCCACTGGAGGCCGAGGACGTCCCACTGCGTCAGCAGCGCGCCGATCAGCGGACCGCACACCGCGCCCAGGCCGATGACGGCGCCGAACATGCCGAAGACCTTGCCGCGTTCGTGCGGCGGAAAGGTCACGTGGATGATCGCCAGCACCTGCGGCACCATCAGCGCGGCCATCGCCCCCTGGAGGACGCGGGCCGCGATCAGCATCCGCGGATCGGCGGCGATCCCGCACAGCGCGGAGGCGGCGGTGAAGCCGCCCATGCCGAGCAGGAAGAGCCGGCGGCGGCCGTGGATGTCGCCGAGCCGGCCACCGGTGATCAGGCCGACGGCGAAGGCGAGCGCATAGCCCGCGGTGATCCACTGGATGGCGCCGAACGAGGCGCCGGTGTCCCGCTGGATGCTCGGGATGGCGATGTTGACGATGGTCGCGTCCACCAGGTCCATGAAGGCGGCGGTCAGGACGACGGCGAGCGCGATCCAGCGTCTGCGGCCGGCCGTCGCGCCGGGTGCGGTCGTGGGCGGGGTGGGCATGGTGCTGTCTCCTGAACGGCCTGCGAATGTCGGTCCCGGTGTCCCGGCTCGGGCGGCGGACTGCGGGTGCGGCGGGCGCCGGGGCTTGCCGCACCCTCGACATTAAGGGCCATGGAGGACAGGTCCGGTCCTACATCTGCGCGCATCATGCAGGGCATGAGTGAGACCTCGGCACGCCTGCTGAACCTGCTGTCCCTCCTTCAGACACCCCGCGAATGGCCCGGCAGCGAACTCGCCGACCGCCTGCGGGTCACCACGCGCACCATCCGCCGCGACATCGAGCGGCTGCGCGGCCTCGGCTACCCGGTGCACGCCACGATGGGCGCGGAGGGCGGCTACCGGCTCGCCGCCGGCACCGCGCTGCCCCCTCTGCTCCTGGACGACGAGGAGGCGGTGGCCATCGCCGTCGGCCTGCGCTCGGCGGCCGGGCACACCGTCGACGGCATCGAGGAGGCGTCCGTCCGCGCCCTCGCCAAGCTGGAACAGGTGCTGCCCTCCCGGCTGCGGCGGCGGGTGGGCACGCTCGGCACCGCCACCGTGCCGATGCCCTCCGGGGACGGGCCGACCGTCGACCCGGCCCACCTGACCGTGCTGGCCGCCGCGATCGCCAACCGGGAGCGGGTGCGGTTCTCCTACCGGGCCGGCGCCGGCGCCCGCTCCAAGCGCCTGGTCGAGCCGCACCGGCTGGTCGCGGCCGGGCGCCGCTGGTACCTGGTGGCGTACGACAACGAGCGCGAGGACTGGCGGATCTTCCGGGTGGACCGGCTGAGCGAGCCGTACCCCACGGGGGTACGCACACCACCGCGCGAGCTGCCCGCGGCGGACGCCGCCGCGTACGTCAGGGAGCGGATGCAGGGTCTGGCACCCCCCGGCCGCCCCGCCGTGGCCACGGTGTACGCGCCCGCCGCCGAGGTCGGCGCCCGGATGGGGCGCGCGGCGGCGGAGGTGGAGCCGCTCGACGCGGCGTCCTGCCGCCTGCGCACCCGGCCCGACCCCTTGGAGTGGACGGCGTACCGGCTGGCGATGCTGGGGTGCGAGTTCACGGTGCACGAACCCGCGGAGCTGGTGGAGTACCTGCGGCGCCTGGGCGGACGGGTGCTGCGGGCGAGCGGAGGGGAGGCGGACGTGGCGGGGGAGGTGGCGGGCGCGACGCGGGAGGTGGCGGGCGTGGACGAGGCGCGTGCGGCGCCGGATACCCCGGGGGGGTAGCGCAATACCCCCGGGGGGTATATCGTTCGGGTCATGGGCGACGGCGGCGCCCGCCGCCGCCCCGCCCTTCCCGAAGGAGTACGCCATGACGCACCTGACCGCACCGGTCAAGCTCGGCGGCTACATGCTGTTCCTTCTCGCCGTCCTCGCCGCCGCCTTCGGGATCGGCCGCGCGACCGGCGGCGACCGGGACGCCCCCGCGCCGCACCCCGCCGTCCGGCACGCGCAGTCCGCCGGAGCCACCGGGCACACCGGGCCCGCCCGGCCCCCGCACACCGCCCCGTCCGCCCCGTCCCCGCAGGAGCAGCCATGACCACCACCGTCGACGAGCGCCGCATCGAGCTGGAGATCGGCGGCATGACCTGCGCCTCCTGCGCCGCCCGTATCGAGAAGAAGCTCAACCGGATGGACGGCGTCACCGCCACCGTCAACTACGCGACGGAGAAGGCGAAGGTCACGTACGAGGACGGCGTCGGCGTCGCGGACCTGATCGCCACCGTCGAGAAGACCGGCTACACGGCCGCCGTACCGGAACCCCCGGCCGCCGCCCCGCCACCGCCGGAGCCCGGCCGGGCCGCGGCGCCGGGCGCGGGCCCCGGCACGGCGCCGGACACCGACCCGCTCGCCCCGCTGCGGCAGCGGCTGACCACCTCGGTGCTCCTGGCCGTACCGGTGATCCTGATGGCGATGGTTCCGGCGCTCCAGTTCACCAACTGGCAGTGGCTGTCGCTGACGCTGGCGGCGCCGGTCGTGGCGTACGGCGCCTGGCCGTTCCACAAGGCCGCCTGGACCAATCTGCGGCACGGCACCGCCACCATGGACACCCTGATCTCCATGGGCACGCTGGCCGCGCTCGGCTGGTCCCTGTGGGCGCTGTTCCTCGGCGACGCCGGGATGCCCGGGATGACCCACCCGTTCGAGCTGACCATCGCGCGCAGCGAGGGCAGCGGCAACATCTACCTGGAGGCCGCGGCCGGCGTCACCGCCTTCATCCTGGCCGGACGCTACTTCGAGGCCCGCTCCAAGCGCCGGGCCGGGGCCGCGCTGAAGGCGCTGCTGGAGCTGGGCGCCAAGGACGTCGCGGTGCTGCGGGACGGGCGCGAGGTCCGCGTGCCGGTCGGCGAACTGGCGGTGGGCGACCGCTTCGTGGTCCGTCCCGGCGAGAAGATCGCCACCGACGGCACGGTCGTGGACGGCTCCTCCGCCGTCGACGCCTCGATGCTCACCGGCGAGTCGGTGCCCGTCGAGGTCGCCCCCGGCGACCGGGTCACCGGCGCCACCGTCAACGCGGGCGGCCGGATCGTCGTCGAGGCGACCCGGATCGGCGCGGACACCCAGCTGGCCCGCATGGCGCGGCTGGTGGAGGACGCGCAGAACGGCAAGGCCGCCGCCCAGCGCCTGGCCGACCGGATCTCCGCCGTCTTCGTCCCGGTGGTCATCGCGCTGGCCGTCGGCACGCTGGGCTACTGGCTCGGTACGGGCGAGGGCGCGGTCGCCGCGTTCACCGCCGCGGTCGCCGTCCTGATCATCGCCTGCCCGTGCGCGCTGGGCCTGGCCACCCCGACCGCGCTCATGGTCGGCACCGGCCGCGGCGCCCAGCTGGGCATCCTGATCAAGGGGCCGGAGGTGCTGGAGTCCACCCGCCGCGTGGACACCGTCGTCCTGGACAAGACCGGCACGGTCACCACCGGCGCGATGGCGCTCACCGCCGTCCACCTCGCCGACGGCGTGTCCGAGGCCGAGGCGCTGCGCCTGGCCGGGGCCCTGGAGCACTCCTCGGAACACCCGATCGCCCGTGCCGTCGCCGGTGCGGCGGCCGAGCGCACCGGTGAGCCGCCCGCCCCCGAGGACTTCGCCAACGTGCCCGGCCGCGGCGTCCAGGGTGTCGTGGAGGGCCACGCCGTCCTCGTCGGCCGTACCTCGCTCCTCACCGACTGGGCCATCGAGCTGCCCGCCGCGCTCGCGGACGCCAAGGCCGCCGCCGAGGAGGCCGGCCACACCGCCGTCGCCGTCGCCTGGGACGGCGAGGCGCGCGCCGTCCTCGTCGTCGCCGACGCGGTCAAGCCCACCAGCGCCGAGGCGGTCCGCCGGCTGCGCGCCCTCGGCCTCACCCCGGTCCTGCTCACCGGCGACAACGCGGCCGTCGCCCGCTCGGTGGCCGCCGAGGTCGGCATCGACGCGGAGCACGTCGTCGCCGACGTGCTGCCCGAGGACAAGGTCTCGGTGGTCAAGGCCCTCCAGGCGGAGGGGAAGTCGGTGGCCATGGTCGGCGACGGCGTCAACGACGCGGCGGCGCTGGCCCAGGCCGACCTGGGACTGGCGATGGGCACCGGCACGGACGCCGCCATCGAGGCCGGTGACCTGACGCTGGTACGGGGCGACCTGCGCGCCGCCGCGGACGCCATCCGCCTGGCCCGCCGCACCCTCGGCACGATCAAGGCCAACCTCTTCTGGGCCTTCGGCTACAACGTCGCCGCGCTGCCGCTGGCCGCGGCCGGGCTGCTCAACCCCATGATCGCGGGGGCCGCGATGGCCTTCTCCTCGGTCTTCGTGGTGGCCAACAGCCTCCGGCTGCGCCGCTTCAAGCCGCTCGCCTGAGCGGCGGGCGCCGCCGGCCGGCCCGGTACCGACGACGATCCGCCGTCGGTGCCGGGCCGGTGCCGTGGCCGGGGTCACATCGCCGTGCCGGGGCCGCCGGAAGCACCGGCACCGGGCGGTACATGACGTTCCCTCCAGAAGTGGCCCCCGAGAATTGGCGTATCGCGCACCGTCCCCTGGAGCCGCACGCCCAACACTGAACGGATACCGTCCGCACACGCACAGGGGAACCCATGACGGGCGCACGTGTCCTGGCCCTCGGCCACTACCAGCCCTCCGAGGTGCTCACCAACGACGACCTCGCGAAGATCGTCGACACCGACGACGCATGGATCAGCAGCCGCGTAGGCATCCGCACCCGGCACATCGCGGCCCCCGACGAGACCGTGGACGCGATGGCCGCCGCCGCGGCGGCCAAGGCGCTGGCCGCGAGCGGCCTGGCGGCCCAGGACATCGACCTCGTCCTGGTGGCCACCTGCACGGCCGTCGACCGCAGCCCCAACACCGCCGCCCGGGTCGCCGCCCGGCTCGGCCTGCCGGCCCCCGCCGCCATGGACATCAACGTCGTCTGCGCGGGCTTCACCCACGCCCTGGCCACCGCCGACCACGCCATCCGGGCCGGGTCCGCCGTCAACGCGCTGGTCGTGGGCGCCGAGAAGTTCACCGACGTGGTGGACTGGACGGACCGCTCGACCTGCGTGCTCGTCGGGGACGGGGCGGGCGCCGCGGTCGTCACCGCCGCCCCGGAACCGGAGATCGGCCCGGTGCTGTGGGGCTCGGTCCCGGAGATGGGCGACGCCGTACGCATCGAGGGCAGCCCGGCCCGCTTCTCCCAGCAGGGCCAGGCCGTCTACCGCTGGGCCACCACCCGGCTGCCGTCCATCGCCCGCCAGGTGTGCGAGCGCTC
This sequence comes from Streptomyces sp. NPDC018019, assembly GCF_044327805.1. Lineage (NCBI taxonomy): Bacteria > Bacillati > Actinomycetota > Actinomycetes > Kitasatosporales > Streptomycetaceae > Streptomyces > Streptomyces sp. NPDC018019. Next base: position 195,292 of record NZ_JBIRGD010000009.1, on the reverse strand, counting down.
CGGCATCCAGCCGGCGGACCTGGCCGGGGTCGTGCTGCACCAGGCCAACCTGCGGCTGATAGAGCCGCTCGCGGAGCGCATCGGCGCGGTCAACGCGGTGATCGCGCGCGATGTCGTCGAGTCCGGCAACACCTCGGCCGCCTCCGTACCGCTGGCCCTGTCCAAGCTGGTGGAACGGCGGGAGATCCCGTCCGGCGCCCCCGTCCTGCTCTTCGGCTTCGGCGGCAACCTGTCGTACGCGGGGCAGGTCATCCGCTGCCCGTGAGGCGGGGCCCGGGGCGTGCCTCCTCCGAGGCGGGGCCCGGGGCGTGCCTTCTACCGAGGCGGGCCTGGGGCGTGCCTCCTCCGAGGCGGGCCTCCGGAGACCCGATGCGGGCGCGCCTGGGCCGCCGCGTCCGATTCGTTCAAGACCCGGCCCGGCCGCGCTTCCTACGCTCACCCCATGAGCAACGGAACACGCCCCACCACGACCCCGCACCTCGCCGCGATCGGCATGGCCGTCGCCGACATGGCGGCCTCGCTCGCCTTCTACCGCCGCCTGGGCCTGGCGGTCCCGGCCGAGGCCGACACCGCCCCGCACGCCGAGGCGACCCTGCCCGGCGGGCTGCGCCTGATGTGGGACACGTACGAGACCCTGCGCTCCATCGACCCCGCGTGGACGCCGCCGGCCGGTGGCACCGCGACCGGCCTGGCCTTCGTGTGCGCGGACCCGGCGGAGGTCGACACGGTCTACGCGGACCTGGTCGCCGCCGGGTACACCGGGGAGAAGGCGCCCTGGGACGCGCCCTGGGGGCAGCGGTACGCGGTGGTCCAGGACCCGGACGGGCAGGGGGTGGACCTGTTCGCGCCCCTGGCGTAGGTGCTACGGGGCGCTCAGAAGACCGACCAGCCGGTCAGCGTCGTGAAGTGGTCCAGCGCCGCCGCCCCGGCCACCGAATTGCCCCGGCTGTCCAGCCCCGGGCTCCACACGCACAGCGTGCAGCGCCCCGGTACGACCGCGACGATGCCGCCGCCGACGCCGCTCTTGGCGGGCAGCCCGACCCGGTAGGCGAACTCCCCGGCGGCGTCGTAGGTGCCGCAGGTCAGCATCACCGCGTTGATCCGCTTGGCCTCGCGGGCCTCCAGCAGGCGGCTGCCGTCCGCGCGCAGCCCGTGGCGGGCCAGGAACCCGCCGGCCGCCGCCAGGTCGCGGCAGCTCATCTCGATCGAGCACTGCCAGAAGTAGTGCTCGATGACGCTGGGGACCGGGTTCTCCAGGTTGCCGAAGCTGGCCATGAAGTGCGCGAGCGCCGCGTTGCGGTCGCCGTGGTCGGCTTCGGAGTCGGCCACCGCCTGGTCGAAGGCGAGGTCCGGGTTGCCGCTCTCCGCACGCAGGAAGTGCAGCATCGTGGTGCTGGCGTCACCGGTGAGCGTCTGGAGGCGGTCGGTGACGACCAGCGCGCCCGCGTTGATGAAGGGGTTGCGCGGTATGCCGTTCTCCCACTCCAGTTGCACGAGCGAATTGAACGGCGTGCCCGACGGCTCGCGGCCGACCCGCTTCCAGATGTCGTCGTTGTCGTTGGCCATGACCAGCGCCAGCGAGAACGTCTTCGATATGGACTGCACGGAGAACGGGACCTCCCAGTCCCCCACCCCGTACACCTCGCCGTTGATGTCGGCCAGCGCTATGCCGAAGCGGTCCATCGGCACCTTTTCCAGCGCCGGTATGTAATCGGCAACCTGCCCATGTCCGACATACGGCCTCGCAAAGGCCGCTACCTCCTCAAGAACGGCCTGGTAGTCCATGACGGACACGCTAACCCGAGGCCACCACCACCCCCAGCGGGACCCCTGCCAGCGCCTTCACCTCACGTGCCAGGTGCGCCTGGTCCGCGTACCCGGCACGGGCCGCCACGTCCGCGTACGGCAGGCCGCCGCGGGCCAGCTCCAGCGCGCGCACGAGGCGCAGCACCCGGGCCAGCGTCTTGGGGCCGTACCCGAACGCCGTCAGGCACCGGCGGTGCAGCTGCCGCTCGCCGATGCCGACGGTCCGGGCGACCTCCGCGACGGACCGCCCGCGGCCGAGCGCGGCGGCGATCACCCCGCGCGCCGGGTCGGGCGGGTCGTCCGCCGCCCGCAGCCGGTCAACGGCGATCCCCTCCAGCACCCGTCCGGGTGATTCGGTCCCGGCCAGCGTGCCGGCCAGCCGCGCCACCCGCTCCCGGGGCCACAGCTCCTCCAGCGGCACCCGCCGATCCCGCAGCACATGCGCCGGCACGCCCACGACGGCGGGCCCCTGACCAGGCGCGAAGCGCAGTCCGACGACGACCGAGCCGGGCCGGACGGTGGGGAGGTGGGCGCTGGTGTCCGGGCCGGCCACGATCAGCCGGCCGTCCATCCACAGCAGGTCCGTACAGCCGTCGGGCAGCACCCGCTGCGGCACCTCGGGCACGCCGTCCGGCGCCCGCTTCGTCCAGACGACCGCGCCGGACAGCCGCGCGGGCCGCTCCCGGTAGCCGCCGCGCGCCCCGTCCGCGCCGCGGCGCACGCCGCCGCCCCCGTCCGTGCACATGTCCCCAGCCTGGCACGGGAACGCGGGTAACGTCCGGTGCGTTGATCGGGTACGGCACCGTGACACGGCGGGCCGTACGCCCCTCCCCCGACCCCACGGAGGCAGCAATGGCAGGCTTTCTCGACCGCGCCAAGGAGCAGGCACAGAGCGCGCTGAACCAGGGCAAGCAGAAGGTCGACGAGGTCCAGCAGCAGCGGGCGGGCAACGACCTGCTGAAGAAGCTGGGCGCGGCCTACTACGCCGAGCGCCGTGGCAGCGGCACACCGCAAGCCACCCAGGAGGCGCTCAGCGCGCTGGAAGCCCATATCGCCACCCACGGCGACGGCTTCCTGCGCGGCTGAAAGCGGCCCTCCCCACCGCCCAAAGCAGTGGAAAGCGGCTGAAACCGCTCGCTCAACCGCTCGTACACACGACGAACGGCTGGTCCGCGACCTGACGTTCCAGTACAAGCGTTTTATGAGGCGGTGCGCGGTCGGCGGCCGCCGCGCACCGAACGGAGTCGGCCATGGCCCCACCCATGTCCGCGAACACCTTCCTCAAGGCCCTCAGAGACGAGGGTCTGGAGGTCGTCGAGGTCGGCGAATGGCGTACGCACAACCGCAACGGCCACGGCGACTGGGGCCCGGTGCACGGCGTGGTGATCCACCACACCGTCACGTCCGGGACCGAGAGCACCGTACGCCTGTGTTACGACGGCACCTCGGCGCTGCCCGGCCCGCTGTGCCACGGCGTGATCACCAAGGACGGCCGGGTCCACCTGGTCGGCTGCGGGCGCGCCAACCACGCGGGCAGCGGCGACCGTGACGTGCTGCGCGCCGTGATCGCCGAGAAGAAGCAGCTGCCCCCCACCAACCAGTACAACGCCGACGGCAACGTCCACTTCTACGGCTTCGAGTGCGAGAACCTGGGCGACGGCAAGGACCCCTGGCCGGAGGCCCAGCTGCTGGCCGTCGAGAAGGCCGCGGCCGCGCTGTGCCGGGTCCATGGCTGGAACGAGTACTCGGTCATCGGCCACCTGGAATGGCGGGCCGACAAGATAGACCCCAAGGGCTTCACGATGAAGGACATGCGCGCCCGCGTCGGCGCCCGGCTGAAGTAACCCCGGCGTCACGCGACAATGGCCGTGTGACCTCGCCCGCCCCCGGCCTCGCCGCACTGCGGCCGCGTCTGCCGTCCCCCCTCCAGCACATCGAGGACGAACGGTTCGCGCGCCGCGGTGTGCGGCTGCTCCTCAAGCGGGACGACCTGATACATCCCGAACTGCCCGGCAACAAGTGGCGCAAGCTGGAGCTGAACCTGCGGGCAGCCGCCGAGGCCGGGGACCACACACTGCTCACGTTCGGCGGCGCCTACTCCAACCACCTGCGGGCCACCGCCGCGGCCGGCCGCCTGCTGGGCTTCGCGACGGTCGGCGTCATACGGGGCGCCGAGCTGGCGGACCGGCCGCTGAACCCGTCCCTGGCGCGCTGCGCCGCCGACGGCATGCGGCTGCACTTCATCGACCGCACCACGTACCGCCGCAAGACCGACCCGGACGTCGCCGCGGCGCTCCGCGAACGTTTCGGCCCGCACTACGCCGTCCCGGAGGGCGGCAGCAACGCACTCGCCGTCCAGGGCTGTACGGCACTGGGCCGGGAACTGCGCGGCGAGACCGACGTGGCCGCCGTCGCCTGCGGCACCGGCGGCACCCTGGCCGGCCTGGCCGCGGGCCTGGCACCGGACCAGCGCGCCCTCGGCATCCCCGTCCTCAAGGGCGGCACCCCGCACTTCCTCGCCGCGGACACCGAACGCCTCCAGCACGCGGCCTTCGGCGGCCGGCGCGGTACGTGGGACCTGGACCCCCGCTTCCACTGCGGCGGGTACGCCCGGCGCACCCCCGAACTCGACGCATTCGCAAACGACTTCGAGGCCCGTCACGGCGTCCCCGTGGAACGCCTCTACGTGGCCAAGCTCCTCCTGGGCCTGACCACGCTGGCCGAGGAAGGCGCGTTCACCCCCGGCACCACGGTCACCGCCGTGATCACGGGCGCGCCCTGACAGGACGGTGCCGTCACCACCGACGCGCCCTCGCAGCGGCGGGCCGGCCCGCCGCCCCTCAGTCGGCTCCTTCCCGGTACGCCGCCGCCTCCTCCAGGTCCAGCCGCTTCAGCAGCACCCGCATCATCTCGTCGTCGATCCGCCGCTCGTCCCGCATGGCGACGAAGACCTTCCGCTCCGCGTCGATCATTTCCCGCGCCAGCCGCCGGTAGGTGTCGTCCGCCGACTCCCCCGTCACCTCGTTGACCGTCCCCAGCCGCTCCCAGACCGCGTTGCGCCGCCGCTCCAGGACCGTGCGCAGCCGGTCGGCCAGCGGCCCCGGCAGCGCGTTCCGCTCGTCCTCCAGCAACTCGGCGAGCCGCCGCTCAGCCGCCCGCGACGCCTCGTTCTGCGCCTGCGCCTCGGCGAGGGTCTCGGCCCGTACGTCCCGCTGCGGCAGCCGCAGCGCGCGGATCAGCGGCGGCAGCGTCAAGCCCTGGATCACGAGCGTGCCGATGACCGTCGTGAAGGTCAGGAAGAGCACCAGGTTGCGCGCCGGGAACCCCTCGTCGGAGCCCTGGACGGTCACCGGCACCGAGAAGGCGATGGCCAGCGACACCACACCGCGCATGCCGGCCCATCCGACGATCACCGGCGCCTTCCAGTTCGTACCGGGCTCCCGCGCGCGGATGCGCTCCGACAGCACCCGCGGCACGAACGTCGCGGGGAACACCCACACGAAGCGCGCGAGCACCACCACCGCGAACACCACGACCGCGTACCAGGCGGCCTGCCCGCCGCTGAACTCGCCCAGCCCGCGCAGCACCACCGGCAGTTGCAGGCCGATCAGCGCGAACACCGACGACTCCAGCACGAAGGAGACCATCTTCCACACGGCCTCCTCCTGGAGCCGCGTCTCGAAGTCGACCTGCCAGGACCGGTGCCCGAGGTAGAGCCCGACCACCACGACCGCCAGCACACCGGACGCCCCGAACTCCTCGGCGACCTGGTACGCCACGAACGGGATGAGCAGCGACAGGGTGTTCTCCAGCAGCGGCGCGTCCCGCAGCCGGCAGCGCAGCCAGTGCAGCGGGATCATCAGCACCACCCCGGCCCCGGCCCCGCCCACCGCCGCGACCGCGAACTCCCGGATGCCGCCGGTCCAGGTGGCGCCCACCCCGGCCGCCGCGGCCACCGCCACCTTGTACGCGGTGATCGCGGTGGCGTCGTTGACCAGCGACTCGCCCTGGAGGATCGTCGTGATCCGGCTCGGCAGGCCCAGCCGGCGGGCGATGGCGGTGGCGGCCACCGCGTCCGGCGGCGCGACCACCGCGCCCAGGACGAGCGCCGCCGGCAGCGGCAGGTCCGGGATCATCAGGTACGCGACGTACCCGACGACGACCGTCGCGAAGAGCACGTAGCCGACCGACAGCAGCGCCACCGGCCGCAGGTTGGCCCGCAGGTCCAGGTACGAGCTCTCCAGTGCCGCGGTGTGCAGCAGCGGGGGCAGCAGCAGCGGCAGCACGATGTGCGGATCGAGCGTGTAGTCCGGTACGCCGGGGATGTACGAGGCGGCCAGCCCGGCGGCGACCAGCAGCAGCGGCCCGGGCACGGGGGTGCGCCGGGCGGCCCCGGCGACCGCCGCGCTCCCCGCGGCCAGCAGCAGTAGTGGCATCACGTCCATCGGCCTCGCCCGTCCTGTCCCGTCCCTCCGGGCCGGCCCACGCCGCCCCGGTCACCGCGGCGGCCGCCCGTGCCGCGCCCGCTCCGGCGATCTAACCTGGCAATCATGAGCGAGTGCCCGCACGTTCCCGGACTGCCGCGCCCCGAGCCCGCCGCGCTGAGTGCCACCTGCCCCGAGTGCGAAGCCGTCGGCAGCCACCCCGTACAGCTGCGGCTGTGCCTGGTGTGCGGGCACGTCGGCTGCTGCGACTCCTCGCCCCACCGGCACGCGACGGGCCACTTCGAGGCGACCGGCCACGCGGTGATGCGGTCGTACGAGCCGGGCGAGTCCTGGCGCTGGTGCTTCGTCGACCAGACGCTCGTCTGACGAGCGCCGCGCCCGCCCGGACCGGGCGGGCGCGGTTTCCCGGACCCGCGGGCCGGATGTCGGTGCCGCCCGCTAGCCTTCAGGCATGATCCGCACCGCGACGGTCGACGACGTACCCGTCCTCCACACGATGATCCGCGAGCTGGCCGCGTACGAACGGGCCCGGGACGCCGCGCGGGCCACCGAGGCGCAGCTGCGCGAGGCCCTCTTCGGCGAGCACCCGGCCGCCTTCGCGCTCATCGCCGAGGACGCGGAGGGCCCCGTCGGCTTCGCTCTGTGGTTCCGCAACTTCTCGACGTGGACGGGCACGCACGGTGTCTATCTGGAGGATCTCTTCGTCCGCCCGGAGGCCCGCGGCGCGGGCCACGGCAAGGCGCTGCTGTCCGCCCTCGCGGAGATATGCGTGGCCCGCGGCTACGAGCGTTTCGAGTGGTCAGTCCTGGATTGGAACGAACCGTCCATCGGTTTTTACCGGTCGATCGGCGCGGAACCCATGGACGAATGGACCGTCTTCCGGCTCACTGGAGATGCACTGCACAACCTCGCGGGCGCCTCGAACGTCAACGCTGCGTAATCAGCTTCGATTTGGCAGTGCAGACCCCTAGCCACTGTCCGTACCCGTAGGCTTACAATGAGTGACAGTCGTAGGACTGCGGGACGCTGCGAGACCCACCGTCGTACCGGAGGCCGGCGCTGCCTCTTCCGGGCGACATCGCCCCGCAGATCGCGATAGCGTCGCAGGCGAACCATGTGCCGCGCCGGATCGTTCTCCTCTCGTTGTCACAAGAGGGGCCGCGACCGGCGCGAATATCAGCTCAACCAGCTTGTGTCACCTTGGAGGTGAGGGTGTCCCAGATCGCAGGCGAGCCCGGGACCCAGGACTTCGTGGAAGTCCGGCTGCCCGCTGCGGGTGCCTACCTGTCGGTGCTGCGTACGGCCACGGCCGGACTCGCAGCCCGCTTGGACTTCACCCTCGACGAGATCGAGGATCTGCGCATCGCCGTGGACGAGGCGTGCGCGATTCTTCTGCAACAGGCCGTGCCGGGCAGCGTACTGAGCTGCGTCTTCCGCCTGATCGACGACGCGCTGCAGGTGACCGTGTCGGCCCCGACGACCGACGGCCGCGCCCCCGAGCGCGACACCTTCGCCTGGACGGTGCTCTCCGCGCTGGCCGGCAAGGTCGACTCCACCGTCGCGGCGGACCGTACGGTCACGATCAGCCTGTACAAGGAGCGCGGCGCCGGTCCCGGACCGTCATGACCGAACAGGGGGCCCCGTGAAGGATCTTGAACGCGGCACGCGGATGGCGCCCGGTGTGGCCATCCCCGAGCAGCATGCCCGGCCGCAACCGGTGGGCGCGGATGACCACGGCGGCCGGTTGGACGCGGCGGAGCAGGCAGAGCGGGCGGACCACATGGACCAGAGCGAGCACAGGCGGAACGAGCGCGATCCGCACACCCCGCACCACCCTCATGACCCTCACGACCCCCATGACCGGAGCGGTGCGCGGGCGATGTTCTACGAGCTGCGCAAGCTGCCCGACGGCTCGGCGGAGCGCGCCGAACTGCGCAACGCGCTCGTGCGCATGCACCTGCCGCTCGTCGAGCACCTGGCCCGGCGCTTCCGCAACCGCGGCGAGCCGCTGGACGACCTGACCCAGGTCGCCACCATCGGCCTGATCAAGTCCGTGGACCGCTTCGACCCGGACCGGGGCGTGGAGTTCTCCACGTACGCCACCCCCACCGTCGTCGGCGAGATCAAGCGGCACTTCCGCGACAAGGGCTGGGCGGTCCGCGTGCCCCGCCGCCTCCAGGAGCTGCGGCTGTCGCTGACCACCGCGACCGCCGAGCTCTCCCAGCGGCACGGGCGCGCCCCCACCGTCCACGAGCTGGCCGAGCACCTCTCGATCTCCGAGGAAGAGGTCCTGGAGGGCCTGGAATCGGCGAACGCCTACAGCACCCTGTCCCTGGACGTCCCGGACACCGACGACGAGTCTCCCGCCGTCGCCGACACCCTGGGCGCCGAGGACGAGGCACTGGAGGGCGTGGAGTACCGCGAATCGCTCAAACCGCTGCTGGAGGACCTGCCGCCGCGCGAGAAGAAGATCCTGCTGCTGCGCTTCTTCGGCAACATGACCCAGTCGCAGATCGCCCAGGAGGTCGGCATCTCGCAGATGCACGTCTCCCGGCTGCTGGCCCGCACCCTGGCCCAGCTCCGCGACAAGCTCCTCGTGGAGGAGTGACCGCAACGCCCGCCGTCGGCCACCGCCCCGGTCTCATCACAGGAGCCCGGGGCGCCGTACGGCAGCCGCAGCACACGCTGCCGTAAGCGCCTGAGCCGTCAGGCGTTCAGCAGACCGCCCGCCGCCGCCCGCACAGGGCTCACCGGCGGCCGGCCCCGTACGAGCCGCACGCTTCCTCCCCGCGCGGCTCTTTCCCCCACGCGTCGCGCGGCGGTACCCGCATGGCTCAATCCCTCGGCGCGATTCCCAGCGCCTCCGTGGCCGTCGGGTTCACCAGCAGGGCGAGCACCGCGATGGCGGCCACCGCCAGGGCGATACCGGCCGCGATCAGCGCGCCGCCGCCGTTGACCAGTGTCCAGGCCACCGGGAACGCCACGATCTGGGTGATCAGCGAGGGGCCGCGGCTCCAGCGGCGGCGCAGCCACAGCCCGCGCGCCGCGACCAGCGGCAGCGCCGCCAGCGCCAGCACGGTCAGGCCGCCCATCTCCGCCTGCCGGGGGCTGTCGGGCGACCCGGCCAGGCCCATGACGAGCAGGTAGACGCCGAGGGCGGCCAGCGCGGCGCCTTCCACGGCGGTGAGCGCCGCGGCGGCGCCGATCCGGGCCGGGCGCGGTCCGCTCGGCCCCGGAGCGGCGTCGGCGGCCTTGGCGGACCCGGCCGCCTGCTTGCGGTCCTTGCCGGACCGGGTGCCCTTGGCGGACGCGGCCGTCCGGGTGCCCTTGGCGGACGTGGCGCCCTTCGTGGCCCCGCCGCGCGACCCGTCCTGCGCGCTGCCGTCTCCGGTCCGTACGTCGTCCCCGTCCGGCTTGCTGCGCCGCGTCGCCCCGGCCGGCCGGGAGGGCTTGGCCGTCTCGGCCGCGGGCCGTTTCTGCTGACTGCTCACCCCAGCAGGGTAGCCCCGGGGTGCCCGGCTGACGGTGGGCAGGGAGTGGGTCGGGTACCGGCAGGTAGGTACCCTGCTCCACATGCGTGCACTTCTCGTGGTCAATCCCGCAGCTACCACCACCAGTGCGCGTACGCGTGACGTCCTCACCCACGCACTGGCCAGCGACCTCAAGCTGGAGCTCGCCGAGACGCGGTACCGGGGCCACGCCCGCGACCTGGCCCGGCAGGCCGCCGAGGGCGGCCAGATCGAGCTGGTCGTGGCCCTCGGCGGGGACGGCACGGTGAACGAGGTCGTCAACGGTCTGCTGACGCACGGCCCCGCCCCGGACGCCCTCCCCCGCCTCGCCGTCGTCCCCGGCGGCTCCACCAACGTCTTCGCCCGGGCCCTCGGCCTGCCCAACGACGTCGTCGAGGCGACCGGTGCCCTCCTGGACGCGCTGCGTGACGGCAGCGAGCGCACGGTCGGCCTGGGCCTGGCCGCCGGCACCCCGGGCACCGAGGACGAGGGCGTACCAGCCCGCTGGTTCACCTTCTGCGCGGGCTTCGGCTTCGACGCGGGCGTGGTCGGCCGGGTCGAACAGCTGCGGGAGCGCGGCAAGCGTTCGACGCACTCGCTCTACATGCGGCAGGTGCTGCGGCAGTACGTCGGCGAGCCGAACCGCCGGCACGGCACGATCACCCTGGAGCGGCCGGGCGAGGACCCGGTGGAGCACCTGGTCATGTCGATAATCTGCAACACCGCCCCCTGGACCTACCTGGGCAATCGCCCGGTCTACCCGGCGCCCGCGGCGTCCTTCGACACGGCCCTGGACGTCTTCGCCCTGTCGAAACTGTCCGCGTCCGCGGTGACGCGCTACGCAACCCAGCTGCTGGCGTCAACACCGGAGCGCGGCCCCCGTGGCAAGCACGTGGTCTCGCTCCATGACTTGACGGACTTCACCTTGCATTCGCAGGCGCCACTGCCCTTCCAGATGGACGGTGACCACCTGGGGGTCCGTACGAGCGTGACGTTCACAGGCGTTCGCCGTGCACTGCGTGTGATTGTGTGAGCAGTAGGGCCTAAAGTCCTTTCAGTCGAACGTTTAGGCTGACTTCCACCCCCTAGAAGTACGGCTGTGACCTAGGCGACACCAAGGAATCAAAAAAAAGTTTCCGGAAGGGGTTGTATCCGCAGCCGAGGTTTGCGAGTCTCTTCATGGCGATCGGGACGGCCGTTTCTTCCGGCCCCCTTGAGAGCCCGAATCCTCCTCCTCATTCTTCAGGACCGCACCAGTTCTCAACTGGGGTTCGGCCCTTCCCTTGTGGAGGGATTCGTGAAAGCGTTCACATTCACAAGCAACGATCCCGTCACACGAGGAGATGGAGCAGCCATGGACTGGCGTCACCGCGCCGTTTGCCGCGAGGAAGACCCCGAGCTCTTCTTCCCCATCGGCAACACCGGTCCTGCGCTGCTGCAGATCGAGGAAGCCAAGGCCGTCTGCCGCCGCTGCCCCGTCATGGAGCAGTGCCTGCAGTGGGCGCTGGAGTCCGGCCAGGACTCCGGTGTCTGGGGTGGCCTCAGCGAGGACGAGCGCCGCGCCATGAAGCGCCGTGCAGCTCGCAACCGGGCGCGCAACGCCAGCGCCTGACCGCAGACGCCCCCCGTGGCCCCCGAGCCGCAGCGCGCAGTACCCCCGATGCTCCCCCAGCACCGCGAGTGCCTGGGAGCCCCCCACGCAATGTGAGCTTTGAGCCCCGGACCAGATGGGTCCGGGGCTTACTGCTGTTCGCCCCGGGTGGTGGCCCTGGAGGCCCGCCGTCAAAGGTCCGGACCTGCCGCGTCCCAACCCCCGCGCCGCGACCCACTCTCCCCGGGCGATTCACAGCACGCGCGACACCGTTGTCCATTCGCCGCCATTGCCGTCACTCTTCCGTTACCTCGATCTGCTGTACGGCAGTTCAGCGACGCGGGTACTCGGTGCGGGCTTCCCTTCCGTATTCCGCTCCGAATTCCACCCGGTTACCGCTCACTTGATGAGCGTCTCCGTCATCAGTGCTTCTCCGCTCGTACGGGAACGTCGAGAATCACCTGAGTACCCCGGTCGGCGCCGGGCACCATGTCGAACTTTCCGCCCAACTCGCCCTCCACCAGCGTGCGTACGATCTGCAGGCCGAGGTTGCCGGCCCGGTGCGGGTCGAACCCGTCCGGCAGGCCGCGGCCGTTGTCCTGGACGGTGACCAGCAGGCGGGGCTCCGTACGGCTGCCGCCGCGGACCGCGCCGACCTCGACGGTCCCCTGATCGCCGGGAACGAAGGCGTGTTCGAGGGCGTTCTGCAGGACCTCCGTGAGGACCATGGAGAGCGGGGTGGCGACCTCGGCGTCGAGTATGCCGAAGCGGCCGGTGCGGCGCGTGGTGACCGCGCCCGGCGCGATCTCCGCGACCATCGCCAGCACCCGGTCCGCGATCTCGTCGAACTCCACCCGCTCGTCGAGGTTCTGGGACAGCGTCTCGTGGACGATCGCGATCGAACCGACCCTGCGCACCGCCTCGTTGAGCGCCTCGCGCCCCTGTTCGGAATCCATCCGGCGGGACTGCAGCCGCAGCAGCGCGGCCACGGTCTGCAGGTTGTTCTTCACCCGGTGGTGGATCTCCCGGATGGTGGCGTCCTTGGTGATCAGTTCCCGCTCCCGGCGCCGGAGTTCGGTGACGTCGCGCAGCAGGACCAGCGAACCGATGTGCGTGCCCTTGGGCTTGAGCGGGATGGCGCGCAGCTGGATCACCCCGTCCTCCCCCTCGACCTCGAACTCCCGTGGCGCCCAGCCGCTGGCCAGCTTCACCAGCGCCTCGTCGACCGGGCCGCGGGCGGGCGCGAGTTCGGCGGTGGCCTGGCCCAGGTGGTGGCCGACGAGGTCGGCGGCGAGGCCCAGGCGGTGGTAGGCGGACAGCGCGTTCGGGCTGGCGTACTGGACGACGCCGTCCGCGTCGAGCCGGATCAGCCCGTCGCCGGCGCGCGGCGAGGCGTCCATGTCGACCTGCTGCCCGGGGAAGGGAAAGGCTCCTGCAGCGATCATCTGGGCGAGGTCGGAGGCGCTCTGGAGGTAGGTGAGCTCCAGCCGGCTCGGCGTCCGTACGGTCAGCAGGTTGGTGTTCCGGGCGATCACGCCCAGCACCCGGCCCTCCCGGCGCACCGGGATCGACTCGACCCGTACCGGCACCTCCTCGCGCCACTCGGGGTCGCCCTCGCGGACGATCCGCCCCTCGTCCAGGGCGGAGTCGAGCATCGGACGGCGGCCACGCGGAACGAGATGGCCGACCATGTCGTCCTGATAGGAGGTCGGTCCGGTGTTGGGCCGCATCTGGGCGACGGAGACGTATCGGGTGCCGTCGAGGGTGGGGACCCACAGGACGAGATCGGCGAAGGAGAGGTCGGAGAGCAGTTGCCACTCCGACACCAGCAGGTGCAGCCATTCCAGGTCGGAGTCGCTGAGGGCGGTGTGCTGGCGTACGAGATCGTTCATGGAGGGCACGCCCTGGAGCCTACCGGCGTACGGTGGGGGTGTTGCTCCCGCAAGGGCATGGACAGATCTAAATGGTCTAGTCCACAATGAGTTGGTACCGCACCCGCACAGGGCCGCCTCCGGGCACCGCGGTACCGGCACCAAGACGTCGAGAACCTCCAGTACCTCCGCTCTCCCCGCACAGGAGGGCGGATAGAGGCCCGAGCGCTCTCTGCCCTGACTGCGCGACGGCCTCCGGTCGACCGGCCTCTGGGCGGGTGTGTGTTCCTGCCGCACGTGGGGCGCATTCCGCCGCCGGGCCGGCCGATGAAGCTCCGGGCTGCGGTGCCGGACAGGTTGAGGGTCCTGTCCCGGCGCCGCGGCCCGCGGGTGTTCCAAAACCCCGTGAGCCCTCTGCGCCTCTCGCCTACCCCTCTTCCCCGTCGCTCCGCCCGGTGGGCCAGGCGGCCATCGCCAGCTCCGCCACCCGCTCCAGCGTCGTACGGTCCGCGCCGTCCCTGGCCTGCTGGGACATGCCCTGGAGTACGGCCGCGCTGTACGTCGCGAGCGCGTGCGCATCGGTGCCGGCGGGCAGCTCACCGGCCGCGATGTCGCTCCGGACCCGCTCCTCGACCGTCTCCACGTTCTGCGCGCGGCGCTCCTGGAGGCTGCGCATGACGTCCTCGGACTGCGCCGTGCAGTTGGTGGCGGCCGAGATGACCATGCAGCCGCGCGGATAGCCCGGCATGGTGTGGAAGGTTGCCGCCTCGTGCAGCATCCGCGCCACGGCCCGGCGGGCGGTCGGCTCCTCGGCCAGGGCGCGACCGGAGAAGACACCAAAATCCCGGACGTACGCCTCGATCGCCTCCTCGAAGAGCGTCCGCTTGTCGCCGAACGCCGCGTACAGGCTCGGTGCCTTGATGCCCATGGCATCGGTCAGGTCGGCGATGGAGACCGCCTCGTAGCCGTGCTCCCAGAAGGCCCGCATCGCCTGCTCCAGGGCCGTCTCCCGGTCGAAGGACCGGGGCCGCCCGCGCTGTGCACGCTGTTTCGTCGCCATTCCCCAATTCTATAGCGCCCGCTACGGAAACCCTGCTAACGTATTTCTGTAGCAACCGATATAGAAAGGGGGGCGCGGTCATGGGCGTGCTCACGGGCAGGACGGCGCTGGTCACGGGCGGCAGCAGGGGCATCGGCCGGGCGATCGCCGAGCGGCTGGGGCGGGACGGCGCACGGGTCGCGGTGCATTACGGACGCGACGAGGCCGCCGCGAAGGACACGGTGACGGCGATCGAGGAAGCCGGCGGCCGGGCCTTCGCCGTACAGGCCGAGCTGGGTGTTCCGGGCGACGCGGCGGCCCTGTGGTCCGCGTTCGACGCCCACGCCGACGGGCTGGACATCCTGGTGAACAACGCCGGCACGAGCGGCCGGCGCGAACCGCTCGCCCGAGCGACGGAGGAAGACTTCGACCACCTCTTCGCGGTCAACACGAAGGCCCCGTTCTTCCTCACCCGGCTGGGCCTGGAGCGGCTGCGCGACGGCGGCCGCATCATCAACGTCTCCACGGGCCTCACCCACGGCGTCGCCATGCCCGATCTGATCGCCTACGCGATGACCAAGGGCGCCCTCGATGTCTTCACCTCGACCCTCGCCAAGGACCTGGGCCCTCGCGGCATCACCGTCAACGCGGTCGCCCCGGGCGTGGTCGACACCGACATGAACGCGGGCTGGCTCCGCGACAACCCCGAAGCGTGGCGGACCTCCTCCGAAATATCCCCCCTGGGCCGCGTCGGCGAGCCCCGCGACATCAGCGACATCGTCGCCTTCCTGGCCTCCGACGACAGCCGCTGGATCACCGGCCAGTGGCTCGACGCAACCGGGGGCGCCTTGCTCTGACCGCCTGGGGCGGCCGGGTATGTGGGAGCGGGAGCCGGGGGGCCGGGGGGCCGGGGGGGCAGGGGGCCGGGGGGAGGGTCGGGTCAGTGGGTTTCGGTGACCTTGGCGAGGGAGCGCGGGGCGTCCGGGTCCTGTCCCCGCGCGAGCGTGACCTCGTAGGCGAGCCTCTGAAGAGGAAGGATTTCCAGGATGGGCTGAAGCTCCTCGGCCACGCCGTCCGTCGGCAGCGCGAAGCCGGCCGCCGCCCGGCCCACCTCGGCGTGACTGCCGATGACCACCAGATCCGCGCCCCGATCACACAACCGCTCCAGCACCGGCCGAAGGGCCGTCCCGCCCGCGCCGTCGGTGACGATCGCGATCACCGGGGAGATGTTGTCGACCATGGCGAGCGGGCCGTGCAGCAGGTCCGCGCCGGAGTAGGAGAGCGCGGGAATGTAGCTGGTTTCCATGAGCTTCAGCGCGGCTTCCTTGGCCGTCGGATAGCCGTAACCACGGGAGGTGAGCACCATGCGTTCCGCGAACCGGTAGCGCGCGGCGAGGGCCTTGACCTCGTCATGGCGGGCGAGGACGGCCTCGGCGAGGTCCGGCAGCGCCTTCGCCGCCAGGTTCCCCGCGGCGCGCGGGCCCGGCCGGGCCCAGCAGTCTCGCAGCCCCTCGACGAAGAGGTAGAGGGCGAGGAGTTCGGCCGTGTACGTCTTCGTGGCGGGCAGGGCGCGCTCCGGCCCGGCCAGCACGTCGATGTGGAACTCGCTGATCTCGGCGAGCGCCGACCCCGCGTTGTTGGTCACCGCGAGCGTGATCGCACCGGCTTCACGGGCGGCCCTGGTGGACGCGGCGAGATCGGGTGAGCCGCCGGACTGGCTGACCGTGACGACGAGGCAGTCACGGAGGTCGGGCCGGGCTCCGTAGGCGGTGGTCGTGGACATGGAGGTGAGGCCGCAGGGCTTGCCGAGGCGGATTTCGCAGAGGTACTTGGCGTACAGGGCCGCGTTGTCCGACGTACCGCGCGCGGTGAGGAGGACGAACCGGGGACCGCGGGCGGCGACCTGCTCGGCGACCGCACGGATACGTGGGGCGCCCTCGGCAAGGAGACGACGCAGCACGCCAGGCTGCTCCGCCATTTCCGCAGCCATGAACCGCCCCGGCCGCCCCTGGCCCCCGCTTCCCACCACGGCGCCCCCCGCTGCCGAAGACGCGCGCCCCGCCGCCTCGCGCTGCGCTGAGGCGCGCTGCCCGGGCGAGTCCTGCCTTGGCGGGTCTTGCTCTGGCGGGTCTTGCTCTGGTGCGCCCGGCTCTGGCGAGTCCTGCTTTGGTGAGTCCTGCCGCGGCGCGCTCTGCCCGGGCGAGTCTCGCCTGGGCAGGTCCTGCACTGACGCGCCCTGCCCGGGCAAGTTCCGCCATGGCGGCTCCTGCCCGGGCGTCATGGGCCCGGGCGACTCACGCCAGGGCAGGTCCTGCCCTGGCGCGTCCTGCCCAGGCAAGTCCCGCCCTGGCGTCCCTTGCCCGGGCGCGCCCAGTCTTGGCGGCTCCTGCCCGGGCGAGTCCCGCCCCGGTGGTGTCTCTTGCCCGGGCGCGCCCAGTCTTGGCGGCTCCTGCCCGGGCGTGCCCTGCCCGGGCCCGCCGTGCCTTGGCGTGTTCTGCTTCGGTGCGCCCTGCCCTGGCGCGCTGTGCGCCGTCGTCGGGTCCCCGGTCGCGGCCGTACCCGTCGCCGGCGATAGACCATCCGGCGCCGCCCGGCCCTCCGGTGCGAGCACGTCCTTCGCGGGTGCCGGAGCCTCGTCCCCGGCCGCACTCACAGCCGACGCCGGACCCTCAGCCGACGCCGGGGCCTGACCCAACGCCGAGCCCTCAGCCGACGCCAGACCCTCACCCGACGCCGGTCCCTGACCCGACGCCGCCCCTTCCGCTGCGGCCGCACCCCCCGGCGCAGGCGCGGCCCCCGGCGCAGGCGCGGGGCCCGGAGCGGGCACGACCCCTGGCGCAGGCGCGGGGCCCGGAGCTGGCACGACCCCTGGCGCAGGCGCGGGACCCGGAGCCGGCACGACCCCTGGCGCAGGCGCGGGGCCCGGAGCGGGCGCGGGTCCCGGCGCGGGTGTGCCGTTTGCTGAGTGGTTCGGCTTGTCCGGCATGTGGGCGCCTCCCGGTGGGTGTGCGTCCCTGGGTACCCGCCGGGTGGTGGTGCAGCACCTGCGGCTGCGGTGGCGTGCCGGCCGCGCCGTGTTCCGGTGCTGCGGCGGTTCGCGGACGCCCGGCACCGGGCAATGCCGCGGGGCGGGTTCCGTGGTGTGGGGTCGGGCGTTCGGCCCCGGACCGCGGAACCCGCCCTGCGGACCGCACCCGTCCTCACTGTGCCCCGCGTTCGCCGCCTGTTAAGCCCGGGGTCGCCGGATGTCACCAGGGTGGCCGGGTGCGCTCTGGTAGATTGGTCTATACCACACGTCCACTCTCCAGATCGGCAGGCACAGCGTGGAAGTTGTCATCGTCCCGGACGCCAAGGCAGGCGGCGAGCTGATCGCGGAGGCCATCGCCGCCCTGGTGCGCCGCAAGCCCGCGGCGCTGTTGGGTGTGGCCACCGGCTCGACTCCGCTGCCCGTCTACGATGCGCTGGCGCGCAAGGTCCGCGGTGGTGACGTGGATGTCTCGCGTACCCGCATCTGCCAGCTCGACGAGTACGTGGGGCTGCCCGCCGGGCACCCCGAGTCGTACCGGTCCGTGGTGCTCCGCGAGGTCGTCGAGCCGCTGGGGCTCGGCGAGGACGCGTTCATGGGGCCCGATGGCACGGCCGAGGACGTGCAGGCGGCCTGCGAGGCGTACGACCGTGCGCTGAGCGAGGCCGGCGGTGTGGACCTCCAGCTGCTGGGCATCGGTACCGACGGGCACATCGGCTTCAACGAGCCGTGCTCCTCGCTCGCGTCCCGTACCCGGATCAAGACGCTGACGCAGCAGACCCGGGAGGACAACGCCCGGTTCTTCGACAGCCTGGACGAGGTGCCCCACCACGTCATCACCCAGGGCATCGGGACCATCCTGGAGGCCCGCCACCTGGTGCTGCTGGCCACCGGCGAGGGCAAGGCGGACGCCGTGGCGCAGTCCGTCGAGGGCCCGGTCTCGGCGCTGGTGCCGGCCTCCGCGCTCCAGCTGCACCCGCACGCCACGGTCGTCGTCGACGAGGCCGCCGCGTCCAAGCTCAAGCTGGCCGACTACTTCCGCGCCACGTACGCCGCCAAGCCGGAGTGGCAGGGGCTGTAAGGGCCAGGCGATCCGGCCGAGCCACTCCGTACGCCCCGGCCCCCCGTACAACCGGGCCACCCCCACGCGACCCGGGTGGGCACCCCCCAAGGTGCCCACCCGGGTCGTGTGTCCCGCCGGGCCCACGGCTCCCCTTCCGTGGCCCGGCGGGGGTTCATCCACCTGCGATGACCTCCGCGGCAGCGCGTCCGCAGACGCGGGCCGCGCCGTGGGTGGCGATGTGCAGGGCCCCGCGCGGGGGCGCCTGCGGGAGGCCCATCTCGACGACGATCGTGTCGGGGCGGGCGTCGAGCAGCGCGTCCAGCGCGCCCGCCATCCACGCGTGCCGGTGCGCGTCGCGGACGACGGCGACGATCCGCCGCTCCCCCGCCGCCCGCAGCACCTCCGCGATCTGCCCGGACACATCCGGGACGCCCCCGGCGCCCCCGGACACCGGGCCCCCGGCTCCCGCGCCCCCAGCCTCGGCGACCCCGCCCCCAGCGGTCCCAGCCCCAGCGGCCCCGGCGGCCCCAGCAGCCCCGCCCCCGGTCCCGGCCCCGCCCCCGTACGCCCCCGTCTCCGTCCCGGGCAGCAGCCGGGCCAGTTCCGCGGCCACCCCCCACGGCGTCTCATCGCCCACGGCGATATTCGCGACGGGCGTGAAGGCCGCGACGTACGCGGGCGCGCGCAGCGGTTCGTACGCGCCGTTGCGGGTCACCCGCAGCGCGCGGCGGGCCGCCACGAGCCCGGCCTCGGGTGCGGGCGCGACCCCTCGCTCCCCAGAGAGGGTCCCCTGTGCCGCGCCCGCACTCCGGGTCCACCGCGCCAGGGCGCGGACCCGCGCCGCGGCGTCGGCGAGCCGCTTCTCCGACAGCTCGCCGTCACGTACCGCCCTCACCAGGGCGTCGCGCAGCCGCAGCACGGTGGCTTCGTCGGCCAGTCCCCCGCCGACGCAGATGGCGTCGGCACCGGCGGCGATGGCCAGCACGCTGCCCCGTTCGATGCCGTACGTCGCCGAGATGGCCCGCATCTCCATGCCGTCGGTGACGATCAGCCCGTCGAAGCCCAGGCCGCCCTCGGCGACGGGGGCGCGCAGCAGCCCGGTGAGCACGTCGCGGCTCAGCGTGGCGGGCAGTGTGCCGTCCAGGGCCGGGAGCAGGATGTGCGCGCTCATCACGGCCTTGGTGCCGGCGGTGATCGCGGCCCGGAAGGGCACCAGCTCGCGTTCCTGGAGGGTGCGCAGGTCGGCGGCGATGCGCGGCAGGTCGTGGT
Organism: Streptomyces sp. NPDC018019; assembly: GCF_044327805.1. Lineage (NCBI taxonomy): Bacteria > Bacillati > Actinomycetota > Actinomycetes > Kitasatosporales > Streptomycetaceae > Streptomyces > Streptomyces sp. NPDC018019. The sequence goes on along the minus strand of NZ_JBIRGD010000009.1, from coordinate 175,674 downwards.
GGGAGTCCACGGCGGTGTCGCCGTGCCCGGGGAAGTGCTTGGCGCAGGCCGCGACGCCGGCGGACTGGAGCCCTTCGACGTACGCGGCGGTGTGCCGGGCGACCAGCTGCGGGTCGGCGCCGAAGGACCGTACGCCGATGACCGGGTTGGACGGGTTGGAGTTGACGTCGGCGGACGGCGCCCAGTTCAGGTTGACGCCGCACTCGGCCAGCCGGCGGCCCAGTTCCCGGGCCACGTCGCGGGTGAGGCCGGTGTCGTCGACCGCGCCGAGGGCGAGGTTGCCGGGGAAGGACGAGCCGCCGCGCACTTCCAGACGGGTGACGTCGCCGCCCTCCTCGTCGATGGCGACGAGGAGGTCCTCGCGCTCGGCCCGCAGTTCGGCGGTGAGCGCGGCGAGCTGGTCCGGCGAGGCGATGTTGCGGCCGAACAGGCCGACGGAGGCCAGTCCCTCGCCGAGCCGGCGCAGCAGCCAGTCGGGCGCCGAGGTGCCGGTGAAGCCGGGCTGGAGGACGGTGAGCGCGTCGCGGGTCAGGGTGTCGGCCGGGTGCACGAGGGTCGTCATGGCGCGCGTCATCCCTTCACTGCGCCGGCGGTCAGTCCGCCGACCGCCTTGCGTTGCAGGAACAGGAACAGGACGAGGATCGGCAGGGCGAAGATCGAGGCGGCGGCCATCGTGGCGCCCCAGTCGTCGCCGAACTGGCTCTGGAACTGCGAGAGCCACAGCGGCAGCGTGCCCTTGTCCGGCTCCTTGTTGAGAACCAGCACCAGCGGGAATTCGTTCCACGCGGTGATGAAGCCGAACAGCGAGGTGGCCATCAGTCCGGGCGCCAGCAGCGGGAAGATGATCTTCACGAACGCCTGGCGGCGGGTGCAGCCGTCCACCATCGCGGACTCCTCCAGCTCCTTGGGTACGGCGGCGACGTAGCCGCGCAGCGTCAGGAGGGTGAAGGGCAGCACCATCAGCATGTAGAAGAAGGTCAGCGGCACCAGGTTGTTGAGCATGTCGGCGTCGCGCACGATCATGTAGACCGAGATGACCAGGACCTCCCAGGGCGCCATCTGGGCGATCATGAAGGTCAGGACGATGCCCTTGCGGCCCTTGAAGCGCATCCGGGCGATGGCGAAGGACCCGCACAGGGCGATCAGCAGCGAGAGGCCGACCGCCAGCACGGTGACGGTGACGGAGTTGCCCGCCAGGGTCCAGAAGTTCGGCGCGTTGACGGCCGTCGAGAAGTGCTCGAAGGTGCCGTGCAGCGGGAACCACACCGGGTCCTCGGTGATGATGTCGCCGTTCGGCTTGAAGGCCGTGGTGAACATCCAGTACACGGGGAAGACGAATCCGAGGGCGAGCACGAGCGCCGTCGCGTTGGGCCAGATGCGGCCGAGCAGGGAGCGCTTCACAGCTCGTCCTCCTCTTGCTTCAGGGTCAGTCGCAGGTAGTACGCGGTCATGGCGAGCAGCACGACGATCGTCAGCAGCGAGATGGCCGCGCCCATGCCGAAGTGGAGGTTGCCGACGCCCTCGGTGAAGGCGTAGATCGGCAGGGTCTCGGTGAGCCGGTCCGGGCCGCCCTCGTTGATCGCGAAGATCTGCGGGAACGCCTTGAAGACCCAGATGATCTCCAGGAACGTGGTCGCCAGGAAGAACGGCTTGAGGAACGGGAAGGTGACGCTGGTGAAGACCTTCCAGGTGCCGGCGCCGTCCATCCGGGCCGCCTCGTACAGCTCCTTGGGGATGGTCGTGGTCGCGGCGTAGAGGTTCAGCGCCACGAACGGCAGCGACTGCCAGACGATCAGTACGGTGATGACGAAGAAGGTGGACAGCTGGCTGCCGACCCAGTCGTAGTGGGCCATCGAGTGCCAGCCCAGCTTGTCCAGGACCCAGTTGACGATGCCGTAGCGGGAGTCGAACAGCCACTGGAAGACGGTGGTGGCGGCGATGACGGGCATCGCCCAGGTCAGCACCAGCGCGACGGACAGCACGAGGCGCATCTTCTTGCCGAGCCGGGCGAGCAGCAGGCCGATCAGCACCCCCAGCACCATGATCAGGGTGACGTTGACGGCGGTGAAGATGATGGTGCGGGCGGTGACCCGCCAGAACTGCTCGCCGCCCAGGATGTCCTGGTAGTTGCCGAATCCGCGCCACTCGGTGAGGCGCTGGATCAGCTGCTTCATGTTCAGGTTCTGGAACGAGAGGATCAGGTTCCGCACCATGGGCCAGCCCAGGAAGACCGCGGTGGCGGCCAGGGCCGGAATCAGCAGCAGGTAGGGGGCCTTCCCGGCGGCCCGGCCGGTCCCGCGGCGGCGTCCGGGCGGCGGGGCGCCGCCCTTGCCGATCCGTGGCGCGGAATTCTGCACCGCGTCCTCGATCTGCACTGACATGTCCCGCTTCTCCCCATCACCCGGTCGTGCTCGTGCTGGCGGTTCCGTACGGGGGCCGGGACGGCCGGCTCCCGTACGGAACCTGTAGAAGGCGGTCCCCGCGGTCGGCGCCGCCGCGGGGACCGCGGTCACTGGTGGCCGCGCGTCACTGCTTCTGCGACAGCCGCTTGTTGATCTCGCCCTCGACGTCCTTGGCGGCGTCCGCCGGGGCCTTGCCGTTGAGAACCGCGGTCATGTAGTTCTTGATCGGGTTCGGGGTGTTCTCGACCTGGGCCCACTCGGGGATCAGCGGCGTGGTGCCGCTGGACTTGGCGGCGCCGGGCGCGGCGGCCGCGGCGGCCGGGTTGCCCTTGGCGGCGTCCGCGAGGTCGGGGGACTTCGGGCTCCAGCCGACCTCCTTGACCATCTGCCCGTCGTTCTTCTTGGACAGCGCGACCTTCAGGAACTCCTTGGCGAGCTCCTGGTTCCGGCTGCCACCGGCGACGGCGAAGTTGGAGCCGCCGAGGAAGACGCCCTCGGGCTTGTCGGCGGTCTCACCCGGGATGGGGAAGAAGCCGATGTCGTCCTTGATGGCCGGGTTGGCCTTGACGGCGGTGGGGCCCTCGTAACCCATGGCGATGATGGCGCCGGTCTTGCCCTTGGAGAAGATCTCCGCCTGCTGCGGGGTGGCCTCGTCCTTGTTCTTCGGGGCGGTGCTGAAGGCCTGGTACTGCTTGTAGATGTCCATGGCCTTGGAGACCTTGGGGTCACCGAGGTTGGAGACCCACTTGCCGCCTTCCTTCTTCACCAGGTCGGCGCCGGTCCCGATGGTCAGGCCGTCGAAGAAGTACCAGTTCTGGCCGGGCAGGTAGAGCGGCTCGGCGTCGGTCTTCTGCTTGATGGTGTCGAACGCCTTGAAGAGTTCCGAGCGGGTCTTGGGCAGTTCCTTGATGCCCGCCTGGGCCCAGATCTTCTTGTTGTACATCACCACGCGGTTGCCGGCGTACCAGGGGAGCGCGTACTGCTTGCCGTCGACGAGGGAGGCCTTGTTGAAGGAGTCGTTCCAGTCCTTGCCGATCTCCTTCTTCAGGTCGCCCAGCTCCGCGAGCGCGCCGGCCTTGGCGTACGCGGCGGTCTGGGTGTTGCCGATCTCGACGACGTCCGGCGGGCTGTCCTCGGACAGGGCGGTGGTCAGCTTCTGCTGGATGCCGTTCCACTGCTGGACCCGGAACTCGACCGTGGCGCCGGTCTTGGCCTTGAAGTCCTCGGTGACCTGCTTGGTCCACTGCGCCGGGTTGGAGCCGTCCATCACCCAGACGACGAGCTTCTTGCCCTTGAAGCCGTCGGCGCCCGCCGACCCGCTGCCGCTGGACCCACAGGCAGCGACACTCACCAACATTCCCGCGACTGCCGTCGCCGCTATGAGTCCACGCTTCATTGCGCTCTCCCCTAAAGGCTGGCCGGTGGTCTTTAATGGTTTAGACCAGTGCCCGCAGCTTGGCCTAGACCTTTTGGGGTGTCAAGGGTGTATAAGAGTCGCTGTCAGGTCCGTTACCGGACCGACATCTGGGGGCTGCCGCCGCGGTAGCGGCGTCCGCCCGCGCGGCAGACGCTACGTTGGCGTCGGGCCCCGCGAGCGGGCACGGACCAGCAAGGGAGCATCGGGACCCCACCCGTGCCACGATGTGAGCCGCTACGTACGGAGGAGCCGGTGACGGCAGCGCGACAGGAGTCGGAGAGGCGGGTCATGGAGACCGACGGGGGCAGTGCGGACAACGGCGGCGGCGCACGCACCGCCCGCGTACCGAAGTACTACCGCCTCAAGCGCCACTTGCTGGAGATCACCGAAACGCTCCCGCCGGGCACTCCGGTCCCGCCCGAGCGGACCCTGGCCGCGGAGTTCGACACCTCCCGCACGACCGTGCGCCAGGCCCTCCAGGAACTGGTCGTCGAAGGCCGGCTGGAGCGCATCCAGGGCAAGGGTACGTTCGTCGCCAAGCCCAAGGTCTCGCAGGCCCTGCAACTGACCTCCTACACCGAGGACATGCGGGCCCAGGGCCTGGAGCCCGCGTCCCAGCTGCTGGACATCGGCTACGTGACGGCCGACGACCGGCTGGCCGGGCTGCTGGACATCGCGGCCGGCGGCCGGGTGCTGCGCATCGAGCGGCTGCGGCTGGCCAGCGGCGAGCCGATGGCCATCGAGACCACCCATTTGTCCGCCAAGCGCTTCCCCGCGCTGCGCCGCAACCTCGTGAAGTACACCTCGCTCTACACGGCGCTCTCCGAGGTCTACGACGTGCGCCCGGCGGAGGCCGAGGAGACCATCGAGACGTCGCTGGCCACCCCGCGCGAGGCCGGACTGCTCGGTACGGACGTGGGCCTGCCGATGCTGATGCTCTCCCGGCACTCGCTCGACGCCGAGGGCGCCCCGGTGGAGTGGGTGCGCTCGGTCTACCGCGGCGACCGCTACAAGTTCGTGGCCCGGCTGCGGCGCCCGGCGGACTGACCGCCCGGCGGCGGGGCGGCCGTACCGGCGTCCCGCCGCACCTTGCGGGGGTATGGCGCGATCCACCCTCCTGCCTCTACGGTCCTTCCGTCGTCGCGTCGACGGGAGGACGTACCGGTGCGCCCAGCAGGCCAGCCACGAACCGCCGCCAGCCCCCGGAAGATCGCCGTGTGGACGGCCGTGGCGCTGGTCGGCGCCGCCGGCTGGACGCTGCTCGCGCTGTCCCGCGGCGAGGAGGTCTCGGCCGCCTGGATGGTCGCCGCCGCGCTCGGCTCGTACGCCATCGGCTACCGCTTCTACGCGCGCTTCATCGCCACCCGGGTGCTGCGCTTCGACAAGTCCCGGGCCACCCCCGCCGAACGCCTCAACGACGGCGTGGACTTCCACCCCACCGACCGCCGGGTGCTGCTCGGCCACCACTTCGCGGCCATCGCGGGCGCCGGACCGCTGGTCGGGCCGGTGCTCGCCGCCCAGATGGGCTATCTCCCCGGCACCATCTGGATCATCGTCGGCGTCGTCTTCGCGGGCGCCGTGCAGGACATGGTCGTCCTGTTCTTCTCCACCCGGCGCGACGGCCGGTCGCTGGGGCAGATGGCGCGCGAGGAGATCGGCGTGCTGGGCGGGGCCGCGGCGCTGCTCGCCGCCTTCGCCATCATGATCATCCTGCTCGGCGTGCTGGCACTGATCATCGTCAACGCGCTGGCGCAGTCCCCCTGGGGCACCTTCTCCATCGGCATGACGATCCCGATCGCCCTGCTGATGGGCTTCTACCTGCGGGTGCTGCGCCCCGGCCGGGTCACCGAGGTCTCCCTGATCGGGGTCGCGCTGCTGCTGCTCGCGCTGGTCGCGGGCCGCTGGGTCGCCGACTCGTCCTGGGCCGACACCTTCACGCTGGAGCCGGGGACGCTGGTCGTCTGGCTGGTGGCGTACGGGTTCATCGCCTCCGTGCTGCCGGTGTGGACGCTGCTGGCGCCCCGCGACTACCTCTCCACCTTCATGAAGATCGGCACGATCGGGCTGCTGGCGGTCGGCGTCCTGGTCACGCTGCCGAACCTGAAGATGGACGCGGTCACGGACTTCGCCGGGCGCGGTGACGGCCCGGTCTTCGCCGGCTCGCTCTTCCCGTTCGTCTTCATCACCATCGCCTGCGGCGCGCTCTCCGGCTTCCACGCCCTGATCTCCTCCGGCACCACGCCCAAGATGGTGCAGAAGGAGACCCAGATCCGCATGATCGGCTACGGCTCGATGCTCATGGAGTCGTTCGTCGCGGTGATGGCGCTGGTCGCGGCGTCGATCATCGACCCGGGGCTGTACTTCGCGATGAACGCGCCGGCCGGCGTCATCGGCGACACCGTCCAGTCGGCCTCGCAGGCCGTCGCGCACTTCGGATACAGCATCTCCCCCGACCAGTTGGCGGCCGCGGCCAAGGCGGTGGAGGAGCACACCCTGCTGTCCCGTACGGGCGGCGCGCCCACCCTCGCCGTCGGGGTCGCGGACATCTTCTCGCAGGTCTTCGGCGGCGCCGGGATGAAGGCGTTCTGGTACCACTTCGCCATCATGTTCGAGGCGCTGTTCATCCTCACGGCGCTCGACGCGGGCACCCGGGTGGGCCGCTTCATGCTCCAGGACATGCTGGGCAACGTCTACAAGCCGTTCCGCAGGGTGAGTTGGAAGCCGGGACTGGTGCTGTGCAGCGCGGCCGTGGTCGCGCTGTGGGGCTACTTCCTGTGGGTCGGCGTGCACGAGCCGCTCGGCGGCATCAACCAGCTTTTCCCGGTCTTCGGGATCGCCAACCAGCTGCTGGCGGCGGTCGCGCTGACCGTCTGCACGACCCTGCTGGTCAAGTCCGGGCGTCTGAAGTGGGCCTGGATCACGGGAGTTCCGCTCATCTGGGACGCCACCGTCACCCTCACCGCGAGCTGGCAGAAGGTCTTCTCCGGTGACCCCAAGGTCGGTTTCTTCACCCAGCGTTCGGTCTACCAGGACGCCATCGACGCCGGGAAGGTGCTGCCGCCCGCCAAGAACATGAGCGACATGCACACGGTTGTCACCAACTCCACGGTGGACGGCGTGCTGTCGGCGGTCCTCGCCCTGCTGATCGTCGTGGTGATCGCGGACGCGGCCCGGGTGTGCGTACGCCACCTGCGGAACCCGGCCGCGACCCGGCTCAGCGAGGCCCCGTACGTGGAGTCGGCGATCGTCGCGCCCGCCGGGCTGGTGGCCTCCAAGGAGGAGAAGGCGGAGCTGGCGGCGGCGGAGCGGAGCGGGCCGTGAGCGCGGCCCGGCGCGCGCTGCGCTGGATCCGCTGGTACGTACGGGAATTGACCGGCGAGAGCGCGTACGAGCACTACGTCGCACATGTCCGGCAGCACACGCCGGACGCGCCGGTCCCCAGCCGCCGGGAATTCGAGCGGCGGCGCGCCGCAGCGCGCGAGGGAGACCCCCGTTCCGGCTTCCGCTGCTGCTGAGGCGGCCCGTTCTGCGGCCGGGCTGCGGACGTCGTTGCCGTACCGATATGCGGACAGGTAGTGACGCGTACAACTTTCCTGGCTTAGATTTCCTGCCCATTACACGCGTGATCACCATGGGACCGCCAGGGAACGGAGCCACGGCCATGCCAGAGCCGTCCGAATCAGCCGGAACACCAGCGGGCAGCGCCGCGCCGGTCGTCACGCCCACGCGCGTGATCGCCGGCTTGTGCCTGGTCGCGCCCTTCGTGGCGATGCTGTGGGTGAGCTCGTACGCCAAGGTCGAGCCGACGTTCATCGGCATCCCGTTCTTCTACTGGTACCAGATGCTGTGGGTGCTGATCTCGACCGCGCTGACCACCGTCGCGTACAAACTGGTCCAGCGTGAACAGCGGCTGCGCACGGGGGGTGCGGCCCGGTGAAGGACGGCGTGAACGGCGTCGCGCTCGCCGTCTTCATCTTCTTCTTCGTGGCCGTGACGGTCATGGGCTTCCTGGCGGCACGCTGGCGCAAGGCCGAGCAGTCCGCCAACCTCGACGAGTGGGGGCTGGGCGGGCGCAGCTTCGGCACCTGGGTGACCTGGTTCCTGCTGGGCGGCGACCTGTACACGGCGTACACCTTCGTCGCCGTGCCGGCGGCGATCTACGCGGCGGGCGCGGCCGGGTTCTTCGCGGTCCCGTACACGATCCTCGTCTACCCGCTGATCTTCACCCTCCTGCCCCGGCTGTGGTCGGTCTCGCACAAGCACGGGTACGTGACCACCTCGGACTTCGTGCGCGGCCGGTTCGGGTCCAAGAGCCTGTCGCTGGCCGTGGCGCTCACCGGCATCCTCGCCACGATGCCGTACATCGCGCTGCAACTCGTCGGCATCCAGGCGGTGCTGGACGTGATGGGCGTCGGCGGCGGCGAGGACACGAACTGGTTCGTCAAGGACCTGCCGCTGCTGATCGCCTTCGGTGTGCTGGCGGCGTACACCTACAGCTCCGGACTGCGCGCGCCCGCGCTGATCGCGTTCGTCAAGGACGGGCTGATCTACCTGGTCATCGCCGTCGCGATCATCTACATCCCGATCAAGCTGGGCGGCTTCGACCACATCTTCGCGGTGGCGAAGGACGCCTTCGCGCAGAAGAATCCGGCGACCGGCAAACCGCGCGGGGAACTCGCCAGCGGGCCGAAAGCGCAGTGGTCGTACGCGACCCTGGCCCTCGGCTCGGCGCTCGCGCTGTTCATGTACCCGCACTCGATCACCGCGACGCTGTCCTCCCGCAGCCGCAACGTGATCCGCCGCAACACCACCATCCTGCCGCTGTACTCCCTGATGCTGGGGCTGCTCGCGCTGCTCGGCTTCATGGCGGTGGCGGCCGGGATCACGGTGCAGAACGGGCAGCTGGCGATCCCGCAGCTGTTCGAGGACATGTTCCCCGACTGGTTCACGGGCGTGGCGTTCGCCGCGATCGGCATCGGCGCGCTGGTGCCGGCGGCCATCATGTCCATCGCCGCGGCGAACCTCTTCACCCGCAACATCTACAAGGACTTCCTCAAGCCCGGCGCCACGCCCGCGCAGGAGCACAAAGTCGCCAAGCTGGTGTCGCTGCTGGTGAAGGTCGGTGCGCTGGTCTTCGTCCTGACGATGGACAAGACGGTGGCCATCAACTTCCAGCTGCTGGGCGGCATCTGGATCCTCCAGACCATGCCGGCCCTGGTGGGCGGCCTGTTCACCCGCTGGTTCCACCGGTGGGCGCTGCTGGCCGGCTGGGCGGTGGGCATGGTCTACGGCACACTCGCGGCGTACGGGGTGGCCAGCCCCACGCAGAAGCACTTCGGCGGCTCCAGTGCGGAGATCCCCGGCATCGGGGAGATCGGCTACATCGGCCTGACCGCGTTCGTGCTGAACGTCCTGGTCACGGTCGTTCTGACGGTGGTGCTGCGCGCGGTCAAGGCCCCGGACGGCGTCGACGAGACGTCCCCGGAGGACTACACGGCGGACGCGGGCGACAAGGGCGTCCGGGTCGACCTGCCGCCGGCCACGGCGGGGGTGCCGGTGGGGCACTGAGGCGCCAGGGGCGCCGTCGGGAGCGTTGTCAGTCCCCCGGTGCACACTGGCCGCATGGACATCACGATCAGGCCCGCGCGGCACGAGGAGTTCGCGGGGATCGGCGAACTCCTCGTGGCGGCCTACGCGGCGGACGGACTGCTGGTGCTCGGGGAAGCCGACCCGTACGCGAACGAGCTGCGCGACGTCGCGCACCGGGCGGCACACGCCGAGGTGCTGACGGCGGTCGACGCCGGCGGCACGGTGCTGGGGGCGGTGACCTTCGCCGCCCCCGGCAGTCCGTACGCCGAGATATCCGGGCCGGACGAAGGCGAATTCCGGATGCTGGCCGTCGCCCCCGCCGGCCGCGGGCGCGGCATCGGCGAAGCGCTGGTGCGCGCCTGCATGGACCGCGCCCGCTCCCTGGGACTGACCCGCATGGTGCTCTCCGCCCAGCCGCACATCAAGAACGCCCACCGCGTGTACGAGCGCATCGGTTTCACGCGGATACCGGAGCGGGACTGGGAGCCCGTACCTGGTATCACGCTGCTGGCGTTCGCCTGCGGTCTCGGCGGGACCGCGTAGCGGCTCCCGGGCCCGCCCGCCCGGTTACGGCAGTTGGTTACGGCCCCACCCTCCGTACGAACACATCCGTCACCCCGTTCGTGTCGCCCGGGACCAGGTTCGCCGCTTCGGAGTCGAAGGCCGCGGTCCGGCCCGTGGCGTCGGTGGAGGGGTTGGCGGACCGGGCCTGGGCCTGGGAGCCGTCGGCGGCGGTGCTGACCCGCTCGATGACGCCGGTCCGCATGTCCCGGACGAAGACGTCCTCCGCCTGGTTGGTGTCGCCTCGCACCAGGTCCGGCACCGAGGACTCGAAGAACAGGCGGCGGTTGTCCGCGGACAGGACGCCGCTGTCGGAACGGCCCTCCTGCGGCTGCTTGCCGTCGTAGGTGTACGTCAGCTGCTCCGTCGTGCCCTTGACGAGGTCGCGTACGAACAGGTCGGCGCGGCCCGTCGGATGGCCGGGTACCACTTCCCCGTACTGGCTGGAGAAGACCGCGTAGCGGCCGTCGGGGCTGAGGGAGGCGTTCCAGGCGCCCACCGTCTCCCCGGTCGAGCTGAGGCTTCCCACGGCGGTACGGCCGGTGTCCAGGTCGTGCACGTAGAACGGGTAGCTGTGCGGTCTGCGCAGGTCCGCCTCGCCGCGTCCGGCCGCGGCCGGGTCCGGGCGCAGGTTCGCGGCCTTGGAGATGAAGCCGACCGTGCGGCCGTCGTAGCTGATCACCGGGTTGGCGGACGGGCCGGTGGCCTGCTCGCCGGTGGCGGAGACGCTGACCCGTGTCACGGCGCCGGTCCGGCGGTCGCGGACGAAGATGTCCTGGGCCTGGTTGGTGTCGCCGGGCACCAGGTCCTCGCGGCTGGAGGCGAACGCCACGTACCGGCCGTTGGCACTGATCACCGGCATCTGGGAGCCCTGCTTGCCCTGCGGGGGCTTTCCGTCGAGCGTGACGCTCTCGGTCCGCCCGGTCCTGCGGTCGTGCACGAAGATGTCGGTGGCGGCGTTGGTGTCGCCCGGCACGAGGTTGGCCGCGCCGGACGCGAAGGCGACGTAGCGGCCGTCGGCGCTGATGGACGGGGTGGACGACCAGGAGTCGGCCTGGGTGCCGTCGCCCGCCACGCTGACCCGTTCGACGGCGCCGGTGCGCAGGTTCTTGACGAAGACGTCCGGCTGCCCGTTGGTGTCGCCGGGTACGAGGCCGGTCGCGTCGGAGTCGAAGGCGACGTACCGGCCGTCGGCGCTGATCGCCGAGGCGGACGAGCCGCCGTTGCCCTGGGTGCCGTCGGCGGCGACGCTGACGCGTTCGGTGCCGTGCGGCGGTGCGGACCGGGCGTCGGCCGTCGCGGCGGGCAGCAGCGCGGCGAGCGCGCACACGCCCGTGACGGCGGCGAGTCTTCGTACGGTGCTGGCGGTCCTCATGGTCGGTTCCCCTCCTGGTCGGTACGTTTCTGCGCCGCGCCGGCGGGCCACGCCGCACCGGCGCGCCGGTACGTCAGTGGCGGAGCCGGCGGACGAACACATCGCCCGTCCCGTTCGTGTCCCCGGGCACCAGCGCCGCGTCGCGCGAGTCGAAGGCCGCCAGCCGCCCGGCGGCGTCGGGGGCCGCGATGTCCGTCCAGGACGCCGACTGGCCGCCGTCCTCGCCGACGTTGATCCGCTCGACCCGCCCGGTGCGCAGGTCGCGGACGAAGCCGTCCACCTGGCCGTTGGTGTCACCGGGCACCAGGTTGGTGGCCGCGGAGGTGAAGAAGAGCCACCGGTTGTCCGCGCTGAGCCGCCCGTCGGAGGACCAGCCGTTGGCCTGGGAGCCGTCGTGCGCGCGGGACAGCAGCCGGGTGGTGCCCGTCTCCAGGTCGCGGGCGAAGAGGTCGTACGTCCCGTTGGTGTCGTCCGGCACCACGTCGTCGGCCACGGCGGAGAAGACCGCGTACCGGCCGTCGGGACCGAGCCGGGGGGACGGGGACACGCCGACCACGGCGTCCGTGCTGCTCAGGCTCGCCGCCCGGGTCCGCCCGGTGTCCAGGTCGTGCACGTACATGGGGTCCTGCGGCGGCGGGCGGCGGAAGCCGGGGCCGGCGGGGGTGAGATGCGTCGCCTTGGAGGTGAACCCCACCCGGCGGCCGTCGGCGCTGATCGACGGGAAGCCGGACGCGCCGTCGCCCTGCGTGCCGTCGCTCGCCACGCTGACCCGTTCCGTCGTTTCCTTCTGCACATCGTGGACGAAGACGTCCAGGCGCTCGTTGGTGTCACCGGGCACCAGGTCCGGACGGTAGGAGCCGAAGGCGAGGTGGCGTCCGCTGCCGCTGAGGGCGAAGTTCTGCACCCCGAATCCGTACGGGGACCGGCCGGCGCCCGCCGTGGGGCTCGTGGTGCGCCCGGTGCGGCGGTCGTGCACGAAGACGTCGCCCTCGCCGTTGGTGTCGCCGGGCACCAGGTTCGTCGCGCTGGAGTAGAAGGCCACGTACCGCCCGTCGGCGCTGATCCCGGGCGAGCCGGAGAGGCCGTCGCCGGGCGTGCCGGTACTGCCGACGCTGGCCAGGCCGACCTTTCCCGTCCGTAAATCCTTGACGTAGACGTCCTGGTGGCCGTTGGTGTCCGATGGTCCCAGATTGGTGGCTTCCGAGGTGAATGCCACGAACCGCCCGTTCGCGCTGAGCGCCGGCGCTCCTGAAAAACCGTTTCCCTGCGTCCCGTCCGCGGCGACGCCGACCCGCTCGGTCGCCGGTGCCGCCGGCCTCGCGGCGGCGCTCGCCGCGGGCAGCACTCCCGCCACGGCACACGCACCCGCCACCAGCCCCACGGCCTTCACGACACCCCGCGCCGCACCGTTCCTTCGCATGTCTCCCCCCCTTGCCCAACTCCCCCACCCGCCCCGCCGGCCGACGGAGCAGACAAGGAGCCAATACGCTTCAGGGGTCCCGGTCAACGCATCAGGGACATTCCGCGCCACCAATACGCCCCCTGCATCAGCCCCCGTCCAGGCCGCCCGGAGCGGTGCCGGACGACGCCGGAACGGCCGTGGAACCCCCCGGGAACAGGGCCCCCGAAGCGGCTCGGAAGCGCCTTCACAGCGGCCCGGAAGCGGCCCCGAGGCGGCCCCGGCGAGCCCCGCCGGGAGGCCCGGAACGGCCGCTGAATACCACGGCTTCGGACAACCCCGCCCCAACGCGACACAAGATATGGGGGTGGGTGCACGAGGCAGCACAAGATGTATGCTCGTCCTCGCTGTCGTCGCAGGGGAATCCGGTGCGAATCCGGAACTGTCCCGCAACGGTGTACGAAGTGCGGCAATCCGCACCCGTGAGTCCGAAGACCTGCCCACAGTACGCCCGCGCCACCTCCGGCGCGGTCGACGATACGTCCGGGCCTCGCGGGTTGGGCCGGTGGACGCTGCGCGGTGTGCCCGCGCGCCCCTCGGCATACCAGGGGTGCCGCACGCCCGTACGCGGCCCTCCGCTCCTCCCCCGGGCCCCCGCCGAGTGAGGGAGAGCAGCACGTGACCATCGCGCCAACGGAGCCCGCATCAGCCGAGCAGGTCGTGCAGCCCGCGAAGGACACGCAGCCCCGGCAGGGTGCCGGCGGCCGGGCCGAGGACGGCCCCGGCGCCGCGCTGCTGCGCACACTGACCGACCTCACCGCCGACCTGGACGCCACCGACCCCGGCAAGATCGCCGCCGCCGCGCTGCGCGGCCGGCACCCCGGCTCCGACGAGGCCGAGCTGCGCTCGCTGGCCATGGAGGCCGCGGCCGGCCTGATCGGCGACGAGCCGCAGTACTCCAAGCTGGCCGCCCGCCTGCTGACCCGTGCCATCGCGGAGGAGGCGGCCGCGGAGGGGGCGGTCGCCTTCTCCGCCTCCGTCGCCACCGGCCACCGCGAGGGCCTGATCGCCGACTCCACGGCGGCGTTCGTCCGCACCCACGCGGCCCGGCTGGACGCGCTGGTCGAACGGGCCCTGGCGGACGGCGCGGACGACCGGTTCGGCTACTTCGGCCTGCGCACCCTGCACTCCCGCTACCTGCTGCGCCACCCGATCTCCCGGCAGGTCATCGAGACCCCGCAGCACTTCCTGCTGCGCGTGGCCTGCGGCCTGGCCGAGGACCACAGCGAGCGGGCCCTGGACGACGTCGCCGAGCTGTACCGGCTGACCAGCTCGCTGTCGTACCTGCCCTCCTCGCCCACCCTGTTCAACTCCGGCACCCGGCACCCGCAGATGTCCTCCTGCTACCTGCTGGACTCCCCGCTGGACGAGCTGGACTCGATCTACGACCGCTACCACCAGGTGGCGCGCCTGTCGAAGCACGCCGGCGGCATCGGCCTGTCGTACTCCCGGGTGCGCGCCCGCGGCTCGCTGATCCGCGGCACCAACGGCCACTCCAACGGCATCGTGCCGTTCCTGCGCACCCTGGACGCCTCGGTCGCGGCCGTGAACCAGGGCGGCCGTCGCAAGGGCGCCGCCTGCGTCTACCTGGAGACCTGGCACGCGGACCTGGAGGAGTTCCTGGAGCTGCGCGACAACACGGGCGAGGAGGCCCGGCGCACCCACAACCTGAACATCGCGCACTGGATCCCCGACGAGTTCATGCGGCGCGTCGAGGCCGACGCCGACTGGTCGCTGTTCTCCCCCAGCGACGTGCCCGAGCTGGTGGACCTGTACGGCGACGAGTTCGACGCCGCGTACCGCGCGGCGGAGGCCGCGGGCCTGGCCGTCAAGCAGGTCCCGGCGCGCATCCTGTACGCGCGGATGATGCGCACCCTCGCGCAGACCGGCAACGGCTGGATGACCTTCAAGGACGCCGCCAACCGCACCGCCAACCAGACCGCCGAGCCCGGCAAGGTCGTGCACTCCTCGAACCTGTGCACCGAGATCCTGGAGGTCACCGACGACGGCGAGACGGCCGTCTGCAACCTCGGCTCGGTCAACCTCGCCGCCCACCTGGGCGACGACGGCGAGATGGACTGGGAGCGGCTGGACGCCACGGTCCGCACGGCGGTGACCTTCCTGGACCGCGTGGTGGACATCAACTTCTACCCGACCGAGCAGGCCGGCGCCTCCAACTCCCGCTGGCGGCCGGTGGGCCTGGGCCTGATGGGCCTCCAGGACGTCTTCTTCCGCCTGCGGCTGCGCTTCGACTCGCCCGAGGCGCGGGAGCTGTCCACCCGCATCTCCGAGCGGATCATGCTCGCGGCGTACGAGGCGTCCGCCGACCTGGCCGAGCGGCACGGCCCGCACCCGGCCTGGTCCGCGACCCGTACGGCCCGGGGCGTGCTGCACCCCGACCACTACCCGAACGCCGAGCCGCGCTGGGCGGACCGGTGGGCGGCGCTGCGCACCCGTATCGCGGCGACCGGCATGCGCAACTCGCTGCTGCTGGCCATCGCGCCGACCGCCACCATCGCCTCCATCGCGGGCGTGTACGAGTGCATCGAGCCGCAGGTCTCCAACCTGTTCAAGCGCGAGACGCTGTCGGGCGAGTTCCTCCAGGTCAACGCGTACCTGATCGAGGAACTGAAGGCGCTGGGCCTGTGGGACGAGCGCACCCGTGACGCGCTGCGCGAGGGCAACGGCTCGGTGCAGGACCTGGACTGGATCCCCGCCGAGACCCGTGAGCTGTACCGCACGGCGTGGGAGATCCCGCAGCGCGCGCTGATCGACATGGCGGCGGACCGTACGCCCTACCTCGACCAGAGCCAGTCGCTGAACCTGTTCATGGCGTCGCCGACCATCGGCAAGCTCAGCTCGATGTACGCCTACGCCTGGAAGCGCGGCATCAAGACCACGTACTACCTCCGCTCGCGGCCGGCGACCCGTATCGCCCAGTCCGCGCGCGGCACGGGCGGGGGCGCGCAGACCGCTCCCGTACCCGCCCAGGCGGCCGACCCCGAGGCCGTCGCCTGCTCCCTGGAAAACCCCGAGTCCTGCGAGGCATGCCAGTAATGACGACCGCACCCGAGAAGAACCAGCCCGCCGAGACGACCGCGGCCGCCTCGCACACCGCCACCACCGGCAAGAAGAACCTCCTCGACCCGGGCTTCGAGCTGACCCTGCGCCCGATGCGCTACCCGGACTTCTACGAGCGCTACCGCGACGCGATCAAGAACACCTGGACGGTGGAGGAGGTCGACCTCCACTCCGACGTCGCCGACCTCGCCAAGCTCTCGCCGGGCGAGCAGCACCTGATCGGCCGGCTCGTCGCCTTCTTCGCGACCGGCGACTCGATCGTGGCGAACAACCTGGTGCTGACGCTCTACAAGCACATCAACTCCCCCGAGGCGCGGCTCTACCTGAGCCGGCAGCTGTTCGAGGAGGCCGTGCACGTCCAGTTCTACCTGACCCTGCTGGACACCTACCTGCCCGACCCGGACGACCGCGCGGCCGCGTTCGCCGCGGTGGAGAACATCCCCTCCATCCGGGAGAAGGCCGAGTTCTGCTTCAAGTGGATGGACTCGGTCGAGTCCATCGACCGGCTGGAGAGCAAGGCGGACCGCCGCCGCTTCCTGCTGAACCTGATCTGCTTCGCGGCCTGCATCGAGGGCCTGTTCTTCTACGGCGCCTTCGCGTACGTGTACTGGTTCCGCTCGCGCGGCCTGCTGCACGGCCTGGCCACCGGCACCAACTGGGTCTTCCGCGACGAGACCATGCACATGGAGTTCGCGTTCTCGGTCGTGGACACGGTGCGCGAGGAGGAGCCCGACCTCTTCGACGACGAGCTGGAGCACCAGGTCACCGACATGCTCAAGGAGGCCGTCGAGGCGGAGCTGCAGTTCGGCCGGGACCTGTGCGGTGACGGGCTGCCGGGCATGAACACCGAGTCGATGCGCGAATACCTCCAGTGCGTGGCCGACCAGCGCCTCCAGCGCCTGGGCTTCGCGCCGGTGTACGGCTCGCAGAACCCGTTCTCCTTCATGGAGCTGCAGAACGTCCAGGAGCTGACCAACTTCTTCGAGCGGCGCGCCTCGGCCTACCAGGTCGCCGTCGAGGGCTCGGTCTCCTTCGACGACGAGTTCTGAGCACGCCGGGCGGTGCCGGTCCGTACGCACGGACCGGCACCGTCCGCTTCTTTGCGTCCGGCGAATCGGGACCGGATTCGACGAGTCGATGACAACGCGACCGGGCCGGGCGGGGCTCAGTCGTTGGCGACGACCGGGTACCGCGGCTCGCGCTCGGCCATCTGCTTGAGGGCGTCCTTGCGGTCGCGCTTGGAGAGCCGGTCGATGTACAGGTAGCCGTACAGGTGGTCGGTCTCGTGCTGGAGGCAGCGCGCGAAGTAGCCGGTGCCCTGGACCTTGATCGGGTTGCCCTCGGCGTCCTGGCCGCGGACGACCGCGTAGTCGGGGCGGGCCAGCTCCGCGTACGCGCCGGGCACCGACAGGCAGCCCTCGTTGGAGTCGTCCAGCACCCGCCGCTCGACCGGCAGGTCCTCCAGGACCGGGTTGCAGACCGCCCCGACGTGGCGTACGCCCTCGTCGTCCAGGCAGTCGTAGACGAAGACCTTCAGGTCCACGCCGATCTGGTTGGCGGCCAGGCCCACGCCCTCGGCCGTGCGCTGGCTGGCGAACATGTCGTCGATCAGCCGGGCGAGCCCGTCGTCGAACTCGGTGACGTCCTTGCACTCCTTGTGCAGCACCGGGTTGCCGACGACGGTGATCGGACGGGACGTACCGCGCTCACGGTGCGCCGCCTCCCGCTCCGCCGCGCCGGTGACGTCGTCGACGAAGCCCTCCGCCGCCCGCTCCTCGTTGTGGTCAAAAACAGGCTGTTCCGCCATGTCCGCCGTACGCCTTCCTGGAAACCCGAAATATTCGCCCTCCAGCCTAATCCGTGGCCGGGTGCGCCCTCCCGGACCGGACGGGCGTACGACGTCCAGGCCGCCCGCAGACGCTCAGCAGACCTCTTCGAGGTCACGCCACTCACGGGTGTCCGGGCTGTCCGCGACCCAGCCGTCCAGCAGGCCGCGCACCAGGCCGGCCGGGGCCGCGATGCCGCATTCGCGCTCCGGGACCCACAGGGAGCCGGAGCCCGCCGTGCGGTGCCCGAGCGGGCCCGGGTGGCCCGGTTCGCTGTGGTCGTGCGGGTCCAGGTGCTCGCCCTCGCCCTCGTCGCTGGGCATCCGGCTCTCGGAGCAGGTACGGCACAGCAGGCGGACGGAGGAGGACCAGTCCTCGGCGGCGAAGCCCGCGTCGGCGGCCAGGCGCTCCAGGGCGTCCCGGTCGGCCTCGGTGGCGGCCTCCAGGAGCACGACCCAGGTCGGGACCGGTGAGGGCGCCCACAGCTCGATCTCGTCGAACACCGGGAACGACGGGCCTGCGGCGGTGGTGCGCTCGCCGTTCGGCACGCCGTCGTGCAGCACCACCTCGCCCCAGCGCCGCCCGGAGGACGGCAGCGGGATGGAGAGCACCTCGATGCGGGCCGGGTCCAGCCGGCGGCCCCAGACCACCTCGGCCTCGCCCTCGGGCGACAGGCGCACGGCGGCGCTGCCCAGCTCCATGCCGACCGGTTCCGCGGACGGCGAGCCCTCGCCGGGCACCTTGAGGCCGTACGCCTGCCAGGCCCGCCGGGCCAGCGGCCAGTCCTGGAGGGCGGTGGCCGCGATGCCCACGTTCCACCAGTCGGGCGCCCCGGCCTCGCGGTCCAGCAGGGCGACCGCGCGCAGTCCGGCGGCGCGCGCCTGCTCCCAGTCGTGGCGGAACTTGTGCAGCAGCGCGAGGTTGAACCAGGACTCCGACAGCCACGGCTCCATGTCGGCCGCCCGCGTCAGCAGCGCGCCCGCGTCCTCGTAACGGCCGTCACCGATCAGCGTGAAAGCGCGGTCGGTCGCCTGCCGCCACGAGGCGGAGGGCCGGTGCCGTACCTTGCCGAAGATCCTCACGATTCCCGCCTGCTGGTTGCTTCCTGGATACCGCCCCGGACGGACGCCGGGGGCCGTTCGAGGGCCCACTCGACAACCTGCCACAGATTGCCGCCGGGCTCAGCCCGGTTGCCGCGCCGCCCGCGGCCCGCCACCGACCCCCTCACCGGCTCCTTGCCTTTCGCCGACCCCCTGAATCCCCGTTCGTGGGGGTTCCTTCGCATCCAACCATGCCCATCTCCGGGACCGCTCATTACCCATCGGTTCCATGACCTTGCGCGGGCCTTTGTGACGATCTGGGCGGGGCCGGAAGGGGGGTGCCGGGGCGCGCTACGGCCCGGACGGGGGCGCGTCCGGATGCCGTACGCGTCCGTCTCCAAGCCACGTGCGCCCATGCCCAGTTCACACCTCACCGCACGGCTCGACGCGACGGTGCAGCGGGTGGCGGATTGCGACAAAAGGGACGGCAGGGCGCAGGAGAGGGAGACGGCGGCGGCCGCTACGTCCGGCAGCAGGGCGTACGAAAGAGCTGGCCGTCGTGCGGGAGTTGGTGCCCGGTGGGCGGGGAACGGCGCCGGACCCGGGCGGCGGCCCGGGCCGCCGGTGGCGGCGGGAACGCTCGGCCGACGGGGCGGGGAAGAACGGGCCCGTCCCACCGGAGGGAGGCCGGGCCACGGGGCGGCGCGTCAGCGGGTCGGGCGGGGCGAAACCCCCGCCCCTCACCCCTTCGGGTGATACGTCGCGTTATTCGGCCCGCGCGGTCTCGCCACGCGCGTCGAGCGTGTCGTCGGGGCCGGACCCGGACGCCTGCTCGGGGGCCTTCGCGGCCGCGGCGGCGCGGGCCGCCGCCTGTTCCTGCCTGGCCTGTTCGAGCACGCTCTGCTCGGGCACCGCCTCGCCCGCGCGGATCAGGTCGATCCGGCCCATGACCTTCGACCGCAGGTCGGTCGGTACGTCGTCATGGCCGCAGCAGCGCTTGACGAGCTTCTTGACGGCCTGCTCCAGCCCGTACTTCTCCAGGCAGGGCGAGCATTCGTCGAAGTGCTCCTGGAACTTCTCGCATTCACCGGCCGGCATCTCGCGGTCGAGATACTCGTACAGATGGTCGAGGACCTCTGAGCAGTCCTTCTCGTGCGGCTCTCCGCAGCTCATGATCCCGAGCCTTTCCGATCGTGCGGCTGCGACGACTGCGCGGTCGCCGCGCCTGCCCCGGCGGGGACCAGCCCGCGCTCCCGGGCGTAATCCTCCAGCATGCCGCGCAGTTGGCGCCGGCCGCGGTGCAGACGGGACATCACCGTGCCGATGGGTGTACCCATGATGTCGGCGATCTCCTTGTACGCAAAGCCCTCGACGTCCGCGAGATAGACCGCGATGCGGAATTCCTCCGGAATGGCCTGAAGTGCCGCCTTCACATCGGAGTCCGGCAGATGGTCCAGCGCCTGGGACTCGGCCGAGCGCAGGCCGGTCGACATGTGCGACTCGGCGCGCGCGAGCTGCCAGTCCTCGATCTCCTCGGCGGCACTGCGCTGGGGTTCGCGCTGCTTCTTGCGGTAGGAGTTGATGAAGGTGTTCGTGAGGATGCGGTACAGCCACGCCTTGAGGTTCGTTCCCTCACGGAACTGGTGGAAGGACGCATACGCCTTCGCATACGTCTCCTGAACCAGGTCCTCCGCATCGGCCGGGTTGCGCGTCATGCGCAGCGCGGCCGAATACATCTGGTCCAGGAAGGTGAGCGCGTCCCGCTCGAAGCGCGCGTTGCGCTCGGCGTCCGTCTCCCGCTTCCCGTTGCCAGCGTGTTCCTCTGCCGTGCCGTCGGTCCCTGCGTCGGTACCGGTGACCGGACCCACCTCCTCCAACACCGTGACGGATCCGGATGCGGACCCGCTCGAATCGGAGAATAGACGACGATCCGGTACCGCCGCCGCTCCAGCCATGGCGGCCTGGGCGCCCCGCAGCTGTGTCCACTGCAGGTCAGCGGCCTGCGGGCGGGCTGGGCAAGCGATTCCCATGCGGCGGGCTCCCATTCTTCGAAGATTCCTTCAGCGTTCCTGCAATCCGCACAACAGCCGCACCCCGCACGTCATTCCCGCCCCGTCCGCCCGGCGCGTGAGCATGGTCACCCGGGCTCGCGCGGGCTGCCGGGACACGCCGATCCCTTGACAAACGGCCTTGCCGCTTCAGCAATGAAGACATGGATGACAAGGCGTACGAACGGGTGCTGTCGGACGTGGGACCGCGGCTGCGGCGGCTGCGGCAGGAAAGGGGCGTGACGCTCGCCGCGCTCTCGGAGACGACGGGCATCTCGGTGAGCACGCTCTCCCGCCTGGAATCGGGCGGGCGCAAGGCCACCCTGGAGCTGCTGCTGCCGCTCGCCCAGGCCCATCAGGTACCGCTGGACGAGCTGGTCGGCGCGCCGGAGGTGGGCGATCCCCGGGTGCGCGCGGTGCCGCAGCGCAGGAACCACATGACGTTCGTGCCACTGACCCGGCAGCCCGGCGGACTCCAGGCGTACAAGATGATCGTCGAACCGGTGCCGGGCCCGCCCGAGCAGCGCACCCACGAGGGCTACGAATGGCTGTACGTGCTCTCCGGGCGGCTGCGGCTGCTGCTCGCCGACCGGGACGTGGTGCTGCGCTCCGGCGAGGCCGCCGAGTTCGACACCCGGCTGCCGCACTGGTTCGGCCCGGCGGACGACGAGCCGGTGGAGATCCTCAGCCTCTTCGGGCGGCAGGGCGAGCGGATGCACGTACGCGCCCGGCCGCGCTCCAAGGGCGACGACAGCTGAGGGACGTACAGAGGGGTGCGCGGCAGGCGGGGGCCGCGGTCAGCGGAAGAGGCCGTCCAGCCACTCCCCCACCGCGCCGGTGAGCACGGCCAGCGCCGCCGGCTCGTCGAGGTCCGCCTTCTTCGGTACGGCGAATCCGTGGTCACCGTGCGGCACCTCGACGACGCGGGTGTCCGCCGGGAACTCCGACGGCCTCCCGAACGGGTCCCGGCCGCCCTGCACCACCAGCGTCGGCAGGCCGGCCCCGGTCAGTTCGTCCGCGCGCGACTTCTCCGGCTTGCCCGGCGGGTGCAGCGGGAAGCTCAGCGCCAGTACGGCGTGCGCGCCCAGGTCGCGCGCCGTACGGCAGGCCACCCGCGCCCCCGCGCTGCGCCCGCCCGCCACCACCGGCAGACCGGGCTTCTCCAGGGACGGCCACAGCGCGGTCCAGGCGGTGTCCAGCGTCTTGGGGGCGGGAGCCAGCTTCTTGCCGGCCACCCGCCACGGCTGCTCGACCAGCGCGACGGTGTAGCCGCGCGCGGGCAGCGCGGCGGCCAGCGCGCGCAGGTCCCGGGCCTCGATGCCGCCGCCGGCGCCGTGGCTGACGGCGAGGACGGCCCGGGCGTCCGCCGCCGGGTGCCAGGTGATGCGCGCCTCACCCACAGGAGTCTCGACTGTTTCGCTCACGCCCTCATCCTGCCGCCTCACGGGGCCGTGGCGGTGCGGGGGCACACGGCGGAGGGGGCGCCGGAGCAAGTGGCTCCCGCCCGCCGCGCACGCGAAACGACCGACCGCACGCGGGAGCCCGTCAGAACAGCGTGCCCGCCTCCGGTGCCGGCAGCTCCTTGACCAGTTCGGGCCCGTTGTTGCGCACATTGCTCACGTCGGACGACACCGGGTACGCCCGCATCAGCCCGGCGGGCGGCGGCGCGAGCAGCGGAAGGATGTCGTCCACCTCCGTACGGGCCGGGTCGAGCCAGGCGTCCCACTTGTCGGGCGTCATGATCAGCGGCATCCGCGGGTGGATGTCGGCGAGCGCCTGCGGCCCCTCGCCGCCGTCCGCGTTCGCCAGCGGTGTGGTCTCCGCCTCGGTGGTGACGACCGTGCAGGTCACCCACCATGCCTGCGGGTGGTCGTCGGGCAGCGTGCGGTCGCGCCAGAACTCGTACAGCCCGGCCATCGCCATGACCTGGCCGTCCGCCGGCGTGACGAAATAGGGCTGCTTGCGCGGGCGCTTGCGCCTGCCCTGTTCCTCCAGCTGCCGTTCGGCCGCGGCCGTGGCCCACTCGTAGTAGCCGTCGCCGGGCAGCAGGCAGCGGCGGGCCGCGAACGGCCGCCGGTACGACGGCTTCTCGTGCACCGTCTCGGCCCGAGCGTTGATCATCTTCGCGCCGCCGTCCGGCGATTTCGCCCAGGACGGGATCAGCCCCCAGGTCAGTCTCCGCAGCTGGCGAACCGGACGGCGGTCTTCCGCGTCTTTCAGAGGACGTTCGAGCACCGCGTGGACGTGCTTCGTCGGGGCGACGTTCCAGTCGGGCGCCAGGGTCTCCTCCGGCTCCCACTTCTCGACCTCGAAGAGCCCCACCAGATCCTCGGGGCTGCGACTCGCTGCATACCGTCCGCACATGCATGCCACAGTGCCACGCCAGACCAAGGGGAGAGATGGACACCGGTCATATCACCGACGTATGGGACAGGGTTTTCGGCATCCAGCCCGACCCGCCGCCCTGGCTCGTCGTCGTCACGGCGGTGGTCGCGCTGGCCGCCATCGCCCCGTACCGCGCCTGGCGGCTGTCCCGTAACGCCATCACCATCGCCCACGAGGGCGGCCACGGGCTCGTCGCCCTGCTCAGCGGGCGCCGGCTGTCCGGCATCCGGCTGCACTCCGACACCTCGGGGCTGACCGTCTCGCGCGGCAAGCCGACCGGCCTCGGCATGATCCTCACCGCCGCCGCCGGGTACGTCACCCCGTCCCTGCTGGGGCTCCTCGGCGCCTGGCTGCTGGCGTCCGGGCACATCACGGCGCTGCTGTGGGGCGCCACCGCGCTGCTCGCCGCGATGCTGCTGATGATCCGCAACGCGTACGGCGTGCTGACCGTCGTCCTGGCCGGCGCCGCCTTCTTCCTCGTCTCCTGGCTGACCGCTCCCGAGGTGCAGGCGGCGTTCGCGTACGCGGTCGTCTGGTTCCTGCTCCTGGGCGGCGTACGGCCGCCCTTCGAGCTCCAGGGCAAGCGCCGCCGCGGCCGGGCCGGGGACTCCGACCCCGACCAGCTGGCCCGGCTCACCCGGGTGCCGGCGGCCGTCTGGCTGGGCCTCTTCCACCTGGTGACGCTGTGCTCGCTGGCCGGCGGCGGGCGCTGGCTGCTGGACGTCTGAGCCGCCGGGCCCGTCCGCCGGCGCCCGTCGCGAGCCGGTACGGCCGGTATGCGAGCGCCCGCCGCACGCGCCCCGGAGCGTGACGCCGGGAGCGCGGTCCCGCACCGTGACCCCGCCCGCACTATCAGTGCCGTGTTTCCTGCAGGTTGCGCCACTTCTGATCAAGATTTGCACCCGGGCCCAGCCATTAAAGTGAGGGACATGACCGAGAGCCCCGTGCATCCCGCCCTCTGGCCCGCCCCCGTAGCCGCCGGGGCGGTCGACGCGACCGTCACCGTGCCCGGCTCCAAATCGGTCACCAACCGTGGCCTCGTCCTCGCCGCCCTGTCCTCCGAACCCGGCTGGCTGCGCCGCCCGCTGCGCTCCCGCGACACCCTGCTGATGGCCGAGGCGCTGCGCACGATGGGCGTGGGCATCGAGGAGACCGCCCCGTCCAGCGCCGCCGCCACGGCCGGCGCGGACGGCGGCGGGGGCGAGGCGTGGCGGGTGATCCCGGCCGGGCTGCACGGCCCGGCCACCGTCGACGTCGGCAACGCGGGCACGGTCATGCGCTTCCTGCCGCCGCTCGCCGCCCTCGCCGACGGCGCCATCCGCTTCGACGGCGACCCGCGCTCCTACGAGCGCCCGCTCGACGGCGTGATCAACGCGCTGCGCTCGCTCGGTGCCCGGATCGACGACGACGGCCGCGGCGCGCTGCCCATGACGGTGTTCGGCGGCGGAGCCCTGGAGGGCGGCGCCGTCGAGATCGACGCCTCCTCCTCGTCGCAGTTCGTCAGCGCGCTGCTGCTGTCCGCGCCGCGCTTCAACCAGGGCGTCGAGGTACGGCACGTCGGCGCGGCGCTGCCCTCGATGCCGCACATCCGGATGACCGTCGACATGCTGCGCAGCGTCGGCGCCCAGGTGGACACCCCGGAGTCGGGCGGCGAGCCGAACGTCTGGCGGGTCACCCCCGGCGCCCTGCTCGGCCGCGACCTGATCGTCGAGCCGGACCTGTCCAACGCCCAGCCCTTCCTGGCGGCGGCGCTGGTCACCGGCGGCCGGGTGACCATTCCCGACTGGCCCGAGCGCACCACCCAGCCCGGTGACGCGCTGCGCGAGATCTTCACCGCCATGGGCGGTTCCTGCGAGCTGACCGAGCAGGGGCTGACCTTCACCGGCACCGGCCGTGTGCACGGCATCGACGTCGACCTGAGCGAGGTCGGCGAGCTGACCCCGGGCATCGCCGCGGTGGCCGCCCTCGCGGACTCCCCGTCCACCCTGCGCGGCGTCGCCCATCTGCGGCTCCACGAGACCGACCGGCTGGCGGCGCTCACCAAGGAGATCAACGAGCTGGGCGGCGACGTCACCGAGACCGAGGACGGCCTGCACATCCGGCCGCGCCCGCTGCACGGCGGCATCTTCCACACGTACGAGGACCACCGGCTGGCCACCGCCGCCGCGGTCATCGGACTGGCCGTACCGGGCGTCCAGGTCGAAAACGTGGCGACGACCGCCAAGACGCTCCCCGACTTCCCGGCCCTGTGGACGGGGATGCTGGGCGAGGCGGCGGCCACCGCCGGGAGAGGCTGAGGCTCCTTCGACCATGCGCCGCTACGGCAAGAACCCCGACGAGGACGACGTCCGCGTCCGCCCCAACCGCAAGGGCAACCGCCCCCGTACGAACATCCGCCCCAAGCACGAGGACGCCAGCGAGGGCCTGGTCCTGACCGTCGACCGCGGCCGGACCACCTGTCTGATCGAGGACCGCACGGTCATCGCGATGAAGGCCCGTGAACTGGGCCGCAAGTCCGTCGTGGTCGGCGACCGGGTCGCGGTCGTCGGCGACCTGTCCGGCGCCAAGGACACCCTCGCGCGGATCGTCCGGGTCGAGCCGCGCAGCTCGACCCTGCGGCGTACGGCGGACGACGACGACCCGTTCGAGCGGGTGGTCGTCGCCAACGCCGACCAGCTCGCGATCGTCACCGCACTGGCCGACCCGGAACCGCGCCCGCGGCTGATCGACCGCTGTCTGGTCGCCGCGTACGACGCCGGGCTCGACCCGCTGCTGGTCCTCACCAAGTCCGACCTGGCCTCCGCGGACGCGCTCCTGGAGTCGTACGGCACGCTCGGCGTCCCCTACGTCGTCACCAACCGTGTCGAACTCGCCGACGGCACCGCCGCCGAGCAGGTGCGCGACCGGCTGCGCGGGCACATGACCGCCTTCGTCGGGCACTCCGGCGTCGGCAAGACCACCCTCGTCAACGCGCTGGTGCCGGACCGCAAGCGGGCCACCGGCCACGTCAACGCGGTCACCGGGCGCGGCCGGCACACCACCACCTCGGCCCTCGCACTGCCCCTGCCCGACGACTCCGGCTGGGTCATCGACACCCCGGGCGTGCGCTCCTTCGGCCTGCACCACGTGGACCCGTCCCGGGTCGTCCTCGCCTTCCCCGACCTGGTGCCCGGCACCGCCGGCTGCCCGCGCGCGTGCAGCCACGACGAGCCGGACTGCGCCCTGGACCAGTGGGTCGCCGACGGGCACGCCGACCCGGCCCGCCTGTACTCGCTACGCCGTCTGCTGGCCACGCGGGAACGACGCGAGGGGGACTGACCGCGCAAAGTTTGCTGCCCCGCGGCCGAGGTAAATGCATAATCACACCAAGGCTGACGAAGTGGTCACGGACCGTACGGAGGCAATGGACATGGCGTGGCTGCTCGTCGTGGTGGCAGGACTCCTGGAGACGGGATTCGCGGTCTGCCTCAAGCTCTCGCACGGCTTCACCCGGCTCTGGCCCACCATCGCCTTCGCCTGCTTCGCCCTGGGCAGCTTCGGCCTGCTGACCCTCTCGCTGAAGAAGCTCGACGTCGGGCCGGCCTACGCGGTGTGGACCGGCATCGGCGCCGCCGGCACCGCCATCTACGGCATGGTCTTCCTCGGCGACCTCACCTCCACGCTCAAGCTCGTCTCCATCGCCTTCGTCATCGTCGGCGTCATCGGCCTGCAGCTCTCCGGCTCGGCCCACTGAGGAACGGCAGACGGGGGCGGCGCGCGGCTCACGCACGGTGTGCGGCTCATGAACGAACAGTGCGCGGCTCACGCACGGTGCGCGGCTCACGCACGGTGTGCGGCGCAGGCGAACGCCCTGTGCAGCTGGCGGGTCAGGTCGTCCGGCTCGGCGGGGGCCACCACGTACGACAAGGTGAGGCGGGCCGCCGTCGCGCAGGCGGTGCCCAGTTCGGGCAGGTCCTCCTTGGGCCAGTCGGCCTCCAGCGCGGCCACCGCGCGGTCGCAGAACCGGCCCACCAGCTCCGTCGGCCCCGGCGGCCCGTCCATGTGCGCCCCCGCGCCACCGGAGTGCGCCCCGCGCTGGCCCGGCACTCCGCCCGCCGGCGTGGGCAGGCGCTCGCTCCAGCAGCCG
Organism: Streptomyces sp. NPDC018019; assembly: GCF_044327805.1. Lineage (NCBI taxonomy): Bacteria > Bacillati > Actinomycetota > Actinomycetes > Kitasatosporales > Streptomycetaceae > Streptomyces > Streptomyces sp. NPDC018019. The sequence continues at coordinate 148,365 of NZ_JBIRGD010000009.1, read as the reverse complement.
GTCAGCGCCGCCCGTACGAGCGGATTGGTGCGCGCGGCCCGCACCGTCCAGGCGGCGGCCGCCACGACGCGGGCCTCCACGTCCCCGCCCGCCGTCGGCCCCGGTTCCTCCAGGGCCCGGGTCACCCCGGCGAGATAGCCTTCCGTCTCCCGCCGCACCAGGGCCCGGGCCAGCCCTTCCTTGCTGCCGAACTCGTTGTAGAGCGTCTGCCGGGACACCCCGGCCTCGGCCGCGACATCGACCATCCGGACGCCCGCCCACGGCCTCGCCGCGAGCGCCGCGTAGGCGGCGTCCAGCAGGGAATCACGCGCTGTAGGCATCGTCGCCTCCCAGGCCGCCGGCCCAGATGGCCGGTGTGCGCACAGGATTGACTCACCACCAGGGGCTGTCAAGGGTCCGTACGCGCCGGGGAACCGTGGTCATGTGGCTCGTGCCGGACACCAATCGATACTGTTCGCACATGCCCGACTATCACGATGACCTCCGCCTCGGCCACGTCCTGGCGGACGCCGCCGACGCCGCGACCATGGAGCGGTTCAAGGCACTCGACCTCAAGGTCGAGACCAAACCGGACATGACTCCGGTGAGCGAGGCCGACAAGGCGGCCGAGGAACTGATCCGTGGTCATCTGCAGCGCGCCCGTCCACGGGACGCCGTCCTGGGCGAGGAGTTCGGCAGCGAGGGCTCCGGTCCGCGCCGCTGGATCGTCGATCCCATCGACGGTACGAAGAACTACGTGCGCGGGGTGCCGGTCTGGGCCACGCTCATCGCCCTGATGGAGCGCGGCGAGGGCGGCGACCGTCCGGTGGTCGGCGTCGTCTCCGCACCCGCGCTCAACCGCCGCTGGTGGGCGGCGGAGGGGCTCGGCGCGTACACGGGGCGCAGCCTGACCTCCGCGAGCCGTCTCCAGGCGTCGCAGGTGGGCCGCATCCAGGACGCGTCGTTCGCGTACTCCTCGCTCACCGGCTGGGAGGAACAGGGCCGGCTCCCCGGCTTCCTGGAACTGTCCCGGGACTGCTGGCGCACCCGCGGCTACGGCGACTTCTGGCCGTACATGATGGTCGCCGAGGGCTCGGTGGACATCTGCGCGGAGCCCGAGCTGTCGCTGTGGGACATGGCGGCCTGCGCCGTCGTCGTGCAGGAGGCGGGCGGCCGGTTCACCGGCCTGGACGGCGTGCCGGGCCCGCACAGCGGGAACGCCGCGGCCTCCAACGGCCTGCTGCACGAGGAGCTGCTCAACTACATCGGCGACGGGCGCCGCTGAGGCGGTACGGACGGCCGGGCACCGCTGAGGCAGCGGCGGGCTCGGACTCGTATACGAACCGGCCCCCGGGGGCGCGCAAACGGCAATCGTCCGTTCCGCGCCCCTTGTTGCCCCTCCGGGCGCATGTGAGCATGAGAACACCGAAGCTTGTGAACTTGTGAATCGATTCGCAAGGTGCACCCGCAAGCGCCAAGGAGGTGGCTCCATCCCATGCCCATGTACGTGCGCAACGCCATGAGCACGGTGGTCCTCACCATCGGCCCCGCCCACACACTGCGCCAGGCGGCCCACCTGATGGCGGCCCGCCGCGTCGGCGCGGCCGTCGTCCTCGACACCGACACCAGCGGGCTCGGCATCCTCACCGAGCGCGACATCCTCAACTCCCTGGGCGCGGGAGAGGACCCGGACCAGGAGACCGCGCAGGCCCACACCACCTCGGACGTGGTCTTCGCCGCGCCCGAATGGACGCTCGACGAGGCCGCCCGTGCCATGGTGCACGGCGGCTTCCGTCACCTCATCGTGCTCGACGACCGGGAGCCGGTGGGGATCGTGTCGGTCCGCGACATCATCAGGTGCCGCGCCGCGGTCCCGGAGCAGCGCGCGGAGCGGGTCAGCGCCGTACCGGCGTGACGGCGCCCGCGCCGGGATGAGGGCACCCGCGCCGGGATGAGCGCGCCCGTCCCGGGGTACCGGCGCCCGCGCCGGAGTGACGCGGGCCGCGGAGTCCGCGCGGCGCGGGCCATGGCGCCGGCGCGGCGCGGGCCGCCGTACGGGCCCGGGCGCGGGTACGCGAAGAGGCCGGAGCCCACTGGCGTCCGGCCTCTTCGGTGTTACGGCAAGGGATGGGTCAGCCGCGCAGGGCCTGGACCGCGGCCTCCAGCCGCTTGCCGTAGTCGGGGTCCGCCTTGCGGAAGTTCTCGATCGCGCGCTGGGCGATGTCGTCGCGCGAGACCTTCGAGATGAAGCCCGCCAGGTTGTCGATCAGGCGGTCCTTCTCCTCTTCCGTCATCAGGCGGTACAGGTTGCCGGCCTGCACGAAGTCGTTGTCCTCGGCGTGCGAGGGCGCCTCGGTCTCACCGGTCGTGCCGCTCACCGCGATCGGCTGCCACAGCGGGCGGTCGGTCTGCACCGGGCCGCCGAAGCTGTTCGGCTCGTAGTTCTTCGCGCGGCCGTGGCGGCCGTCGTAGAGGTAGCCGTCGCGGGCGTGCGAGCGGGCCTCGGTGGCGTGCGGGCGGTTGACCGGCAGGTGGTCGGCGTTGATGCCGACGCGGTAGCGGTGGGCGTCCGCGTACGCGAACAGGCGACCCTGGAGCATCTTGTCGGGCGAGGGGCCGATGCCCGGCACGAAGTGGTGCGGGGAGAAGATCGACTGCTCGACCTCGGCGAAGACGTTCTCCGGGTTGCGGTTGAGCTCCAGCTTGCCGATCTCGATCGGCGGGTAGTCCGCGTGCGGCCAGACCTTGGTCAGGTCGAACGGGTTGAAGCGGTACGTCGCGGCGTCCGCGGCCGGCATGATCTGCACCTGGACGGTCCAGCTCGGGAAGTCGCCGCGCTCGATCGCCTCGCGCAGGTCGCGCTGGTGGCTGTCCGGGTCCTCGCCGGCGAGCTTGGCGGCCTCGGCCGCGGTGAGGTTCTTGATGCCCTGGTCGGTCTTGAAGTGGTACTTGACCCAGAAGACCTCGCCGGCCTCGTTGTTCCACTGGTAGGTGTGCGAGCCGAAGCCGTCCATGTGGCGGTACGAGGCCGGGATGCCGCGGTCGCCGAACAGCCAGGTCACCTGGTGGGTGGACTCGGGCGACAGGCCCCAGAAGTCCCAGACGTTGTCCGCCTCCTGGGAGCCGGTGTACGGGTCGCGCTTCTGGGTGTGGATGAAGTCGGGGAACTTGATGGCGTCCTTGATGAAGAACACCGGGGTGTTGTTGCCGACGAGGTCGTAGTTGCCGTCCTCGGTGTAGAACTTCAGCGCGAAGCCACGCGGGTCGCGCACCGCGTCGGCGGAGCCGAGGTTGCCGGCGACCGTGGAGAACCGCAGGAAGGTCTCGGTCTGCTTGCCGGCCTCGGAGAGGAACTTGGCGCGGGTGTAGCGCGACATGTCGGCGGTGGCCGTGAAGGTGCCGTACGCGCCGGCGCCGCGGGCGTGCACCACGCGCTCCGGGATGCGCTCACGGTTGAAGTGCGCGAGCTTCTCGATCAGGAGCTGGTCCTGGATGAGTCCGGGGCCGCCGATGCCGGCCGTCTCGCTGTTCTGGTTGTCCGCGACCGGTGCCCCGGCCTCCGTGGTCAGCGGTCCGGTGCTGCTCTGTACCGACACGTGCGCCTCCTGAGTCATGAACCTGCCCTTGGCTTGCGCCGAAACCGATCCTACATTGGACTTTGTCTAAGTCAAGATGATCCCGAAACTCGTACCGAATCCGGTGATGGACGGACCACTGCTACCCTTGCCCTTATCTGACTGATAGGTGATTGGCATGAGTGACCTGCTGGAACGGCTCCGGGGACGCGGCTGGCGGCTGACCGCGCAGCGACGCGTCGTCGCCGAGGTCCTCGACGGGGACCACGTCCACTACACCGCCGACGAGGTGCACGCGAAGGCGACCGAGCGCCTGCCGGAGATCTCTCGCGCGACCGTCTACAACACGCTGGGCGAGCTGGTCTCGCTCGGCGAGGTGCTGGAGGTCAGCACGGACGGCCGCGCCAAGCGGTACGACCCGAACGCCCACCACGACCACCAGCACCTGGTGTGCTCGCGGTGCGGGACGATAAGGGACGTCCACCTGGACAGCGACCCGCTCGCCGCGCTGCCGGTGCCGGAACGCTTCGGCTTCCAGGTCTCCGAGGTGTCGGTGACGTACCGGGGCATCTGCCCGAACTGCCACTCGCACAGCTGACCCCCGGCGCCGACCGCGCCCCCGCGCGACGGCGCCGACCACAGAAAGAGCCCGCCCCGGGACGGCGCGGGCTCTTCGGCCTGCGCGCACCTCTCGGCAGAGGCGCCCAGCGGCCCGGCAGACAGGGGACAGCGGTACGAGGTCACATCGCGCGGGCAGTGACGCCGCGTGTCCCCTTTGCGGCGTTTTCGCCAGACTTGCCGGGGCACTCAGGGCCCAGGAGGTGGTTCACCGTGCCCGAGCCCGGCAGCAAGAGCTACGACACCCGCCGCGCCCGGCTCCGCAAGGACGCCGAGAACAACGGGATCAACGACCAGCAGGCCAACCAGGAGGCGAACGAGACCCTCCAGAACGAAGGGGGCCTGCGCAGCAGGGGGCCGCGCACCGAGCGCGGCCAGGGTCCGAAGGGCGAACGCCGCGGCGAGTGACCTCGCCCGCACACAGGCCCCGCACCGCAACACGGCGAAGGCCCGGATCCGAGGATCCGGGCCTTCGCCGATCAGTAGCGGGGACAGGATTTGAACCTGCGACCTCTGGGTTATGAGCCCAGCGAGCTACCGAGCTGCTCCACCCCGCGCCGTTGTGTCTCCACTCTAGCCTCACCGCGCCGACCAGCGCAAATCACTGTCCGTTGCGCTGGGGCCAGCGACAGCCGAGCCGCGTACGGCGGGGCCCCGCGGCCCGGCGGAGGCGCGCCGCCCCCGCCGGGTCATGCCCCACAGGCCGCCCCGCAGCCCCCGTACGGCCGGGGCTGCGCGCCCGCAGCGCCCTGTACGGTACCGGCCGGGCTTACGCCGTCAGCTCCTCCTGGAGCGCCTCGCGCAGCCGCGCCGCGCGCTCCGCCACCTCCGGCGGCCCCAGCTCCACCGCCCGGCGGCACCACTGATGCCCCTCGGCGAGCGCGCCGCGCCGGGCGGCGAGCAGCGCCAGGCGCAGGGCCGCGCGTCCGTGGCCGTCCTCGGCCGCACGGGTCCACCACAGCGCGGCCTCCGGCAGGCTGCCCTCGCGCGCCAGGAGGAGGCCGAGGTTGAAGGCGCCGTTGCGGCTGCCCGCCTCCGCCGCCGCGCGGTACCAGCGCGCGGCCTCGACCACGTCGCCCCGCGCCGCCGCGAACATGCCAACCCGGACCTGGGCGCGCCGGTGCCCTTGGTGCGCGGCGTGCTCGTACCACCGGGTGCACTCGTCGTCCTGCCGCCGCTCGACCGCACCGCCGTCGCGGCGGTCCAGCAGGTCGGCCAGGCGGAACGCCGCCTCGGCGCTGCCGCCCTCCGCCGCGCGGCGCAGGTTCCGTTCGGCGGCCTCCGTGTCACCGTCGCGCAGTTGGACGATGGCGACCTGGAGGGCGGCCTCCGTGTGCCCGGCCGCCGCGGCGCGCTCGTACCACTCGTGCGCCGTCCGCTCCGCGCCGCGCTCCGCGTACAGGATGCCCAGGTTGAAGGCGGCGTCCACGCTGCCCGCCTCGGCGGCCTTGGAGAACCACGGCTCGGCGCCGGCCGAGTCGCCGCGCTGGAGCAGCATGATGGCGAGCGCGTTGGCGGCCTCGCGGTGCCCGGCATAGGCGGCGCGGCGGTACCACTGCTCGCCGCGGCCGTCCCGGCCCTGCTCGGCGCAGAGCAGGCCGATGTTGTACGCGCCGTTCACATCACCCGCGTCCAGTGCGGCGCGGTACCAGCGCTCGGCGGTCTGCGTCTCGCCGCGGTCGGCGTGCAGCGCGCCCAGCGCGTTGGCCGCGTTGCCGTCGCCGTCCTGGGCGGCGCGGCGCCACCACTCGGCGGCGCTCTCCTCGTCGCCCGCGTCGCGCAGCAGGAAGCCCAGGGCGCAGGCGGCCCGCGCCTCCCCGCCCTTGGCGGCGGTCAGGTACCAGCGGCCGGCCTCCTGGGTGTCGCCGCGCTCCTCCAGGAGCGTGCCCAGGTGCAGGGCGGCGCGGCGGTGCCCGCGGGCGGCGGCCTGGCGGTACCACTGCTCGGCCTCGGCCTCCCCGGTGGCGTCGCCGCCGCCCACCGCCTTCGTGCGGTCGTCCAGCAGGCGCGCGAGGCGGTACGCGGCCTCGCGGTGCCCACGCTCGGCGGCGGCCCGGAACCAGCGCTCGGCACCCACGTCACCGCGGTGCTCCAGGAGGTCGGCGAGGGCGTACGCGCCCAGGCAGTGGCCCGACTCGGCGGACTGGCGCAGCCAGTATTCGGCAGCGGGCTCGTCGCCGCGCTCACGGTAGTAGCGGCCCAGCGCGTGGGCGGCCGCGGCGGAGCCGGCGACGGCCGCGATGCGCCACCAGCCCGCCGCCTCGTCCGCGTAGCCCCGCTGGTGCAGGAGGACGCCCAGGTTGTTGGCGGCGGCCCGGTCGCCCGCCGCGGTGGCGGAGCGCAGGTACGGTTCGGCGCCGTCCAGGTCGCCACGGCGCAGCAGCAGCGCGCCCAGCACGCTCATGGACCCGGTGTCACCGGCCTCGGCAGCCCGGCGGTGGCCGGCTTCGCTCACGGCTTCGGACGCCTCCGCCGCGGCGTCGGCCTCGATGGCGTCCAGCGGCAGCCGGTCGTCACGCTGGTCCGGAAGCACGGTCTCCCGTCCGTCCGGCGTTCTGGATGCGCGCCCGTCGTCGGGCGCGTGCACAAACCGGCCTGTCTCCAACAACCTTGCCTTGTCCCCCATGAGGGCCATCGTCGCACCACCCGCAACCCGCGTACACCTGGTATACCGCAGCCAGTGAGGTCACTACAGCGTTTTGTCGACTTCCCGATACAGAGACATGCCAAACTCCGTACCCTCCAGTTCCGTTCACACCTGAAGAAGACGCGCCACCCCGGGCGTGTCGCCCGGCGACGCCGCACCACACATGACGAAGGCCCGGATCCCAAGGATCCGGGCCTTCGTTTCCAGTAGCGGGGACAGGATTTGAACCTGCGACCTCTGGGTTATGAGCCCAGCGAGCTACCGAGCTGCTCCACCCCGCGCCGTTGTGTATCCACGGTACCACGGCACGGAGGTGGGCCCGGCCCGCATGGGGGCCGGGCCGCCGTCTCAGCCGCCGCCGGTGCCGCCGTTCTTGCCGGCGTCACCCTTCTGCGCGGCCTTCTTCGCCGCCTCGGCGGCCCGGTCCAGGGCCGCCTTCAGCTTCTTCTGCGCCTCGCCGTAACCGGCCCAGTCGCCTTCCTTGCGGGCCTTCTCGCCGTCCTCGTAAGCCTTCACGGCGTCGTCGAGGGCCTGCTGGGCCGTCTGGTCGGCCGGCGGCTGCTTGCCCGTGTCGCCCTCGCCGGACGGCGGTTGCTCCGTACCGGAGCCCGGCGGCTTCTTGCCGAACACGACGTCCAGCGCCTCGTCCAGGTTGTTGCCCAGCACCGGGTCGTTCTCGCCGTAGCTGACCAGCACCTTCTTCAGCAGCGGGTAGTTGGTGCCGGCGCCGCGCAGATAGACCGGTTCGACGTACAGCAGGCCGCCGTTCATCGGGACGGTGAGCAGGTTGCCGTACTCGATCTCGGAGTCGCCGAGCTTCTTGAGGATGTTCAGCTCATTGGCGATCTTCGGATCGGAGTTGAACTTCGACTGGACCTGCTGCGGCCCGGGCACCGGCGTCTGCGACGGCAGTTTCAGCACTCTGATCTTGCCGTAGTCGGCGCTGGTCGCGTTGGCGTCCACCGCCATGAACGCACCCAGGTTGTCGCGCTTGTTGGGCGTGAACGTCGTGGTCAGCGCGAAGGTCTGGGCCTTCTGGTCGGGCATCTTCAGGCTCTGGTAGTACGGCGGCACCGAGTTGCCCGACTTGTTCGTCGGGTCGTTCGGCACCTGCCAGCGCTCGCTGCCCGTGTAGAAGGTGTTCGGGTCGGTGACGTGGTACGTCGTCAGCAGCTGGCGCTGCACCTTGAAGAGGTCCTGCGGGTAGCGCATGTGCTCCATCAGCGACTTGCTGATGGCGCTCTTCTTCTCGACCGTCCCGGGGAACGACTTCATCCAGGTCTTCAGGACCGGGTCCTTGGTGTCCCACTGGTAGAGCTTGACCGAGCCGTCGTAGGCGTCGACCGTCGCCTTGACCGAGTTGCGGATGTAGTTGACCTGATTCTGCTGGGCGACGACCGCCCGCTGACCGTCGGTGAGCGAGTCGGCGGTGGTGTCGCCGAGCGTGGTGCGCGAGGCGTACGGATAGCCGTTGCTCGTCGTGTAGGCGTCCACGATCCACTGGATCCGGCCGTCGATGACCGCCGGGTAGGCGTCACCGTCGATGGTCAGCCAGGGGGCGACCGCCTCCACGCGCTCCTTGGGCGTGCGGTTGTACAGGATCCGCGAGCCCTCGCCGATGGCGCCCGAGTAGAGGATCTGCGGCTCGCCGAACGCCACCGCGTAGGCGGCGCGGTTGATCGGGTTGGCGAGGTTCACCCCGCTCTTGCCGGTGTAGCTGTAGCTCTTCTCGCCGCTCTTGTCGGAGGAGTAGTCCAGCTCCTTCTGCGGCCCGCCCACGATCGAGTACTGGGTGGTCTTCTCGCCGTAGTAGACGCGCTGCTCGTACGGCCCGAACTGGCCCTTCGAGGGCAGCTCGCTCTCGGTGTAATCGGGCTCGCCGCCCTCGGCGAACGTGGTGCCCTTGGCGGCCACCGCGCCGTACCCGTGGGTGTACTTGAAGTGGTCGTTGATCCAGTTCCGCTCGGAGACGCCGTTGAGGTTCAGCTCGCGCAGACCGATGACGGTGTCCTGGTCCTTGCCGTCCTTGTCCTTGTAGCGGTCGACGTCGAGGGTGGACGGGAACTGGTAGTAGCTGCGGACCTGCTGGCGCTGCTGGAAGGCCGGGGAGACCACGTTCGGGTCGAGCAGGCGCACGCTCGCGGTGGTGTCGGCGGCGTCCCGCAGCTTCCGCCGGTCCGCGTCGTCCTTCGGCTTGTAGTTGCCGTCGTACCCCTGCACGTCGACACCGTTGATGTCGTACGCGTCACGGGTCGCCTTGATGTTCTGCTTGATGTACGGCGCTTCCTTGGCCTGCTCGTTCGGCTGGACCTGGAACTTCTGCACGATGGCCGGGTACAGGCCGCCGATGAGGACCGCGGAGAGCACCATCAGGCCGAAGCCGATGACCGGCAGCTGCCAGGTGCGCCGCCACAGCGTCGCGAAGAACAGCACCGCGCAGATCGCCGCGATGAAGAACAGGATCGTCTTCGCCGGCAGATAGGCGTTGGCGTCCACGTAGCGCAGGCCCGTCCAGCCGTCGGCGGACTTCAGCCCGCTGGACTTGACCGCGAGGCCGTACCGGTCGAGCCAGTACGCGATGGCCTTGAGCGTCACGAAGATGCCCAGCACCACGGACAGGTGTCCGGTGGCGGCGGCCGTCGCGCGCGAGCCGGGGCTCGTGACGCGCAGCCCGCCGTACAGGTAGTGGGTGAGGGCCGCGGCGATCAGGCACAGCACCGCGCACGCGAAGCCGAAGCTGAGCAGGAAGCGGTACCAGGGCAGGTCGAAGGCGTAGAACGAGACGTCCTTGCCGAATTGCGGGTCCTGCTGGCCGAACGGCACGCCGTTCACCCACTGGAGCCACGTACGCCACTGGCCGGAGGCCGACGCGCCGGCGATCAGGCCCACCACCGCGGTGACCGCGATCAGCGCCCACTTCTTGTACGGCGCGATGCCCATCCGGTAGCGGTCCAGGCTCTGCTGCTCCATGGACATCGCGCTCAGCGGCGGCCGCAGCCGGTGCGCCAGCCAGATGTTCACCCCGACCGCGGCGGCCATCAGGAAGCCGAAGGCGAAGAACAGACCGATCTTCGTCCACAGCGTGGTGGTGAAGACGGAGGAGTACTTGACCGACCGGTACCAGAGCCAGTCGGTCCAGAACCCGGAGAACATGACGAAGAGCATGGCCAGCACCGCCAGCACGCCCAGTGTCATGAACAGGGTCCGGACCCGCCGGGACGGTCGGCCGACTCTGATCCGTGGCCCAGTCGGGCCTCCGCCGCGGTCCGGCATCTGGAAAGCCAAGGTGCGCACCTCGAAGTTCGCTGTCGTATGGAGCAGGCCCGGCGATAGTAGGACCCACTGATGCAACTTACTAAGGCTTTACTCGGTTCCCGTTTTCCGGGGTCCGCAGGGCACGATATTGGGCATGAACAACCTTCCTGTCGACGGCACCCCCCTCGCCGCCAGCCCGCTGACCCGCGCCGTGCTCGAAATCGACGAGTACGCCGCCGGGCTCGGCTGGGACCAGCCCGCCCGCCTCTTCGCCCTCGTGGACACCGCCCGGCTCCGCGAGCAGGAACCTTCGCTCGCCGAGCAGCTGGGCATCGACGACTCCACCACCGCCTCGCTGACCCCCGTGGAACAGGACGAGGTCCCCGCGGACGTGCCGCTGGACGAGTTCCTGGCCACCATCGGCTGGCCGGATGCGGTGGCCGGCTGCGCCATGACGGTGGAGCGGCTGATGCTGCCGCCGTCCGCCGAGGACTCCGTACCGGAGGGCATGGACGAGGCCCAGCTCGCCAAGTGGGTCGCCGGCCACCCGGACCGCCAGGAGGTGCGGATGACGGTGGCGGTCCTGCGGGACGGTGCCCGGGAGTCGGCGCTGCGGCTGCGCGAGAAGGACGCGACGTCCGAGGTGCTGACCGGCTCGCAGCTGGTGCCCGGTCTGGCGGACGCGCTGGCCGCGACCTTCGAGGGCTGACGCCGGGCCGCCCGAGGCCGGGTCCGCGCCCCCGCCCCGGCCCGCGGCCCTGCCGTGACCGGCTCGGAGCCCGTACGAGCCGGGCCGGCTACTTGTTCGCGGGGCAGCTCGGCAGGCCGGCCGTGTCGCCCTTGCGGATCTTCTCCAGGGACCGCAGCGCGTCGCCGATGGTGTCCACCTTCACCAGGCGCAGGCCGTCCGGGTGGTCGTCGACCACGGCCGAGCAGTTGTCCTTGGGCGTGAGGAAGTACTCGGCGCCCTTGTTGCGCGCGCCGACGACCTTCATCGCGATGCCGCCGATCGGCCCCACCTTGCCGTCGGCGTCGATGGTGCCCGTACCGGCCACGAACTTGCCGCCGGTCAGATCCTCGGGGGTGAGCTTGTCGATGATCCCGAGGGCGAACATCAGTCCGGCGCTGGGGCCGCTGACGTCGGCCAGCTTGATGTCCACGTTGAACGGGAACGTGTAGTCGATGCCGGCCTGGATCCCGACTATGGACCGGCCGTCCTTCGCCTTCGTGGTGGTGACGGCGACGTCCTTGGTGGGGCCCTCGGGCCGCTTGCCCTTCTTCTGGGCCGCGGCCGCCTCCTTGGCCGGGATGACCGTGAAGACGGCCTTCTCGCCCGGCTTGTGCCCGGTCACCAGCTTGGCGACGTCCGTGTTGGCCTTGATCTCCGTACCGTCCACGGCCTTGATCACGTCACCGGCGTGCAGCTTCCCGTCCGCGGGGGCGTTCTTGACGACGGATGCCACCACCGTCTGGGAACCGACCGGGATCTTCAGCTGCTTGAACGCCGCCACCTTGGCGCTCTCCAGGGACTGGGTGAACTCCTCGGCGTTCTGCTGGTCGGATTCCTCCGCCGTCTGGCCCTCCGGGTAGAGGATCTTGTGCGGGACCACGATGCTGTCGTGCTTGAGCCAGCCGTAGACCGCCTCGAAGAGGTTCATCTTGTACTCGGCGCCGGTGACCCGGACCGTGACCATGTTCAGGTTGCCGGAGGTGGGATACGTCTTGTGGCCGGAGATCTGCAGCACCGGCTCGCCCTTGTGGTCACCCAGCGTGTTGGTCGTGGGGCCCGGATACATCTCCGAATACGGGACGGGAATCAGCACCCCGGCGCAGAGCAGCGCGATCAGCATCAGGGTCGAGGCGAGCAGCGTCGCGGTGCGGCGTGGCATGGAACGACAGTACGGGACGCCTCCGACACCCGGTTCCCGGGGCCGTCCGTCCGTGGGCGGGCGGGAGCGCGCGAGGGCGCCGGGCAATCGGAGCCACGCCGGCCGCTTGCGGCTGCGTACGCCCGCCACGGCGCCGGCTCACTCCGGCATGCTCATGCCGCGTCGGAACCGGAATGCGCCTTCTCGGGCTTCTCCATCGCCTCCCGGAAGCGCGCGTAGCCCGCCAGTTCCGCGACATCCCCGGTCCTGCGATTGCGTGATGCCCAACTGCTCCACACGACGGCGGCGATGGCGGCCAGAACCGGAATCAGCAACCAGAGGAGCGCTCCCATAGCGGCCTCCCGACCCCTTGTAACAACCGCAACGACGAATAAGCAGATTAACCATCTGCCAGGTCAACGCTTACGCCAGGGGGCGGGTTACGCAACCGGAGCGCGCGTAAAGGCTTTCCCGGCGACCGGCCGGAACGGGCGCCACCGCCCGGAACCGGCCGTCAGCAGGCACCGACCCACTCCTCCGTACCGTCCGAAAAACGCTGGTGCTTCCAGATCGGCACCTCGTGCTTGAGGTCGTCGATCAGCCGCCGGCAGGCCGCGAACGCCTCCGCCCGGTGCGGGCAGGAGACCGCGACGACGACGGCCAGGTCACCGACGGCCAGCTCGCCCACCCGGTGCACCGCGGCCAGCGCGCGTACGGGGTGGTCGGCGGCCACCTTCTCGGCGACGCGGCGCAGTTCGGCCTCGGCGCTCGGGTGCGCCGAGTAACCGAGGCCGGCCACGTCGGCGCCCTGGTCGTGGGAGCGGACCGTGCCGACGAACAGGGCCGTGCCGCCGGCCGCCGGGTCGCCGACGGCCGCGAAGACCTCGTCCAGGGACAGCGGGGTGTCACGGACGGCGAGCAGGCGGATCGGGTCCGCCGTGCCCTGCTCACCCGGGTGGTCATACGTGCCTGGCATGCCCCCATCGTGCCGTACGGAGAGACGCCGCGGAACATGGCCTTTCCACCGGTCCTGCGGAAGGCCGTATGGAGACCCCTACAGGCGGACGGACGCGCGCGGCCCGGCCATCCGTACGAAAGATCCGCCCCGGGCCCGGCCCGCGGCCTCAGATACGGCGGCGGGCCTTGCGGGCGCGGCGCACCAGGGCGGCGGTGCCCAGGAGGGCGACGGTCGCGCCCGCCGCACCGGCCGCGGTGGCGTCCTTGCGGCCCAGCCGGCGGCCCGCGACCGTGTGCCGGCCCGCGACCTCCTCCAGCAGCTCGGCCAGCACCTCTTCGTTCGTCCACCGGGGGCGCCAGCCCGCCTCGTGCAGCCGGCTGCCGCTGACGACCCACGGGTGCATCGTGTACGCCAGGTCCCCGGCGGGCGACGGGGTGAGGCCGATCCGGTGCAGCCGGGCGGCGGCGCCGAGCGCCACCGAGGACGGCAGCTCCATGCGCCGGATCCCGGAGAGCTCCTCGACCTCCTCCTGCTCCAGCCAGCCGTCGCAGCCCACCGCCAGCTCGCCCTCGACCTTCTCCAGCGCGGCGTACAGCAGGGCGCTGACCAGGTCCTCCACATGGCAGAACTGCCAGGCGGGGCGCGAACCGGCGACGACCAGCAGCCGCGGCGACTCGAAGTAGCGGGTCAGCGCGGTGTCCGTGCCGCCCACCAGGACGGTGGGGCGCAGCACGGTGACGTTCAGGCCGGGGTGCGCCCGGGGCGCGCGGTGCGCCAGCCGCTCGATCTCCAGGAGGTCGCCGACCCCGGTGGCGTCGGCGGTGGCGCGCAGCTCGGCGTCCTCGGCCAGCGGTACGTCGTTGTCCGGGAGCGCGCCGTACACCATGGCGGAGGTGCACAGCACGACCCGGTGCACCCCAGCGGCCGCGGCGGCCGTGAGGACCGTCTGCGTGCCGCGCACGTTGTACGCCGTACGGGCCGCGGCGTCGGTCTCCAGGTCGAGATCGACGGCCAGGTGCACGACGACGTCCACGCCGCGCAGCTTGTCGGCGATGGCCGGGTCCCGGACGTCCAGGACGTGCCAGTGCGCCTCGGCGGCCTCACCGCGGCGCTCGTCGATGGCCACCACCCGCTTGACCTCGTCGGACTCGGTCAGCGCCTGGGTGAGCAGGGCGCCCACTCCGGAGGCGGCGCCGGTGACCGCGACGACGGGGCGGCGCAGCGGCCGGGCGGGCGCGCCGCCCGCCTGCTTGCCGGCTTTCTCGGTCTCGGCCGCAGCGTTTCGCGCTGCGCGAACGGTCGGATCTGGGGAACTCACCGGGCGTCTCCAGCGGTTGTCTTCAGTGCGTAGGCGTGCTGACGCGTACGTACCAGGTGCCGTCCATCCTGCCGCAGGCACAAGGACGGCGAAGCACCGAGCCCCGATGCGGGCGGGGTGTCTAGGCTGGAAGAGAATGTCGGGCAGCCGCCGCCGGCCCCGGGCCGGCGGCCCTACGAGCCGAGGAAACCCGTGAGTGACACCCCATTTGGATTCGGCCTTCCGCCGGAGGAGCCGGAGGACGGCGACAACGGCAAGAAGAAGGGCGGCCAGGGAGGTAGCCAGGGCCCCGCGAACCCGTTCGGATTCGGCGGCGGGAGCGGGGCGGACAATCCGTTCGCGGCGCTCTTCGGCGGCATGGGCGGCCCTGGCGGCGAGATGAACCCTGGCGACCTTGGCGCCGCCTTCCAGAAGCTGGGCCAGATGCTCTCCTACGAGGGCGGCCCCGTGAACTGGGACATGGCCAAGGACATCGCGCGGCAGACGGTCGCGCAGGGCACCGAGGACGGCACCAAGGACGCGAGCGTCTCCCCCGGTGAGCGGGCGGCCGTCGAGGAGGCCGTGCGCCTGGCCGACCTGTGGCTGGACGGCGTGACGTCGCTGCCTTCGGGAGCGGGCACGGTGCTGTCCTGGAGCCGCGCCGAGTGGGTCGAGGAGACCCTGCCGGTGTGGAAGGACCTGGTGGACCCGGTCGCCGAGCGCGTCGGCGCGGCCATGGGCGACGTCCTGCCCGAGGAGATGCAGGCCATGGCGGGCCCGCTGCTCGGCATGATGCGCTCCATGGGCGGCGCGATGTTCGGTACGCAGATCGGGCAGGCGCTGGGCGTCCTGGCCGGCGAGGTGGTCGGCTCGACGGACGTCGGGCTGCCGCTGGGACCGGCCGGCAAGGCCGCGCTGCTGCCGGGCAACATCGCGAACTTCGGCTCCGGGCTCGGCGTCCCGGAGGAGGAGGTGCGGCTCTACCTGGCCCTGCGCGAGGCCGCCCACCAGCGGCTCTTCGCCCACGTGCCGTGGCTGCGCTCCCACCTGTTCGGCGCGGTCGAGGGCTACGCCCGCGGGATCAAGGTCGACACGACCAAGCTGGAGGACGTGGTCGGCCAGCTCGACCCGCAGCATCCGGAAGAGCTGCAGAACGCCCTCCAGCAGGGCATGTTCCAGCCCGAGGACACCCCGGAGCAGAAGGCGGCGCTGGCCCGTCTGGAGACGGCGCTGGCCCTCGTCGAGGGCTGGGTGGACGCGGTCGTGCACGCCGCCGCCTCCCCGCACCTGCCCTCGGCGGACGCGCTGCGCGAGACGCTGCGGCGACGCCGGGCGACCGGTGGCCCGGCCGAGCAGACCTTCGCCACCCTGATCGGCCTGGAGCTGCGCCCGCGGCGCCTGCGGGACGCCTCGCGGCTGTGGGCCCTGCTGACGGATGCGCGCGGCCTGGACGGACGCGACGCCCTGT
Organism: Streptomyces sp. NPDC018019; assembly: GCF_044327805.1. Taxonomy (NCBI): domain Bacteria; kingdom Bacillati; phylum Actinomycetota; class Actinomycetes; order Kitasatosporales; family Streptomycetaceae; genus Streptomyces; species Streptomyces sp. NPDC018019. The sequence continues at coordinate 132,700 of NZ_JBIRGD010000009.1, read as the reverse complement.
GGGAGCACCCGGACATGCTCCCCACGGCCGCCGACCTGGACGACCCGGACGGTTTTGTCCACCACGAGCAGCTGGACTTCTCCGAGCTGGACAAGATGCTCGGGGAGGCCGCGGGCGGTGCCGGGAAGCCGGACCTGACCAAGGAGACCGGCGAGGGCGGCGCCCAGGGCGGCTCCGAGGAGGGCGGCCGGCCCGAGGGCGACGGCGGCAAGGGCGACGACGAGAAGTGAGCCTTCACGACGACGCGGCGCGGGTCCTCAAGGAGTGGCCCGCGCCGTCCCCCGAGCAGGACCGGCTGCGGCTGGCCTACCTGGACCACCTGGCCGCCCACCCGGACGGCATGGTCAAGCCGTGCAAGGACGGGCACATCACGGCCAGCGCCCTGGTGATCGACCCGGCGCGCGGGCGGGTGCTGCTGACGCTGCACCGCAAGCTCAAGATGTGGCTCCAGATGGGCGGCCACTGCGAGCCGGAGGACGCCACGCTCGCGGACGCGGCCCTGCGCGAGGCACGCGAGGAATCCGGGATCACCGGGCTGACGCTGCTGGGCGGGCCGGTGCGCCTGGACCGCCATCTGACGCCGTGCGCGTGGCATCTGGACGTGCAGTACGCGGCCCTGGCGCCGGACGGGGCCGAGGCCGCGATCAGCGACGAGTCGCTGGACCTGCGCTGGTTCCCGTACGACGAGGTGGCGGACGTCGCGGACGACTCGGTCGTCCGCCTCATGGAGCGCACGCGCGCGCTTCTGTAGGACGCTCTGTGGTCGCCCGCGCTCTCTCGTTACGGAGAGAACGCGGGCGGCCGATGCGCGGAACGGCCGGCCTACGAGCAGCCGCGCGCCTCAGTTGGTGAAGATGTTGCCCTGGTTCTGCCCGTGGGCGCCCTGCCGGCCCATGCCGAACTGGGCGGCGAGGCCGGACCCGATGACGGCGTTCTGCGGCGGCAGCAGCTCGCTGGGCTGGACGAGCGCGTAACCCTGACCGAGGAAGCTCAGCTCCCAGCCCTCGCCCGTACCGCCGCGGCGCCGCCACACGCCCGACGCGTGCGTCTGCGCCTGCATCTGCACCCGCAGCGACGCGGACCAGGCGACCACCGCGTCGGCGTCGGCGTTGACGTACTTGTCCGGGGTGACCTGGAGTATCAGCGGCTGGCCCGAGGTCATCAGCACGACCTTGCCCCGGCCGGAGATGTTGAGCTGGTACTTGCCGGTGCCGGAGATCCCGTACTGGCTGTCCACCGAGATCACCTCCCAGTGGAGGCCGGAGTCCAGCGCCAGCACATAGCTGCTGTCCACGGTCAGGCCGTCGTGGTCGACGTCCATGATGTGCACGTACTGGGCCAGGTTGGCCAGGTAGACCGTGCCCTGTCCGGAGACGCGCATCAGGTCGAGGCCCTCGCCCGACATCGCGCGGGCGTGCTGCTGTCCCGGGGTCTGGTGGTTCCCGTCGAATTCGAGCAGGCCCTGGTAGGCGACCATGCTGCCCTTACGGGCGAGCAGGTCCTCGTGGCCCTGTAGGGCGACCCGCAGCAGCTGCGGGTTCTGGAGGGCGAACCGGTCCTGGGTCTGCGCCTCGGTGTAGGCGAAAAGCGGACTCTGCATGATGGCTTGACGTCCTCCCCCTCAGCCCCGGGCCCGGAGCCGGTCGGTGCTGTCCTCACTGGGCTGTACGACGACGAAGCCCTGGCCGGAGAAGCCGAGCTGGTACGCCTCGCCGCTGCCGCGCCCGATCATCGAGGACGCCTTGAAGCTGCGCTTGCCCTTCATCTTCAGGTTGGCCGACCAGGCGACGAGCGCGTCGGGATCGACGTACGTCTCGTCCTCGCCGCGCCCGCAGTCCACCACGATCGGGGTGCCGCGGGAGGTCAGCGCGACCCAGCCGGTGCCCGAGATGCCGACGTTGAAGAGCCCCTGGCCGGCGAACTTGGCCATGCCCTTGACGCGCTGCACGCCCCACTGGAGGTGGGCGTCGAACGCCAGGAGGTTGGTCCCGTTGACGGAGAGCGAGTCGCCGTCCAGGTTGACGCAGACCACGTCCGCCCCGTAGTCGGCGAGGTAGAGCAGGCCGTCGCCGGAGCACTTCATCAGGGGCGCGCCCTCGCCGGTCAGCCACTGGGAGGCCATCTGGCGGACCGCGGGCGGGTTCGGCTCGTACTGGACGAAGCCCTCGTAGGCGACCATCGAGCCGGTGCGGGCGAACACGTCCTGGCCGCTCTGCATGGCGATCTTGACCATCGCGCTGCCGTGGTTCTCCATGCGGGCCGCGGGCACGGTCGGGGCGTAGCCCGGAACTTGCTGTTCGTACATGACGGGCTCCCTCAGACCTCGTAGGGCTGGACGACGATGAAATTACCGGGCGCGCCGCGGAACTGGAGGTTCACGGTCTCGCCGGAGTGGCCCGGGTACGCGCTGCGGCGCAGGCTCACCTGGCTGGAGACGATCACCTGCGCGGCGGCCGACCAGGCGACGACGGCGTTGGCGTCCGCGAAGGTCGTCGGGGTGACCGGGAGGACGACCGGGGTGCCCTGGGTCTTGACGACGACCGTGCCGGTGCCCTGGAACTGCATGGTGAACAGCGCGCCGCCCGGGATGCCGTGCCCCTCGATGCGGCGGACCTCGTGCTGGAGCGACTCGTCGAAGGCGAGCACGCTCTCGGCCGACACGCAGATCGCGTCGCCCTGGAGCTCGATCGGGTGCACGTGGGCGCTGTTGTCGGCGAAGAACACCTGGCCCTGGCCCGTGCAGCGCATCAGCTGCATCTCCTGGCCGGTGGCGTTGCCCACGATGCGGCCCCGGATGCCGGCGCCCTTGTAGCTGAAGTCGACCTTGCCCTGGTAGAGGACCATGCTGCCCTGGCGGGCGAGCACCGGCTGCCCGTCGATGCCGAGGTCGGCGCGGATCAGCTTCTCGTTCTGCGGGGCCCACCGCCGGCCCGTGGGGGCTTCGCGGTACTTGTCCAGGACGACACCGAGGCCCGGCCCCTGGGCGGACGGCTGCCCGTACGGAGCCGCCTGGTCCTGGGGAGCGCCGTACGGGGCCGGGGCCTGCGGGCCGGGGAACTGGCCGCCCGGCTGGCCGTACGGGGCCTGAGGAGGCGCCTGGGGCGGCGCCTGCGGGACTGCCTGGGGCGGCTGGCCGTACGGGGCAGGCGGTGCCTGCTGGTACGGGTCCTGGCCGAATGGCGGCTGCCGGCCGGGGACCTGGCCCGGCTGGCCGGTCGGTGCACCGGGCGGCGCCATCGGGGCCGCGATGGTCGGGGCGCTGTGCACCTGTGGGGCCGGGGGCTGGTGCGGCTGGACCTGCGGCGGAACCTGCGGTTCCGGCTGGGGCGGCGCCGGAGGCCGGGGGGCTCCGTGGGACTGTTGGCCCTGCGGCGCGCCGAAGGCCGGGACGGGTTCCTGCGGAGCGGCGGGCTGTCCCTGATCCGTCGGTACGGCGAAGCCCGGCGCGGGCTCGGCGGCGGCGGGCGGCGCGAAGCCCGGCACGTCGGCCTGCGGGGCCGGCTCGGGTGCTGCCGCGGGCTCCTCCTCGGCGACCTCGCCGCCGAAGTTCTTCAGCAGCGCCTCCAGGCCGCCGTCGAAGCCCTGCCCGACCGCGGCGAAGCGCCACACGCCCTTCCTGTAGAAGTCGCCGAGCATGACGGCGCGCTCGGTGGTGAACTCGGTGCCGTCGAACGCGTAGCGGGCGACCTCCTCACCACCGGCGACGATGCGCAGGTAGCCCGGCCCGATCTGGGACATCTGACCCGCGCCGTCCAGGGTGGCGGTGAACGAGAGCTTCTGGATCTGCGGCGGAATCCGGTCGAGGGTGACCCGGAACGACTCGGTGTCGCCCGCCTGGGGACCGAGCTGCTGGATCGCGCCCTCGGGCGACGCGGGCTGGTTGAAGAAGACGAAGTACCGGTCGTCGGAGAGCCGCTCGTCCGCGTCGAGCCCGAAGCAGCTGATGTCGAAGGTCAGGCCGGCTCCCGCGATCCGCACGCCCACGTACAGATCCGTGCCGGCCGTCAGATCGCCGATCCTGGCCTTGTGGCCCCGTTGGAATTCCCTGGCCATACGTAACCGACCGTCCCCCCGCTCCGCGCTCTCAATGACGTCGCGCCAGGCTAACCGCTGCCGCCGACGGCGGGCGATGCCGGGGCGCGTCGCGAACCGGGCGGAACCACCCCTATTCCGTACGGGCGGCGGGCACATGCGGCAGCCGCTCCGCCGCGACCACCCCTTCGAGATAGCCGCGCGCCCGCTCCGTTCGCGGGTATGACTCCAGGAGCCGCCAGAAACGCTGTCCGTGACCGGGGACGAGAAGATGCGCCAGCTCGTGCAGGAGTACGTAGTCGATGACGTACTCGGGCATGCCCTGGAGCCGGTGCGAGAGGCGGATGCTGCCCTCGGCGGGCGTGCAGGAGCCCCAGCGGGTGTTCTGGTTGGTCACCCAGCGCACCGTGGCGGGCCGGGCGCGGCCGTCCAGGTACTGGAGCGACAGGCGCTCCGCGCGCTCGGCCAGCTCGCTGTCGCCGAGCCTGCGCTTGCTCTCCTGGGCGGCGAGCTTGTCCAGCATCACCGTCACCCAGCGCCGTTCCTCCGCCTCGGACATCCGGGCCGGGATCAGCACGATGGTGCGGTCGCCCTCGCGGTACGCGGAGACCGTACGGCGCCGCCGCGAGCTTCTGCGCACCTCGACCGCGCTCGTCGCGGAACGCCCGGCCGCGGGGCGCGCGGCGGTCCTGCGTTGCGGGTCTGCGGCTCGGCGCAAAGGGTCGGCGGGCACGCCCCGACGTTACCCGCTGGCCGCGCGGGAAGTCCCGTCCCCCGGTTCTGCCGTGCGACCGAAACACTCAGAGGCAGTCATGGCTTGTATGACTATTGCCTGCCGGCTGTGGACAACTTCCGACGCCCGCCCGGCGGCCGGGGCATGCTGGCAACCGCTGGACGAGAGGCGATCGACGGGGGGCGGAGCCATGCATCCGATGCTCAAGCCCGCGCTGCGGCGCGGCTGGCGGGACCGGGAGACGGTGCGGTTCGGGGTGGCCCCGGCGCACGCGGTGGAGCTGGGGCCGGTGGACACGGCGACCGGCAGCTTTCTGGCCTTGATCGACGGCACGCGCAGCCTGGCACAGCTGGCGGACGCGGCCGAGTCGCTGGGGCTGCCCGGCGAGCACGCGCGGCGGGTGGTGGACCGGCTGGGGCGGGCCGGGCTGCTGGACGCGCCCACAGCGGGCGGCCCGGCGGCCGAGACGGTGCGGTCGGACACCGCGGCCTTCGGGCGGCTGCGGGCGGATCTCGCGTCGCTGTCGGTGCGGCACCCGGAGGCAGCGGGCGGATTGGAGCGGATGGGAGCGCGCCGCGCCGTACGGGCGCGCGTGCGCGGCGCGGGACGGGTGGGGGCCTCGGTCGCGGCCCTGCTCTCCGCGGCGGGCATCGGGCGGGTGGAGGTGCAGGACGGCGGGACGGTCGAGCCCTGGGACGTGGTGCCGGGCGGGGTGCGGGCGGAGCACATCGGAGACCGGCGCGACACCGCCGCCCGCAGCCTGGTGCACCAGGCCTCGCCCTGGTCGCGCGGACACCGGAACGACGGCGCGCCGCCGGAGGCGGGCGAGCCGGGGCTCGGACTGGTCGTGATCACGCCGCGCGACGGTCTCGCCGCCTACGCGCCCGACCCGGTCCTGTACGAGCCCTTCCTGTCCGCCGGCATTCCCCACCTGTTCGCCGGGGTGATCGAAGGGACCGGTGTGGTGGGCCCGCTGGTCCTGCCGGGCGGCTCCTCCTGCGCCGGGTGCCTGGAGCTGCGGCGTACGGACGCGGAGCCGGCCTGGCCGCGGCTGCTCGCGCAGTGGCGCTCGGGGCGCGGCTCACCGGCCGTGCCGGCGTGCGACGCGGCGCTGGCGACGGCGGTGGCGGGGCTGGCGGCCGTGCAGGCGCTGGCGTTCCTGGACGGTCGGTTGCCACCCTGCACCGGGGCCCGGATGGAGGTGGTGCTGCCGTGCGCGGACTGGCGGACGACACGGATCGCGCCGCATCCGGAGTGCGGCTGCGGCGCGGCGGGGCCGGCCGGCGCCACGGGTCCCTCGGAACCGCGACGTCGACACGTAACAATGGCGGAGTAACCCCGGTTGGGGACAGTGTGAGTTGGAGGGGCGAATGTCAGATCTTCCCCGCAAGGCGGTCACCCGCACCGCCAAGCTGGCCGCGCTGCCACTGGGATTCGCCGGCCGTGCCACCTGGGGGCTGGGCAAGCGGATCGGCGGCAGGTCGGCGGATCTCGTCGGCCGCGAGCTCCAGCAGCGGACCGCCGAACAGCTCTTCCGGGTGCTCGGCGAGCTGAAGGGCGGCGCGATGAAGTTCGGGCAGGCGCTGTCCGTCTTCGAGTCGGCACTGCCGGAGGAGATCGCCGGCCCGTACCGCGCCGCGCTCACCAAACTCCAGGAAGCCGCGCCGCCGATGCCGACGGACACGGTGCACAAGGTGCTGGTGGAGCGGCTCGGCGCGGACTGGCGCGAGCTGTTCACGGAGTTCGACGACAAGCCGTCGGCCGCCGCCTCGATCGGGCAGGTGCACCGCGCGGTCTGGCACGACGGCCGCGCGGTGGCCGTCAAGGTCCAGTACCCGGGAGCGGGCGCGGCCCTGCTCTCCGATCTGTCGCAGCTCGGCAGGTTCGCCCGGCTGCTCGGCCCCCTGATCCCCGGCATGGACATCAAGCCGCTGATCTCCGAACTGCGCGACCGGGTCTCCGAGGAACTGGACTACTCCCTGGAGGCCGAGGCGCAGCAGGCACACGCCGAGGAGTTCGCCGACGACCCGGACGTCCGGGTGCCCGCGGTGGTCCACCAGGGCGACCAGGTGCTGGTGACCGAGTGGATGGACGGCATCCCCCTGTCGGAGGTCATCGCCGACGGCACCGAGGAGCAGCGCGACCGGGCCGGACAGCTCCTGGCCCGCTTCCTCTTCTCCGGCACCGCGCGGACCGGCCTGCTGCACGCCGACCCCCACCCGGGCAACTTCCGCCTGCTGACGGGGGACGCCCCGGACGGGCCGGCCGAGCGGTGGCGGCTGGGCGTGCTGGACTTCGGCACGGTCGACCGCCTGCCGGACGGTCTGCCGCCCACGATCGGCACGTCCCTGCGCATGACGCTGGACGGCGAGGCCGAGGCGGTCTACGAGCTGCTGTGCGAGGAAGGCTTCGTCAAGGAGTCCATCGAGCTGGACCCCGACGCGGTGCTGGACTATCTGCTCCCGATCATCGAACCGGCCCAGGTGGACGCCTTCACCTTCACCCGCTCCTGGATGCGCAACCAGGCCGCGCGCATCGCCGATCCCCGCTCCCCCGCCTACCAGCTGGGCCGTCAGCTCAATCTGCCCCCGTCCTACCTCCTCATACACCGCGTGACGCTGAGCACGATCGGCGTCCTGTGCCAGCTCGGCGCCACCGTCCGCATGCGCGACGAGTTGGAGGCCTGGCTCCCGGGCTTCACCCCCGCCGACACGGCCGCCCCGTCCGTACCCGAACAGAACCGGGCAACAGTGGAGGACACCCCGGCCTGACGCGGGCGCGCGATGACGCGGCGCCCGGCCTCCTCACCGCGCCCTGCCTCTTCACCGCTCGTTGACGGCTTTCATCACCCGCCGATGGCTTTCACCACGCGGCGTTGGCCTTCACCGCGCGGCGATCGGGTCCAGGTGGGACTCGATGACGCGCAGGTGGGCGCGGGTGCAGGTGTCGCAGAGGTGGTGGCGGACGCCGTCGGCGATGGTGCAGGTCCAGATCGGTGCGGCCCCCTCGGCGACGGCGCCGCACTGGGCGCACTCCGCGTTGCCGGTCGCCAACTCCGCCTGTTCGTACGTCTTCTGGTTCATCAGCCGACAATATCTCCGGCACCGCCGGGAAAGGGGCACAACGCCCTCAGGGGCCGCCCAGTTGGACAGCCCCTGAGGTTCGTGGTGGTGCCTGGGTGCGTGATGCGGTGGTGACACCCGGGCGGCGTCGGCACAGTCCATGTGCCGGGCCGCCACGGTGACTCACTGCATGACGGCCATGGCCAAGGCGCGCCGGGCGCGCAGCGATGCCCGCTCGGCGCGGCGCTGCATGCGCCGGGCCGCGGCGAGCCGCTGGGCCCTGCGTTCCGACTCGGCCTCCTGCAGGCGCTCTTGCATATGTGCGCGCGCCAGGGCTTCTGGGATGAGTTGCATTTCACGGGTCCTGTTCTGGCGCGACTCGATCACGCCGGGGTTCGCGGGTGCGGTGGTGTCGGTGAGGGTGGGGTTCATCGGGTCCTGCTTCTGGGGGTCCCGTTGGGCGGGACGGTCGATCGTTCCGGTGCCGCTGGTGTACGCGCCGCTGATGTTCATGCCGCGACCGGGTTCTTGCGCGGGCGGCCACGCGGACGCTTGCGGGGCACCACGACGCCCTGGACGAAGAGTTCGCCGCCCCAGACGCCCCACGGCTCACGACGGTCCTTGGCGCCGGCGAGACACGCCTCGCGCACCGGACAGGTCTGGCACAGGGACTTGGCGTACTCCACGTCGGCCGGGGTCTCGGCGAAGAAGACCTCCGGGTCGTAGGTACGGCACGGCACGGCGGCGCCGAGTCGGTCGATCTCGTCGTCGAGCTCGGTGAGGGGCAGCAAAGGGTTCTCCTGGGAGTCGGGCGGGGGAATCAGGTCGGTGGCGACGGACGGGGTGTGCGTCTGGAGTTGCACGGTGGTGTGTTCCTCGTCTGTTCGGCCCGGCTGGTGGCCGGGCGCATGGGCAAAGCAAAAGGGCCGCGGATCCCGGTGTGGGTTCCGCGGCCCTGGAAGGTGCCGACCTGATCATGCCGATCAGGCTGGATCTCTCCAGGGTTCGTGCCCGCGGTGGGCCCACGTGTCCTGCTGCGTCTGGTACTGCATCCGGGATTCGGCACCGTTGGCCGCCGCGCGGACAAAGGCATGCGCATTCGCTGCCTGTGCCGCTGCCGCTACTGCAGGTGCCTCGGTCGGTCGCTCGTCGCACTCGCCCTTGGGCAGGAACGCCAGGGAAGCGGCACGGGAGACCTCAAGACCGGACAGTCGGCCGGAGCCGGACAGACCGGTGCCCGGGAACGAGGCGCCGAGCGTGCAGGCGGCGACGACCGAACGATCGGTCATTTTCTGGGTCTCGATGAAGCTGATCACTGGTCTCGCCTCCTCTCGGCGTCTCGGCGGACCGGAAAATCCGGTCCGGGCTTGTTCAGTACAACACGAATCCAGCGGATCCCGGAAGGCCCGATGTCTCCGTGCCTGTGAAGGCTATGGGGATGCGCTCCGCGCGCGCAAACTATTTTTCTGACGACTTTCCGGAGCTTCTTGCACCACCCTCCGGAAGATCGTCCGGCGCGGGCTCGCCCCCTGCCGGAACCAGCTCCTCACCTGCGCACAGCGCGAGGACGTCGGCGCCGAACCTGCCCAGCTTGCGTCCCCCCACACCGGGGATGCCCACCAGTTCCCCCTCGGTTCCCGGTACGGCCTCGGCGATCGCCATCAGGGTCCTGTCGGTGAAGACGCAGTACGCCGGCTGGCCCAGCTGCCGTGCCTGCTCCGCCCGCCAGTCGCGCAGCCGCTCGTACAACGCCTCGTCGAGCTCGCAGGGGCAGTCGTCGCAGCGCATGAGCTTCATCTCGCCCGCGTCGGTGAGCGTCTTGCCGCAGACCCGGCAGCGGGCCGGGGCGCGGTTGCGGCGCTTGCTCGCGCCCCGGACGCCGCCGCCACCTCGCTCGATGCCGCCCGCGACGGCTGCCGCCGTACGGCGCGCGGACCCCGAGCCGGGCCGCAGGCCGTCCAGGAAGCGGCTGGGGCGGCGGACCGCCCGGCCTCCCGGAGAGCGCGACAGGGACCACGACAGGCCCAGGTGCAGGCGGGCCCGGGTCACGCCGACGTACAGCAGACGGCGCTCCTCCTCGACCTGCTCGTCCGTCTTGGCGTAGGTGATCGGCATCATGCCCTCGGTGAGGCCGACCAGGAAGACGGCGTCCCACTCCAGACCTTTGGCCGCGTGGAATGAGGCGAGCGTCACACCTTCGACGGTCGGCGCGTGCTGGGCGTTGGCCCGCTCGTCCAGCTCGGTGACCAGGTCGGCGAGGGTGGCCGTCGGCCGGGCCTTGGCGAAGTCCTCGGCGAGCCGGACCAGGGCGGCCAGCGACTCCCACCGGTCCCGTACGGCGCCGGAGCCGGCCGGGGGCCGGCTCGTCCAGCCCATGTCGCTCAGCACCGCCCGCACCTCGGACGGGAGGTCGGCGGCGTCGTCGAGGAGCGCGTCGTTGGCGCCGAAGCGGGCGGCGCCGCGCAGCTTGACGCCCGCCTCGCGCACCTCGGGCCGCTCGAAGAACCGCTCGGCGCCCCTGAGCTGGTACGGCACGCCGAGGTCGGCGAGGGCCTGCTCGTAGACCTCGGACTGGGCGTTGATACGGAAGAGGACCGCTATCTCGCTCGCCGGCACGCCGGAAGCGATCAGGTCGCGGATTCGGCGGGCGGTGCCCTCCGCCTCCGCGGGCTCGTCCCCGTACTCCACATACGCCGGCTCGGGCCCAGGGTCCCGCTGCGAGATCAGCTCCAGGCGGTGTTCGGCGGCGCGGCCGCGCGCCTGGGACAGGAGGCCGTTGGCGAGGTGTACGACCTGGGGGGTGGAGCGGTAGTCGCGGACCAGCTTGACGACCGTCGCGTTCGGATGGCGGGTGCGGAAGTTCAGCAGGTGTTCGGGGGTGGCGCCGGTGAAGCTGTAGATCGTCTGGCTGGCGTCGCCGACCACGCAGAGGTTGTCGCGGTCGCCGAGCCACAGGTCCAGCAGCCGCTGCTGGAGCGGGCTGACGTCCTGGTACTCGTCCACGACGAAGTGCTGGTACTGGGCGCGGACCTGCTCGGCGATGTCGTGCCGCTCCTGGAGAACGCCGACCGTCAGCAGCAGCACGTCCTCGAAGTCGATGGTGCCCCGATCGCGCTTGAGCTGCTCGTACGTCCCGTAGATCTGCCCGATCTCGGCCGGATCGCGGGGGGCCTCGCGCCCGGCCTTGTGGACGGCGGCCGGGTAGTCGGCGGGCACGGTCTGGGTGACCTTGGACCACTCGATCTCGCCCGTGACGTCCCGCAGCTCGTTGCGGTCCAGGCGGATGCGGCAGCGGGCGGCGGCCTCCGCGACCAGCTGGACCTTGCGCTCCACCAGCCGGGGAACCTCGCCGCCGATCGCCTTGGGCCAGAAGTACTGGAGCTGGCGCAGGGCGGCGGAGTGGAACGTACGGGCCTGCACACCGCCCGCGCCGAGCTGGCGCAGCCGCCCGCGCATCTCCCCCGCCGCGCGGGCGGTGAACGTGACGGCGAGCACCGTGCCGGGCTGCAGGATGCCCGCACGGACGCCGTACGCGATCCGGTGGGTGATCGCGCGGGTCTTGCCCGTGCCGGCGCCCGCCAGGACGCACACGGGGCCGTGCAGCGCCGTGGCGACCTCGCGCTGCTCGGGGTCGAGGCCGTCGAGCACCGCGTCGGCACCCTCGGGCGTGGCCGGGAACTGGGTCGCGGCCGCAACCTGCGGGAAGAGAGTGGAGTCCGATGCTGCTGTCACCCCGCCATGCTGCCAGGTCGGCCGGGGCAGCCGGGAAAGTTGTCCACAGCTGCCGCTCCGTGGTCGTACGAATACGCGGGTCCACGGATGCGGAGCCGTACGCCCACGGAAGCGGTCCGGTACGGACGGGAATGGTCCGGGGCGGGTGAGCGTTCTTCCACCGCATAGACGCCGAGCTTGAAGGAGCGCGAGGACCCATGGCGGGCACTGTGACGATGTACAGCACCACGTGGTGCGGCTACTGCCGCCGGCTGAAGGGCCAGATGGACCGCGAGGGAATCGCGTACACCGAGATCAACATCGAGCAGGACCCCGAGTCCGCCGCGTTCGTCGAGAAGGCCAACGACGGCAACCAGACCGTCCCCACCCTCCTCTTCCCGGACGGCTCCACCCTGACCAACCCGTCCCTGGCCCAGGTCAAGCAGGCGCTCGGCGTCTGAACCCCGGCCCATGGGCGGGCCCCGGCCCACATGAGCCCTGGTTCACACGGGCGGACCCCCGGTCGTCGCGGCCGGGGGTTTCGTCGTGCCCGCCGCCCCGGGACGGCCACCCTCCTGATCAGCCGGGCGTCCGGCTATACCGCCCCACGGTCTCCTTCGACGTGGACGCGTCCTTGAAGATCAGCTCCCAGGGGCCGGTGTTCACGTCGAAGTCCTTGCCGAAGCCGACCCACTTCCCGGCCAGCCGCCGGCCGGTCGGCTCGGCCAGCAGCTGGAGGGCGCCGTGGTAGCGGGCACCGGCGTAGTAGCCGTCCGTCGCGGTCTGCTCCACCCAGGTGCCGGTGAGGGGCAGGTCCCGGCCGGACGAGCGGGCAGTAGGAGGGGCAGGCGAAAGGCCCGGAGCCCTGTCGGGGCCCCGGGCTCCTCGCCGTTGGGACGGCTACGGCTTCGGCAGCGGCTTGCCGTACCACATTTCGATCAGGCGGGCGGCGATGGAGATGCCGTACGGGGGGAGGACCTCGCCGGATTCGAAGGCGGCCTTCAGGTCCTCGCGGGAGAACCAGCGGGCCTCTTCGATCTCCTCGCCGTCGACCTGGATCTCGGAGGACGTGGCGCGGGCCATGAAGCCGAGCATCAGGCTGGACGGGAAGGGCCACGGCTGGCTGGCGACGTATTCGACGTCGCCGACGACCACGCCCGCCTCTTCGTAGACCTCGCGGGCCACCGACTGCTCGATGGACTCGCCGGGCTCCACGAAGCCCGCGAGGGTGGAGAAGCGGCCTTCCGGCCAGTGGACCTGGCGGCCGAGCAGCGCGCGGTCCTCCTCGTCCGTGACGAGCATGATCACGGCGGGGTCGGTGCGCGGGTAGTGCTCGGCGCCGCAGGCGGGGCAGCGGCGGATGTGGCCCGCCGCGGCGATCACGGTGCGCTCGCCGCAGCGCGAGCAGAAGCGGTGCAGGCGCTGCCAGTTCTCCAGGGCGACGGCGTGCACGAGCAGGCCGGCGTCGCGCGGGGAGAGCAGCAGGCCCGCCTCGCGCAGGCCCGCGGGGCGCGCGGACTGGTCCATGCGCCCCGGCAGCGCGTCCTTCTGGAGCGCGAAGTAGCGCACGCCGTCCTCGTCGGTACCGAGGAAGTAGCGGTGCGTCTCGGTGAGCGGCGCCTCGAAGGACGGCGTCATGACCAGTTCCGTACGCCCGTCCGGGGTGTCGTCGACCAGGGCCTGGCCGCCGGAGACCACGAAGACGCGCGTCGTCGGGTGGCTCCAGGCCGCCGCGAGCCACGCCTCGTCGAGGCGGTGGTGGGCGGCGCGGTCGATGCCGCTCGGCGCGCTGAAGGTGATCGGCCGGTCGGCGCTGTGGTCGGTCCAGGTGGTCACTGCGGTTTCCAACTCCCCCTGTGGCGTGGGTGATTGCCGTGGTTGCTGCATACGGGCGCGGGCGCCGGGCGGACGGCGGTCGCGGCGGGCGGCGGCACGCGTACGGTCCGGGCGGGCGGCGGCACGCGTACGGTCCCGGCGGGCGCGGTCGGCCCGGCCGCGTACGAAGGGGCCGTGGTCGTGTACGAGGGGGCCGTGGCCATGTACGAAGGCGTGGCCGCGTCGTTTGCCGGGGGTGCGCCGCCCGCCGGAGGCCCGTCGCCCGCCGGGAACGCCCGCGGAGTCGGCACGGCCGCGGACGCGCTCCCGGCCGCGGGCCGACGCGGACCACGGCCCAGGCACAGGCCGCGGCCAGGCCACGGACCACGGCCGGCCTCCGGGCCGAGCCCCCGGCGCGGGCCGCGCGCGGCCGGTGGGCCGGGGACGGTTCGCGCCGCCCGGCCCACGGGCACGGTTCGCGCCGCCCGGCTCACGGGCACGGTCGCCGGTACGGCGCGGTCACCGGTCAAGCCACGCGCCAGTTCTCCGCCAGGTCGCCCCACAGGTGCGCGGCGGTTTCGACGCCCTTCATCAGCAGGTCCAGCTCGACCTTCTCGTTCGGGGCGTGCCAGCCGTCCGACGGGATGGATATGCCGAGGAAGAGGACCGGTACGCCGAGGACGTCCTGGAGGTCGGCGGCCGGGCCCGAGCCGCCCTCGCGGGTGAAGCGGATCTTCTGGTTGAAGGCGCGGCCCATGGCCCGTACGACGGACTGCAGGGCGGGGTGGTCGAGCGGGGTCAGGCAGGGGCGGGTGGCGCCCCAGAAAGTGATCTCGTGGCGGATGCCGTCGGGCAGGCGGGCGGCGACCCAGTCCCGTACGGACTGCTGGACGGCGTCCGCGTCCTGGCCCGCCACCAGGCGGAAGGACAGCTTCAGCTGCGCGGCGGACGGCACGATGGTCTTGCCGCCGGGGCCCTGATAGCCGCCGCCGATGCCGTTGACCTCGGCCGTCGGGCGGGCCCAGATGCGCTCCAGAGTGCTGTGCCCGGCCTCGCCGAGCGCCGCGTGGGAGTGCGCCGTACGCAGCCATCCGGCCTCGTCGAAGGGCAGCTCGGCGAAGAGCTCGCGCTCGCGGTCGGTCAGCTCGACGACGCCGTCGTAGAAGCCGGGGATCGCCACCCGGCGCTCCTCGTCGTGGAGCGCGGCGGCCAGCCGGGCGGCCTCGGTGGCGGGGTTGGGCACCGCGCCGCCGAAGGAGCCGGAGTGGATGTCCTGGTCGGGGCCGTACAGGTCGATCTGGCAGTCCGTGAGGCCGCGCATGCCCGTGCAGACGGTCGGGGTGTCCTTGGACCACATGCCCGTGTCGGAGACGATCACCGCGTCGCAGGCGAGGCGGTCCGCGTGCTGGGCGATCAGGGCCGGGAAGTTCGGGGAGCCGGACTCCTCCTCGCCCTCGATGAGGAGCTTGAGGTTGACGGCGGGCGCGGTGCGGCCGGTCGCGGCCAGGTGGGCGCGCACGCCGAGGGTGTGGAAGAACACCTGGCCCTTGTCGTCGGCGGCGCCGCGGGCGTACAGCTTGCCGTCGATGGTCTGCGGCTCGAACGGGTCGGTGTGCCAGCCGTCCTCGGGGGCGGCGGGCTGCACGTCGTGGTGGCCGTACACCAGGACGGTGGGGGCCGTCGGGTCCCCGGAGGGCCACTCGGCGAAGACCGCGGGAGCGCCGTCCGTCTCCCAGATCTCGGTGGTCGGGAAGCCGGTCGCGGTGAGCCGGCCGGCCAGCCACTCGGCGCTGCGGCGCACGTCGGCGGCGCGCGCCGGGTCCGCGGACACGGAGGGGATGCGCAGCCAGGCGGCGAGGTCGTCGAGGAACTCTTCGCGGTGGACGTTGATGTACGCGCGGACGGCGCTGTCCGAGGTGGTGCTCATGGGTCCGAGCCTATCCGCCCCGGCGGCGCGGTCCGCCGCCGGTCTCGACGATCTTGTCACCTCTGCCGTCCTCATCCGTCACCCGCCGTCGCCGTCGTCGGGGACGTCGGCGGCGTCCGCGCCGGCCGCCGGGTCCGGCTCGCCCAGCAGGATGCGTTCCAGCCCGGCCCGGTCGGGCAGCCGCCGGGGCCGGACGGTCTCCCCGCTGCGCACGTACAGGAACGCGGCATCGACGGCGGACAGGGGCAGACCGTGCTGCTCGGCCCAGGCCACCCGGTACAGGGCTAGCTGGAGCGGGTCGGCGGTCTGCGCGTGATGGGTCTTCCAGTCGATGATCTCGTACGTGTCCCCCTCGGGGCCGCGGGTGCGGTAGACGGCGTCGATACGGCCGCGGATCACCCGGCCCGCGAGGGTGATCTGTACGGGGACCTCGATGCGGTACGGGGTGCGCCGGGCATACGGGCTGCGGGCGAAGGCCTCCTTGAGGGCTTCGAGGTCGTCCTCGTCCCTGATCGCATCCGCTTCCCCGGCCGCTTCCTGGGCGCGCGCCTCAGCCCCGTACGCGCCGCCCGGAAGTTCGTCGGGGCCCAGCACGGGCAGCGTCAGCTCCTCGAAGCGGGACTCCACCCAGGCGTGGAAGCGGGTGCCGCGACGGGCGGCGGGGCGCGGCGGGTGCGGCATGGGCCGTGCCAGCTCCCGGGTGAAACCGTCCGGATCGGACGCCAGCCACAGCAGCTGCGAGGCGCTGAGCGAGGACGGCAGGGGGACGTCCCGGACGGTCGCGCGGGACCGGCGCAGCTCGTCGGCGAGCGCGTCGAGATCGCGGTCCCAGGACGCGACGGTACGACGCTCCTCGGGGAGGAGGACGGGGGCCGGGGGGAGGTCCGGGGAGGCTTCGGAGGCCGGGTGGGCTTCGGAGGCCGGGTGCGGGGCCGTCCCTGGGGCGGGGCGCCGGGCCGTCTCCGGGGCGGGCGATTGGGCCGGTACCTGGGTACGCCCGCCTCCGTTACGCCCGCTCTCGGAATGCCCGTAATGCCCGTTCCCGGGGTGTCCGTTGCGTCCGGCGCCGCGGACCGCACCGTGGGCCGGATCCGCACCCTCCGGATCCGCACCCTCCGGAGCCGCGTCCTCCGGATGCGCGTCCTCCGGATGCGCGGGCCGCTCCGCGCTCCACGCGTCCCAGTCGGCCAGGTCGTGCTCCGCGCCGGGCCCGTGGTGCTCCCCGTCCCCGATGCCGATGCCGATGCCGATGCCGGTGGTGTCGTCGAAGGCGGCGTACGGATCGTCCTCGGGGGGCGGCGGCCACTCCGGGTCGTGGGCGGGCAGGGGCCGGGCGGGTGCCGCGGCGGACCCGGCCGTCCGGCCCGGCAGGACCTGCCCGGGCAGGGACGGGCCGGGTACGGCGGTCCCCGCGCCCGCCGCCGGGTGCGGGGCGTCATGGGCGGCGGCGGCCTCCGTCCCGTCGGCCGCGGTGGCGTGCGGCGGCACGGCGCCGTCCGCCGTCATGCCGTCCAAGTACGCCCGGACCTTGGCGGCGGCGGCCCGGCGGCGCTCCGTGGCCACCGCGTCCAGCGGCAGCGGCCACTCCAGCTCGGCTTCGGCCTCCTTGAGCGACGGGTTCTCCGCGCCCTCCTCGGGTGCCTCGGCCCATTCCTCGATCTCACCGTGGCCCGCCTCGCAGTGCACCCGCAGCGCCTCCAGGAAGGCGGACGGGCCGCGGGGCCGCTTCTGGTCGGGTCCCCACCAGTGGCCGGAGCCGAGCAGCAGGGAACGCGGGCGGGTGAAGGTGACGTACCCGAGGCGCAGTTCCTCGACCGACTGGTGCTCCTTCATCGCCTCCTTGAAGGACTTCACGCCGCGGCTGCTCCAGTCGGCCACGTCCGGCAGCGTCGCGGCGTCGCCGCGCAGGGCGTGCGGCAGCACCTTGGCCTGGGTGAGCCAGGAGTCGCGGGACTGCTCGCTGGGGAACTGCTTGCCGACCAGACCGGGGACGGCGACCACGTCCCACTCCAGGCCCTTGGACTTGTGGGCGGTCAGCACCTTGACCGTGTTCTCGCCGCCCGGCAGGGAGCTGTCCAGGCCCTTCTCGTGCTGGACGGCGGTGCGCAGGAAGCCCAGGAAGGCGAGCAGCGTCGCGTCGCCGTCCAGGGCCGCGCCGCCCTGCTTGGCGGCGAAGCCGGCCGCGATGTCCAGGAAGGTGCCCAGGGTCTCCCGGCGGCGGGCCGCCACGGCGCGCGGGGACGCGGACAGCTCGACCTCCAGGCCGGTGACGGCCAGCACCCGGTGCAGTACGTCCATCAACGGCTCGGCCAACGAGCGCCGCAGCTCGCGCAGTTCCCGCGCCACGTAGGCGAAGCGGACGCGCGCCTCGGGGGAGAACGGCAGTCCGTCGTCGGGGCGCCCGTCCGCCTCCAGGAACGTGTCGAGCGCATCGGCGAGCGAGATCGTCTCGGCCGGGTCGACGCCCTCCACGGCCTCGGCCAGGCGCCGTTCGGGGTCCTCGGACGGGCCGTCCCGGTGGACGAGCAGCCGCGCCCGGCGGCCCAGGAGGGCCAGGTCGCGGGGGCCGATCCGCCAGCGCGGGCCGATCAGGAGCCGTACCAGGGCGGCGTTGGCCGTCGGGTCCTGGAGGACCTCGCACACCGCCACCAGGTCGGCGATCTCCGGCAGGTGCAGCAGCCCGGACAGGCCGACGACCTCCACCGGGACCTCCCGCGCCACCAGCTCGCCCTGGATCCGGGCGAAGTCGCCGGCCGTACGGCACAGGACGGCGATCTCACCGGGCGGGGTGTCCGTGCGCACCAGGTGGGCGATGCGGTCGGCGAGCCAGGCCATCTCCTCCGCGTGGGTGGGCAGCAGCGCGCAGCGCACCACGCCGTCGCGCTCGGCGCCGGGGGCCGGGCGCAGGGCCTCGACGCCTTCGTGCATGCCGCGCAGCGGCGCGGCGAGCCCGTTGGCCAGGGTGAGGAGCCGGCCGCCGCTGCGGCGGTTCTGGCTGAGGGCGGCGCGCCGGGCGGGGCTGCCGTCCTCGAAGGGGAAGTGGTCGGGGAAGTCGTCCAGGTTGGCGACGGAGGCGCCGCGCCATCCGTAGATGGCCTGGCAGGGGTCGCCGACGGCGGTCACGGCATGGCCCGTACCGCCGCCGAACAGGCCGGACAGCATGATCCGCTGGGCCACGGAGGTGTCCTGGTACTCGTCCAGGAGGACGACCCGGAACTCGTCGCGCAGCAGGGCGCCCACCTCGGGCCGGGTGGTCGCGAGCGTCGCCGACAGGGCGATCTGGTCGCCGAAGTCCAGCAGCTCGCGCCGCCGCTTCTCGGCCCGGTACGACGTGACCAGCTCCAGCAGCTCCAGGCGTGCGCGGGCCGTCTCGGGCACCTTGCGCAGGTCGGCGTTGGAGAGCTTGACCCGGTCGAGGGCGGCCAGCAGCTCGGTGTCGTACGCCCGCAGCCGGTCCGGCTCCACCAGGTGCTCGGCCAGCTCGCCGTCGAGCGCGAGCAGGTCCTCCACGAGGGCGGGCAGCGACTTCGTCAGCGCCGGATACGGGCCGGGGGCGGACCGCAGCACCCGGGCGGCCAGCTGGAAGCGCGTCGCGTCGGCGAGCAGGCGGGCACTCGGCTCCAGGCCGATGCGGAGACCGTGGTCCTTGAGGAGCTGGCCGGCGAAGGAGTGGTACGTCGAGATCCGGGGCTCGCCGGGGACGCCGTCCGCGCCGGCCTGAGCCCCTGGGGATCCAGGGGAGGCCGAGAGGCCCGAGGCGCCCGGGAAGCCCGGGAGGTTCGGGAGGCCCGCGCCGAACGGGTCGGCCGGCTCCGTCACCCCGGCCGCGGCCAGCGCCTTGCGGACCCGCTCGGCCAGCTCGCCCGCCGCCTTGTTCGTGAACGTCAGCCCGAGCACCTGCTCCGGGGCGACCTGGCCGGTGCCGACCAGCCACACCACGCGCGCGGCCATGACCGTGGTCTTGCCGGAACCGGCGCCGGCCACGATGACCTGCGGGGCGGGCGGTGCGGTGATGCAGGCCGTCTGCTCCGGGGTGAACGGGATGCCGAGGAGCTCCTTGAGCTGCTCGGGGTCGGTGATGCGAGCTGACACATCCGAGACCGTATCGGCCCCCACTGACAATCACGGCAAACCCCAGCTGAGCGGGCCGCTGGGGCGTCCGGGACGCCAGGGCCGACGCGGGGCCGGTGGCCGGCACGGGACCGGTGGCGGGCACGGGACCGGTGGTCGGCCCAGGACCGGTCGCCGGCACGGGACCCGTGATCGGCACGGGACCGGTCGCCGCCGCGCCGGGGCGCGTCCGTCACTCCACGACGTGCTGCCCCTCGGGCAGGGCCGAGCAGGAGTTGCGGAACGTGCAGTGGGTGCAGTGCTGTCCCGTGGTGGGGGTGAAGCGCTCCTCCAGGACCCGGCCGGCGGCGGCGGCGAGCAGTTCGCCCACCCAGTCCCCGTCCAGGGGCTGCTGCGCCTGGACGGCGGGAAGCGCGTCGCCGCCCTCCTTCTGGGGCGCGCCCAGCCGCAGGTGTACGAGTTCCGCGCCGCCCGGCTCCGGCCGCCGCCCCTCGAAGGCGGCGTCCACCGCCCCCTCCCGCACCGCGAGCTGGTACACCGCGAGCTGCGGGTGGCGGGCGACCTCCGGCCCGGTCGGCTTCTGCTTGCCGGTCTTGAAGTCGACGACGTACGCCCGGCCCTCCGCGTCCCGCTCGACGCGGTCCATGCTCCCCCGGATGCGGACCGCGTACTCGCCCGCTTCGAGGGTGACGTCGAAGCCGTGCTCGGTCGCCACGGTCTCGCGGCCCAGCGTGCCGCGCTCCATCACGTGCCAGCGCAGGAAGCGTTCCAGGGCGGCGCGCGCGTTCTCCTTCTCCTGCCGCGACTTCCAGGGCGCGTCGAACGCGAGCGCGTCCCAGACCGAGTCCAGGCGCTCCATCAGGACGGACAGGTCGGCGGGCGTACGGCCCGAGGCGACCTCGTCGGCGAGGACGTGGACGACGTTGCCGAAGCCCTGGGCTGTGGTCGCGGGCGTGTCCGCCTTCACCTCGCGCCCCAGGAACCACTGGAGGGAACAGGTGTTGGCGAGCTGGTCCAGCGCGCTCCCGGAGAGGACCACGGGGCGGTCCCGCTCGCGCAGCGGCACGGCGCTGTGCGTCGGCTCGTACAAACCCCACCACTGGTCGGGGTGGGCGGCCGGCACCAGCGGCCGGCCGTCGTCGTCCCGCAGCGCGGCCAGCTTCGCCAGCCGCTGCGCGGCGGCCTCGCGCAGCGCCGGAGTGGCCGCCGGGTCGACGGTGGTGGCCCGCAGCTCGGCGACCAGCGCGGCGACCGACAGCGGGCGGCGGGGGCGCCCGGTGACGTCCTGCGGCTCCACCCCCAGCTCGGTCAGGAAGCGCGACGGCTGGTCCCCGTCGTCGGCCGCGGCCTTGACGGCGGTGACCACCAGGCGCTCGCGGGCCCGGGTCGCCGCCACGTAGAACAGCCGGCGCTCCTCGGTGAGCAGCGCGCCCGGGGGCAGCGGCTCGGCCAGCCCGTCCCGGCCGATCCGGTCCGCCTCCAGGAGCGAGCCGCGGCGGCGCAGGTCCGGCCAGAGCCCCTCCTGGACACCGGCGACGACCACGAGCCGCCACTCCAGGCCCTTGGAGCGGTGCGCGGTCATCAGGCGTACGGCATCGGGGCGCACGGTCCGGCGGGTCAGGGTGTCGGCGGCGATGTCCTGGGCGTCCAGTTCCTCCAGGAAGTTGAGCGCGCCCCGGCCGCCGGTACGGGCCTCCGCGCGGGCGGCGGTCTCGAACAGCGCCACCACGGCGTCCAGGTCGCGGTCCGCGTTGCGGGCCGCCGCGCCGCCGCGCCGGGCGGTCCGCTCCAGCCGCTGCGACCAGGTGGGCGTGCCGTCCCACAGCGCCCACAGGGCCTCTTCGGCGGTGCCGCCGCGGGCCAGGAGGTCACGGGTGGTGCGCAGCAGCTCACCGAGGTGCCGTGCGCCCCGCGCGTACGCCGGATCGTGTGCGACCAGGCGCTCCGGCTCGGCGAGCGCCCGCGCGATCAGTTCGTCGGAGGGCCGCGGTACGTCGTGCCCGGCCGCCCGCTCCTCCTCGCGCAGCGCCCGCCCCAGCCGGCGCAGGTCGGCGGCGTCCATGCCACCGAGCGGGGAGGTGAGCAGTTCTACGGCGGTCTCGGGGGAGAGCCGGTGCGCGGCCTCGGCGGGCTGCGCCGGTCCTGCCTCGGCAGGCGCCACCGCCGTGACCGCCGCCTCCCCGGCGTCCCCCGAGACCTCCGCGCCGCCCGCGTCCTCCGCGCCCTCCGGAACCGCCGCCCCCGAAGCCCCCGCCGGCCCCGCAGCCGCCGCCGAAGCCGCCACCCGCAGCGCGGTGAGCAGCGGTGCGACCGCCGGCTCCTGCCGCAGCGGCAGCTCGTCGCCGTCGATCTCCAGGGGTACGCCGGCCGAGGACAGCGCCCGGCGCACGCCGGGGATGGAACGGCCGCCGGCGCGCACGAGGACGGCCATGTCACGCCACGGCACGCCGTCCTCCAGGTGCGCGCGCCGCAGGATGTCCGCGATGTTGTCCAGCTCGGCCCCCGGCGTCGGGTACGTGTAGACCTCGACGCGGCCCCGGTCCCGTACGGCCGCGAGGTCACGGTGCTCCCGTACCTTCTGGGCCGGCAGGCGGGTCAGCGGCATCCGGGAGGTGAGCCGCCGGGTGGCCGCCAGGAGGGCCGCGCCCGAACGGCGGGAGGTGCCGAGCACCTCCACCGGCGCCGGTTCGCCACCCGTACGAGGGAACATCAGCGGGAAATCGAGGATCCCGTTGACGTCGGCGCCGCGGAACGCGTAGATCGACTGGTCCGGGTCGCCGAAGGCGACGAGCGTCCGGCCGCCGCCCGCCAGCGCGCGCAGCAGCCGTACCTGCGAGGCATCGGTGTCCTGGTACTCGTCGACGAACACCGCGTCATAGCGCGCGGCGAGTTCCACGGCGACCTCGTCGCGCTCCGCGAGCAGCACCGCCCGGTGCACCAGTTCGGCGTAGTCCAGCACACCCTGCGCGTCCAGGACGTCCAGGTACTCGGCGAGGAACCCGGCCGCCGCGCCCCAGTCGGGCCGCCCCGTACGCCGCGCGAAGTCGGCAAGCGCTTCCGGGCCCAGTCCCAGCTCGCGGCTGCGCGCGAGCACCGCGCGGACCTCGTCGGCGAAGCCGCGCGTCGTCAGGCAGGCCCGCAGCTCGTCCGGCCAGCGCACCCGGGCCCGCCCGGCGGCGGCCAGCCCGGCCTGACCTTCGAGCAGCTCGCGCACGACGAGGTCCTGCTCGGGCCCGGACAGCAGGCGCAGCGGGTCGGCGAAGAGGTCGGCGTCCTGGTGGGCCCGTACGAGCGCGTAGCAGTACGAGTGGAAGGTGGTGGCCTGCGGGGCGGCGGCGCTGCCCAGGCGCGCGGCGATCCGGTCCCTCAGTTCGACGGCGGCCTTGCGGCTGAAGGTCAGCACGAGCAGCCGCTCGGGGTCGGCACCGTCCCGTACCCGCCGGGCCACCGCCTCCACGAGCGTCGTGGTCTTGCCCGTACCGGGGCCCGCGAGCACCAGCAGCGGCCCGGCGCGGTGGTCAACCACAGCGCGCTGACGTGCGTCCAAAGCAGGAGGGTCCGCCGGTCCCGGCCGGGTACGCACCAGTCGGTACGCGCCGGAGGCATCCCGCCGCGCCGCACGCCGGCGCGGCGGCGCGGACGGCACGGCCGAGGCCGAGAAGGAGGAACTCACGTGGATCGCCGGTCCTGGGAGGAGGTGCTGGTCGTGGTGCGCACTGCGGTGCGGAGCGGGCCGGTGCGGCCACCGCGCCGGACGCCGGGTGGCGGGGCGGTGGTGCGGGCCGTGCCCGACGCTACGCCAGATGGCGCACGAGGCGCAGCGCGTCCCACGACCGTACGTCGGATGCGGAGGTCCGTGCCGCCGGCACCGCCCACGCCGGGCCTGCCGGACGCGTCGCACGTGCCGCACGCCCCGGCCTCCGCGCCCTGCGGAGCGGACGGCTCGCTCCCGGGCGGTACGCGCTCGGGCGCCTCCCTCCCGGGCGGTACGCGCTCGGCCGTGGCCGCCGGCAGGCTGCGGGCCGGTCCCGACGGCCGCGAAGCCCGCCGCCTCGCGCCCCCGGCCCGGCCGCGTACCGCCTCAGTCCCGCCGCACCGGATCACCCACCGCATCACCCACCGGATCGCTGCCGTCCCAGCGGGCCCGCCGCATGTCGAGGCGCGGTACGTGTCCCTCGGCCGACCGGGCCGCCTCCCGCAGCGGGGTGCCCTCCTCCCGGTAGTGCGCCATCGCGCGCAGTTCGGCGCCGGGCAGCAGCCGGCCGTCCGCGCGCACCACGCGCCACCACGGCACGGCGCCTCCGTACAGGGCCATCACCCGGCCCACCTGACGCGGCCCGCCCACGCGCCACCCGTCGTCGGCTTCCGACAGCCCCGCGGGCGGGTCCTCCCCCGCGAGCCACTCGGCGACGTCGCCGTACGTCATCACGCGACCCGGCGGGATCAGCTCCGCGACTCCGAGGACCCGTTCCGCGTACACGGGGATCTCCGTTCCGCCGGGGTCCGACGGGCTCCCGCCGTCCTCGGGGGCACCGTCTCCGCGCTCGGGAAGCCCTCCCGTTTTCCCACTCATTCGGCCCATCCTGCACCACGCCACCGACAGCCGCCGGTGGCCTGGGCGAGGGTCCGCGCGGTGGCCCGCGTGCCGGCCCGCCGACGGCGTGCGCGGACCGGCGCGGCGGCGTATGTTCCGTTTCCCGGCCCCGCGAAATGCACCCTGATGCCCCCCGCCCCACCCCGGCCATGCCACCATCTTCCGGGCGGTGACTGGTGATACGAGATCAAAAAGAGACGGCCGAGCAGCAGGGTGCGGTGCCTCCGCGGGAGGCCGGCACCCCTGAGGCGCGGTCCACCGCCACCCCCGCCCGGGGGGACGGGAAGCAACGGGGGAAGCCGTCACAGGCTTCCGAGACCGAAAAGGCGAGCACGATCGAGAAGGCCGGAAGAGCCGACGAGTCCGCGAGTCCGGAGGGGCCAGACCAGCCCCCCCGGGCCGACACGGCGACCGCTTCCACCGGAGCGGAGGACGCGGCAGAAGAGAAACGCACCACCGGCGGGGCCGCCGGCACGACGCCCGGCACCGGAAGACCGGCCGGGCCGGCCGAACCAACCGGACCGGCCGACCCACCCGCACCATCGGGGGCGACCGCCACATCCCCCCGCAAGAAACCCAAGCCGGGCAAGTCCCAGCCAGACAATCCCAAGCCGGACAAACCGGAAAAGGCCGACCGCACCTCCCCGCCTCACGACCACGTGGGCAGCGAGTTCCACGTCGACCAGGTCTCCGGTGACGAGCCGCTGCTCCCGGCCCGGGTGCACCGGCCCTCCGACCTGATGCGCCTGCTGCTCGGCATCGTCGGCATCGCCCTGGTGCTGCTGCTGGCCACCTTCGCGCACGGCACGACCCAGGGTCTCCAGCGGGACATCGGCGAGGGCGCCGGACTGGCGCCGCGGCTA
This sequence comes from Streptomyces sp. NPDC018019, assembly GCF_044327805.1. Lineage (NCBI taxonomy): Bacteria > Bacillati > Actinomycetota > Actinomycetes > Kitasatosporales > Streptomycetaceae > Streptomyces > Streptomyces sp. NPDC018019. Next base: position 107,892 of record NZ_JBIRGD010000009.1, on the reverse strand, counting down.
CTGATCAACTTCGCCGGGCTGGCGTCCAGCGTGGCCGTACTGATCGTGCCGGTGGCCTTCGCCGTCGAGCGGCTGATCAAACGCGACGGGCTGCGGATCGCGGACGGCGTCCTGGCGGCGGTCCTCGCGCACGGCGTCTCGCTCGCCACCGACCTGTGGGTGGCCGAGGCCGCCCCGGAGTCCATCCGGGTGGCGCTGACCCAGCCGCTGGCCAACGGCGGGCTGACCGCGCCGGTGCACAGCTACCTCGCGCCGGTCATCGCGTACATGACAGCAGTGGGCATGTCGCGGCGGCCACGCTGGCGGGTGGCGATGTGGTGCGTACTGCTGCTCGACGCCTTCGCCGTCCTCGTCGGCCGCTACACGACGCCGTTCGCCATCGTCACGACGATCCTCATCGGCTGGACGGTGGCCTTCGGGACGCTGTACGCGGTCGGCTCGCCCAATGTGCGCCCCACCGGCCAGAACCTGCTCGCGGGCCTGCGCCGGGTCGGCTTCCACCCCGTCAGGGCGGTGCGGGCCGAGGACATCGGCACCGCCGAGCACCCGGAGCACGCCGACCGCGGCCGCCGCTACATCGTCACCCTGGAGGACGGCCCGCCGATCGACGTCACCGTCGTGGACCGCGAGCGGCAGGCCCAGGGCTTCTTCTACCGGGTGTGGCGCCGGCTGTCGCTGCGCGGCATCAACCAGCGGCGCAGCCTGCAGTCGCTGCGCCAGGCGCTGGAGCAGGAGGCGCTGCTGGCGTACGCGGCCATCGCGGCCGGCGCCAACGCGCCCAAGCTGATCGCCACCTCCGAGCTGGGCCCGGACGCCGTGATGCTCGTGTACGAGCACATCGACGGCCGGCCGCTGGACTCGCTGCCGGACGAGGAGATCACCGACGATCTGATGCGCAACGCCTGGCGACAGGTGGCGGCGCTCCAGTCGCGGCGCATCGCCCACCGGCGCCTGGTGGGCGACGCCCTTCTGGTGGATCGTTCCGGCAGGATCGTCCTGACCGATCTGCGCGGCGGTGAGATCGCCGCGGGCGACCTGGTCCTGCGGATGGACATCGCACAGCTGCTGACCACGTTCGCGCTGCGGGTCGGCGCCGAGCGGGCGGTGGCCGCCGCCGTGGACGTGCTCGACCCGGACGCGGTCGCCGACAGCCTGCCGCTGCTCCAGCCGATCGCGCTCAGCCGCACCACCCGGGCCACCCTGCGCCAGCTGGCCCGCGAGCGCTCCGCACGGGAGCGCGAAGCGGTCCTGGAGGCGTCGCGCGCCGCCAAGGCGCGCAAGGCCGCCGAGGCGGCCCGGCGGGGCGGTGCGCACACCAAGGAGAGCCCGAGCAACCGCAAGGTGCTGCGCGCCGAGAAGAACGCCGAGAAGCGGGCGGTCGACGAGGCGCTGGAGGAGGCCCGCGAGGAGGACCTGCTCTCGCAGATCCGCCAGCAGGTGCTGCTGATCCGGCCGACGGCACCGGTCGAACCGGCCCGTCTGGAACGGATCCGGCCGCGCACCCTGGTCAGCTGGATCGCCGGTGTCTTCGCCGCGTACTTCCTGCTCTCGCAGATCACCCACGCCAACTTCGGCCAGGTGGTCGCGGCCCAGTGGGGGTGGGTGATGGCGGCGCTGGCCTTCTCGGCGCTGACCTACCCGGCGGCGGCGATGAGCCTGCTCGGCTTTGTACCGGAGAAGGTGTCCTTCCTGCGGACGGTGGTCGCGCAGGTGGCGGGCAACTTCGTCAAGCTGGTCGCACCGGCCGCGGTGGGCGGCGTGGCGCTGAACACCCGCTTCCTCCAGCGCTCCGGCCTCCGGCCCGGCCTGGCGGTGGCGAGCGTGGGCGCGTCCCAGCTGTTCGGCCTGGGCTGTCACATCGTGCTGCTGCTGACCTTCGGCTATCTCACCGGTACCGAGCGCACGCCGTCGCTCTCCCCGTCCCGCGCGGTCATCGCGGGCCTGCTGACGGCGGCCGTGCTGGTGCTGGTGGTCACCGCCGTACCGGCGCTGCGCAAGTTCATCTCCACCCGCGTACGGTCGCTGTTCGCGGGCGTGGTGCCGCGGATGCTGGACGTGCTCCAGCGGCCGAAGAAGCTGGCGGTCGGCATCAGCGGCACGCTGCTGCTCACAGCGGCGAACGTGATGTGCCTGGACGCCTCGATCCGCGCGTTCGGCGGGGGCGGGCAGCTGAGCTACGCGGCCATCGCCGTGGTGTTCCTCGCGGGCAACGCGGTGGGTTCCGCGGCGCCCACCCCCGGCGGTGTGGCCGCCATCGAGGGCGCGCTGACCGCCACGCTGACGCTGGCCGGTCTCACCGCGGACATCGCCTTCCCGGCGGTGCTGCTCTTCCGGCTGATGACGTTCTGGCTGCCGGTGCTGCCGGGCTGGCTCTCGTTCACGCACCTGACCCGCAAGCGCCAGATCTGATCAACGAGGTGCCGGATCCGACCCGCAACCGCCGGATCCGACCGGAATACGGCGAGGGCCCGCACACCAGGTGGTGTGCGGGCCCTCGTACGCCGTGCAGGGCGCCGGTCAGTACACCGGCTTCTCCGGCTCGACCGTGTTCACCCAGCCGATGACGCCGCCGCCCACGTGCACCGCGTCCGCGAAGCCCGCGGACTTCAGGACGGCGAGCACCTCGGCGGAGCGGACGCCCGTCTTGCAGTGCAGGACGATCTTCTTGTCCTGCGGGAGGGCCTGGAGGGCGCTGCCCATCAGGAACTCGTTCTTCGGGATCAGCTTGGCGCCGGGGATCGAGACGATCTCGTACTCGTTCGGCTCCCGGACGTCGATGATCTCGATCTTCTCGTCCGTGTCGATCCACTCCTTGAGCTGCTGCGGAGTGATCGTGGAACCGGCCGCCGCCTCCTGGGCCTCCTCGGACACGACGCCGCAGAAGGCCTCGTAGTCGATGAGTTCGGTGACGGTCGGGTTCGTGCCGCAGACCGCGCAGTCCGGGTCCTTGCGGACCTTGACCTGACGGTACGTCATCTCCAGCGCGTCGTAGATCATCAGCCGGCCGACCAGCGGCTCGCCGATGCCGGCCAGCAGCTTGATGGCCTCGTTGACCTGGATGGAACCGATGGACGCGCACAGCACGCCCAGGACGCCGCCCTCGGCGCAGGAGGGGACCATGCCAGGCGGCGGGGGCTCCGGGTACAGGCAGCGGTAGCAGGGGCCGTGCTCGCTCCAGAACACCGACGCCTGGCCGTCGAAGCGGTAGATCGAACCCCAGACGTACGGCTTGTTCAGCAGCACGCAGGCGTCGTTGACCAGGTAGCGGGTGGCGAAGTTGTCCGTGCCGTCCACGATCAGGTCGTACTGGGCGAACAGCTCCATGACGTTGGTGGAGTCGAGGCGCTCTTCGTGGAGGTTGACCGTGACGTACGGGTTGATGCCCAGCACCGTGTCCTTGGCGGACGCGGCCTTGGAACGGCCGATGTCCGCCTGGCTGTGGATGATCTGGCGCTGGAGGTTGGACTCGTCGACCTCGTCGAACTCCACGATGCCGAGGGTGCCGACGCCCGCCGCGGCCAGGTACATCAGCGCGGGCGAGCCCAGGCCGCCGGCGCCGACGCACAGCACCTTGGCGTTCTTCAGCCGCTTCTGCCCGTCCATCCCGACATCCGGGATGATCAGGTGGCGGGAGTACCTGCGGACCTCGTCGACGGTGAGCTCCTCGGCGGGCTCGACCAGGGGTGGCAGCGACACGGGGACTCCGTTTGTCGGTTCTCGATGGGCGACCCCCCGCCCCGGGCGGGCCCGGAGCAAGGGACGGTGGTCTTCCCGTAACACTGCCACGCCCTTCTTCATTCCGAGACACCAGGTCCGATACGCGAGACGAATTCGTCCCAGTAGCCGGGCAGCGACTCCCAGGCGCCGCCGCCGTGGTCGAGCCGGTCGGTGAAGTAGACCGTCCCGGCGCCCTGCCAGCGGGCGATGCGCAGGGCTTCTTCCAGGTGGGTGCGGGGGACGCCGTGCACCAGGTGGCAGAAGCGCCCGGCCGGGTACTCGGCGGTCCACTCGGCCGCTTGCGACCACCGGTAGTCGGACCAGCGCCCGGCGAAGGTGACGAGCTGGTCGGCGGCCTCCGCATAGCCCGGGTGCGGGTGGCGGCCGTGCCCGGTGACGAGGTGCGCGCCGTCCCGGAGGGCCCGCAGGGTGGTGGTCAGGCGCCGGGTCCCGGACAGCAGTGTCCGCTCCGTGGGACAGCGGTCCAGATAGAAGCCGTCGACCTTGTACCAGTCCAGGAAGCGGTGCGCGTCGGACACCAGCTCCCCGAAAGGGCGGGCCCCGTACGCCATGTCGAGGTGGCCCAGCAGCCGGGCGCCCGCGTCCCGCAACTGGGCCGCGGTCGGCAGGCAGTACGGGTCGGGCCGGGCCCCGGGGCCCTGCGCGACGTCGAGCACCACCCAGTGCAGCGCCGCCGCGGCGCCCCGCGGCCCCGGCGCCCGGCCCGCTCCCCCGGTGCAGGCCAGGCCCCTGGAGAGCCGCAGCAGTTCGGCCCACTCCGTGGGCGCCATCAGCGGGTGGGCGAACCCGGGGACGCCGACGCCCAGCGGCGCGGCACCGGTCCTGGCGCACCCGCTGTCCACCGGAGTCGTCAGATACGGCATGCGGCCTCCATCCAGATGTCGGCGAGGGACTCCTCCAGCCCGATCCGCGGCCGCCACCCCAGGCGGTCGCGGGCGGTGCGCACGTCCGCCTGCTGCCAGCTCCCGCACCCGTCCGGATAGGGGTACGCGGGAGGGATGGTGCCGTGTTCAGATGTCGGCCCCGGAATGGCGAGCCGGGCGGCGGCGGGACCGCCGCCGGGGTAGCCGGGCGGGGTGTCCAGTTCGTGGAGCGAGCCGCCGAACCCGGCGACCCGCGCGAGCAGGGCGGCGGCCTCGCGCAGCCGTACGGCGTGTCCCGTGCCGATGTTGACCACGCCCTGCGCGGCGGAGAGCGAGGCGGCGTGCACCGCCCGCGCCACGTCCCGGACGTCCACGAAGTCGCGCTGCACGCCCAGGCCGCCCAGCTTCAGTTCGGTGTCCCCGGACTGCATCGCGCGCCGCATCGCCTCCGCGAGCCGGCCGAGCGGCGACCCGGCCGGGGTCCCCGGGCCGACCGGCGAGAAGACCCGCAGCACGACGGCGTCCAGGCCGGAGCCGAGGACCAGTTCGGTGGCGGCGAGCTTGCTGACGCCGTACGGGCCGCCGGGCCGTGGCACGGCGTCCTCGGCGGTCGAGGAGCCGGGCTGCGAGGGGCCGTACTCGGAGGCGCAGCCCAGGTGCACGAGCCGGGCGCCGCAGCTGCTGCGCCGCAGCGACTCGCAGACGGTGGCCACCGCGACGGTGTTGTGCCGGGTCAGGTCGCGGGCGCCGCCCCGGGTCGTGCCCGCGCAGTTGATGACCACGCCGGGGTGGACCGCGTCCAGGAAGCGGGTGAGCGCCCCCGGGCTGCCGGAGGCCAGGTCGAAGCGGACGTCCGCGTCGTCGCCGCGCCCGAGGGCGGTCAGCTGGACGGCGGGGTCGGCGAGCAGCCGGTCGGCGACATAGCGCCCGAGGTACCCGTTGGCACCGATGAGCAGCACCCTCATCGCGCGACCCCCCGGTCCCGGTGTGCTTCGGTGGGGTGGACGTTCATGTTGTCGTTCTCCTCATGCAGGTTGGGGCGTGGTCCGGCGGGGGCGGCGGGACCGCCACCTCGGGGGCCGGGAAGTGGCGGTGCGCGCCGCGCGGGTGGTGGCGCGCGACCGGAAGAGGACGGCCGGCCCCATGGGGGCGCGGCAGGCGTCCTGCGGGAACCCGCGCGCACGCCGGGGTGCCGGCGTGCGCGCAGGCGGTGATGGCGCGCCCGCCGGGAGTGGTGGCGTGCGCGCCGGTGGAAGCGGTGTGCGTATCGCGGGTGGCGACGTGTGCGGGGTCATGGGCGGTCCGCCTCCGCAGGAGCAGCGGCGAAGGCCGCGACGGGGTCCGGTGTGTGCGCCGAGGCACCGGCCAGGGCGCGCAGCGCGTACAGCAGCAGGCCGGCTGCGGGCACCGCGCAGGCCACGACCGGTACGGCGGACGGGCCGAGGAGGGCGACGGCGGTCCCGACCGGCTTCCCGAGCGGCGCCAGACCGGGCAGCCGGGCGGCCAGAACGGAGGCCAGGGCCGCGGCCTCCAGTGCGACGGCGGCGGCCGGACCCGCGGCGGCCGCGGCGGGGAAGCCGTGCCGGGCGAGCAGCCGCGCCAGGAAGAGCAGGCTGCCGAGGGCGCAAACGGCGGCCACCGGCCCCGCTCCCCCGTCGCCGACGGCGGTGTCCGCAGCGGCCGACAGGGCGAGCAGCGCGGCGAGCTGCATCGTGACGGCGGTGAGCAGCAACGGCCGTACGCGGGAGGCGAATACGGCCAGGCATCGACTGTCCGCCAGTCCGCGCCGCGCGCGGGCCGCGAACCAGTGCGCACACCAGGCGGCGGGCCCGACGGCACACGTCAGGGCCAGGGCAGTGCCGGTGACGAACTGGGGCCGCGCCAACGGCAGATCGGGGCCGCCGGTCTGCACCTGCCGCAGCAGCCAGTCGCCGCACAGCGCGTACCCGGCCAGCCAGCAGGCCCACAGCCCGGCGGCACGGCCGGACCGGTACCGCGCGCGCAACGGGCCGTACCGGACGCACAGGCGCAGGGCCAGAACGACCAGACCGGCTCCGGCCGTGGCGACGGCCGTCTGCACCATCAGGGCTGACGGGGCGTCAGACCAAGTCTGCGATACGGGCGTGGGCACATGGGCGGACGCGGCGACGGCGGCCACGGTCCCGGCGCACAGGGCTCCGGGCAGCAGGTGCAGCACCGCCCGCACGCCCCTCCCCCGCCGTACGGGCGCGGGCGCCGGCGCGCCGGGTGGGGGCGCGTCGGCGCGCGGCACCCGGGCATACAGCTCCTCGGCCAGCGAGAACACGTCGCGGTGCCGGAAGCGGGCGGCCGTGCGGTCGGTGACACCGTGCGCCTCCAGACCGGCGGCGATCTCCATCGGATCGACGGCGTGTTCGCACAGCGTCCGGTGCCGGTACATCAGCGTCTTCACGGGATCGGCCGGGCCGCGCCGGGGCGGGACCGGGGTGTTCCGTACGGGCGGGGGTGCTGGGGTGGACGGGTTCCGTACGGGAGAGGGGGCGGGCGTGTCCCATGCGGGCGAAGGGGCAGGGGCGGCGGGCCGCCCGCCTGTCCGGGCCTCCGGTGCGGGGCCTCCCCCGGCATCCTGCGCGGGGCCTGCCCCGGCCACCGGCGCGGGCCCTGTCACAGCATCCGGCGCGGGTTCCGTCCCGGCTGCCGGTGCCGTTCTTGTCCCCACTGCCGGTGCCGGTGCCGGCCCTGTCCCGGCCACCGGCGCGGGTCCTGCCCCAGAATCCGGTGTGCGTCCCGTCCCGGCATCCGGCGCGGGCCCCGTGCCGGTCTCGGCTGTCGTCACGGCCGCGCTCCTCTCTGGCGGTCGGCGCCGGTGCCCGCCCCGGCGGCGGCCGGTTCGGCGGGCTGCGGACCGGCGGGCCCGGCGGCAGGCCGGTGCCCACCGTCCGCCGGCGGATCCGCGCGCCGTGCGCCGTCCCCCTCCCCGTCCGGTCCGGCGCGGCCCGGTCCGGCCCAGCGCGGGGTGCGGCCGGTCGGCGGTGCGGCCTGCCCGGTGCCGCGCATCGCGGCCCAGCGGCCCGGTACGTGGGATTCGGCGGGCCGGGCGAACAGACGGGGCACGCCGGCCGCGTCCGGTACGGCGTCGGCGGCCGGGCGGCACGGCATACGGGACATCAGCTCCAGATAGATGCCACGAAATGCCGCGACGTTCTGTTCCGCCGTGAACAGTTCGAGTGCGCGGGCGCGCGCGGCGGCGCCCAGCCGGGCGCGCCTGCCGGGGTCACGGAGCAGTGCCAGGCACGCGTCGGCCAGCGCGCGCGGGTTGCGCGGCGGTACGACCAGGCCCGTACCGCCGATGACCTCGCGGACCGCGCCGACATCGGTGGAGACCGTGGCCCGGCCGCTGAGCATGGCCTCCACCAGGGAGCGCGGGAAACCCTCCGCCACGCTGGAGAGGACCAGCACCGAACCCGCCGCGTAGGCGTCCTGCGGGCGGGGCACTTCCGGGCCGCCGAGCTCCTCGAAGGAGACCGGGTTGTCGCCGGCGCTGCACGCGTCGGCGGCCTCGTCGGGGAAGAGCTGGGCGGCCAGCGCCCGGCAGTGCGCCAGGTAGGCGGGGTCCTCCGGGCCGGTGTCCGGCGCGGCGACGAGGCGCAGGGTGGCCGCGGGCTCGGCCCGGTGGACGCGCGCGAAGGCGTGCAGCAGGGAGACGAGGTCCTTGGCGGGCCCGACGGCGCCGGTCCACACCAGCGTCGCGGAGTGGTCGGCCGCGGCGTCCGGGACGGCGGTGAATCCGCTCGCGTCCATGCCCGGGTGAACCGTGCGCAGGCGCCCCTGGTCCGCGCCGCAGCGCTCCTGCCAGTGCCGGGTGTGGGCGTTGCCGGGGGTGATGAGTGCGGACTGCGCGTATGCCTCGGCGGCCAGGGCGGTTTCGAAGGCGCCCAGCAGGGCCCGTACGGGGGCGCTGAGCTGCGCTCCGGCGCGCGCGAGGTAGTGCCCGCGCAGCCGCGCGCCGTACTCGGTGAGCAGAAGAGGCGTGCCGAAGAAGCGTTTGGCCAGCAGGCCGGGGAGGGCGACGGTCCCGCCGGTCGTGGCATGGCAGAGATCGACCACCGCGAGCCCGCCACCGGCGGGCACGTCACCGGCCCCGGGGACGTACGCTCTGCCGGGCGCGTCGCCGTACCAGTCGAGGGAGAGAGGGCGCAGGGCGCGCTCCAGCTCTTCGGTGACGGCCAGCAGGTCGCCCACGCGGGCGCCGTGCGCGGCGCGCGGCGCGCCGGGGGCGTGGCAGGCCGCCTCCAGGAGGCGTACGGCCTCTTCGGAGCGGAGGAGTTCGGGCAGGCCGCCCTGCTCGCGGGCCAGTTGGGCGAGTCCGTAGAGTCCGGCGGCGAAACGGTCCGCCTGGCTCTCCCGCGCCCCGTCACCGGCCACTGCCGCCGCACCGGCGGGACCCGGTTCGCCGGCCCCACCACAGCCCCGTTCACCGGCCCGCTCACCCGCCGGCCGGGCCGCGGTGAACCCCGCCGCGAGGTCGCCGAAGCACTCCGCGAACCGCCGGCGCGCGAGCCGTCCGCGCGCCCGCGCCCGGCGCCGCCCGGGCCGCCACCGCAGCGTGCCGGGGAGCTCCCCGTACAACGGAGCGGTGCGCACCGCCCGGACCCGGCCGGGCGCGCCCTCCCCGTCGGCCGCCCCGCGCCCCATCGCCGGACCGCCGGCCGTAGGGCCCGGGCGCCCCGCGAAACCGTTCCCGGGGTCGTGGGCGAGGGTGAAGACCTCGAACTCGTGGCCGGTGAGGCCGCGCACGAGCCGGTCGCGCCACGGACGCGTCTCACCGGACGCGCCTGGACCGCCACTCTCGGTGAGCAGACCAATGCGCACGAGCGCACCCCCGTTCTCCCTGATAGGTGTCCGACGGCGGCGGCCACCACTGGGGGCCCGCCGCTACTTGCAGGAAGAAGCTACGCAGAGATTCCGGTGACACGACGGACGGTTGTCCGTCGCGCCACCGGAAGGGGTGAAGAGACGTAACTTTCCACCCCGGTGGGCGTTCTGGCGCGCTACGTGCCGCTCACGCCGCGGCCCGCAGCGCCCGGCGGCCGGCCGACGCCTGCGGGTCGAGCACCGGCACCGCCGCCAGCAGGTCCTTCGTGTACGGGTGCGCGGGGCACCCGTACACCTCCTCGGTGGCGCCCTCCTCCACGATCCGGCCGCCGCGCATCACCGCGACCCGGTCGCTGACCGCCCGTACCACCGCCAGGTCGTGCGCGATGAAGACCAGCGCCAGGCCCAGGTCCCGCCGCAGTTCGCCGAGGAGGTCCACGATCTGCGCCTGCGTGGTGACGTCCAGCGCCGAGACCGGCTCGTCGCAGACCAGCAGCCGGGGGCCGGGGGCCAGCGCCCGCGCGATGCCGACGCGCTGCCGCTGCCCGCCGCTGAACTCGTGCGGGTAGCGGTGGTACCACGCCGGGTCCAGGCCGACCCGCTCCAGCAGTTCGCACGCCCGGCGCACCACGCGCGCGTCGTCCCGGTCGCCCGCCGCGCGCAGCGGGTCGGCGACCGACTCGCCGATGCTGCGCCGCGGGTTGAGCGACGACGCCGGGTCCTGGAAGACCATCTGCAACTCGCTGCGGAACGGCCGCAGTGCCCGGTAGCCGAGGGTGCCGATGTCGTGGCCGCGGTAGCGCAGCGTCCCGGCCGTCGGGTCCAGCAGGCGTACGAGCATCCGCCCGAGCGTCGTCTTGCCGCTGCCCGACTCCCCGACCAGGCCGACGGTTTCCCCTTCCCGTACGGTCAGCGAGACCTCGTCGACCGCGGTCGTACGGTGCCGCCGCCCGCCGAACTCGCGGCGCAGACCGACGGCTTCGAGCAGAACGCCGTCCTCCCCGCCGGCGGTCCTCCGCCCGCGCGCGGCCGGTGCGGCGTCCACCCGCGCCACCGCCGCCAGCAGTTCCTTGGTGTACGGCTCGCTCGGTGTGCGCAGCACCTCGCCGGCCGTGCCGTGTTCCACCGCCCGGCCGCCGCGCATCACCAGCACCTCGTCCACGCTGCCCGCGACCACCCCCAGGTCGTGGGTGACCAGGAGCAGCCCCATGCCGGTCTCCGCCCGCAGCTCGTGCAGCAGATCGAGGATCTGGGCCTGTACGGTCACGTCCAGCGCGGTGGTCGGCTCGTCGGCGATCAGCAGGCGCGGTTCGCAGGCGAGCGCCATGGCGAGCAACGCGCGCTGGCGCATGCCCCCGCTGAATTCGTGAGGCCGTGCGCGGGCGCGCCGGGGGGCGTCCGCGATGCCGACGCGCTCCAGCACCTCGACGGCGCGGGCGCGGGCCGCGCGCCGCGGGACGTCCGGCCGGTGCACTCGGTACACCTCGGCTATCTGGTCGCCGATGGCGTGGTACGGGTCCAGTGAGGACAGCGGGTCCTGGAAGACCATCGCGGCCCGGCCGCCGCGCAGCCGCCGCAGCTCCCGGTCGTCCGCCGCCCGTACGTCCGTACCGGCGACCCGGACCGTGCCGCCGACCCGCGCACCGGTTCCCCGGTGCAGGTCCAGCAGGGCCGCCGCCACGGTGGACTTGCCGGAGCCGGACTCGCCGACGATGCCCAGGGCCCGGCCCGCGGCGAGCGAGAAGGAGAGCCCGTCCACGGCCCGTACGGCGGCACCGCCGGTACCGCCGGCACCGGCCCGCCCGTCCCCGTCTCCCCCGTTCCCGTCCCCTTCCCCGCCGGGGAAGACGACCGACAGGTCCCGGACCTCCACCAGGGGATCCGTCGCCGCTCCGGAAGCGTTCTCTGAGGTCATGTCAGGGCCACCCTTCGGTCGGCGAGTGCGTAGAGGATGTCCGCCACCACGTTGGCGACGACGACGGCCGCCCCGGTGCCCAGCACCACGCCGACGACCACGGGCAGGTCGACGACGCGCACCGAGTGCACCAGGAGCTGTCCGATGCCCGGCAGCCCGAAGAGCGTCTCGGTGAGCACCGCGCCGCCGAACATCGTGCCGAGGTCGAGCGCGGTGAGCGCGATGACGGGCGGCAGCGCGCCGCGCAGCGCGTGCCGGGTGACGACGGAACGTTCCTGCACGCCGTACGCGCGGAAGGTGCGGATGTGGTCCTCGGCCAGCGTCTCCAGCGTCGCGGCACGGGTCAGCCGGGCGTACTTGGCGGACTCCAGCAGCGCCAGCGCCGTCCAGGGCAGCAGCAGGTTCCAGGCCCACTGCTCGGGGTCCTCGGACAGCGGGACGTAGGACGGGAACGGCAGCCACCGCAGATACGCGCAGAAGATCATCAGCAGCAGAAGCCCGGTGATGAAGACCGGGGTGGCGGTGCCGACGAGGGTCAGACCGGTCAGGACGCGTTCCGTCGTACCGCCGCGGCGCAGCGCGGACAGCAGCCCGGTGCCGACACCGAGCAGCAGCCAGAGCACCATCGCGCCGAGGGCGAGGGACGCGGTGACCGGCAGCCGGTCCCCGAGCAGCTCGGTGACCGGGGTGCTGTTCTGGTAGGAGAGGCCGAGGCAGGGCGCGTCGCAGTGCAGTACGGCGGTGCCGGACGAGAAGTCGCGGCCGGCCAGCAGCCCTTGGAGGAAGTGCAGGTACTGGGTCAGGACCGGGGCGTCCAGCTCCAGCCGTTCGCGTACCTGCTGGATCTGCCCGGGGTTGCAGCGCGGGCCGCAGGCCAGCTTGGCGGGGTCGCCGGGCACGACGTAGAAGAGCATGTAGACGGCGACCGTCAGCAGGAAGAGGACGAGGAGCGCGCCGCCCAGCCGGCGCAGGGCGTAGCCGGTCATGCGACCGCCTCCTTCTCGTGGGCGGCGTCCACGGCGGCGGGCGCGCCCGCGGACCGGCCCGTGCGGGCCGCGCGGGTGCCGACCCGCAGCCGGGACCGCTCGCGCGGATCGAGCGCTGTACGGACCGCGTCGCCGAGCACGGTGAACGCGAGGACGGTCACCAGCAGGCAGCCCGCCGGAAGCAGGACGTACATCGGGTCGGCCCGGAACCAGGTCGTCGCGGTGGACAGCATCTGGCCCCAGGAGGCGGTGGGCGGTGTGACGCCGATGCCCAGGAAGGACAGGGACGCCTCGGCCACGATGTTGCCGGGGACGAGGACCGCCGCGTAGGTGATCACCGGCGCGGCGAGCGCGGGCAGCAGTTCGCGCCGCGCCACGCGCAGCGGCCCCGAACCGCCCAGCCGGGCCGCCGCCACGTGGTCCAGCTTCTTCAGGGCCAGGGTGCGGGCGCGCACGATCCGGGAGGTGCCGAACCAGCTGAGCAGGCCGATGACCAGCACCAGCAGCAGCGGACGGGGGAAGTCGGCGGGCACGATCGCGGTCAGCGAGATGGCGATGACGAGCATCGGCAGCGCGGTCAGCACCTCGGTGAACCGGGAGAGCACCTGGTCCGCGAGCCGGTTGCCCAGCCCGGCCGCGAGGCCGACGACCAGGCCGAGCAGGACCTGTACGGCCGTCGCGCCGAGCGCGATGAGCAGGGAGACCCGCGCCCCGTACAGCAGCCGGGCGAACAGGTCCCGGCCGGTGCCGGGTTCGACGCCCAGCCAGTGGTCGCCGCTGATCCCGCCGTACGGGCCGATCGGCACGCCGCCGCGCGCCGAGTCGATCAGGTCGTCGTGGTACGTGGTCGGATCCTGGCCCTCCAGGGCGGCGAGCAGCGGGGCGCCGAGGGCGAGCAGGACGAGCACGACGAGGACCGCGGCGGAGGCCACGGCGGCGGGCCGTTGCCGCAGCCGCCGCCACACCGCGCTCTTCTGAGGGGGTGTCACGCCGGTTGCCATCACTTCACCGCGACCTGCGAGATGTCCAGCACGCCGTCCCAGTCGCTGATCACGACGTTCTTGACGTCCTTGCCGTACAGGCGCTTGTAGACGGGGTGGAAGAGCGGTACGGACAGGGCCTGTTCGCCGATCTTCTTGTCCAGCGCGCCCCACCGGACGGCCGCCGCCGACAGGTCGGTCAGCTTGTTGATCTCGTCGATCTCGTGGTTGACGGCCGGATCGTCGAGCTGCGCGTGGTTGAAGTTGTAGGCGTCGCGGACGATCTGGCGGCCGTCGAAGACCGGCGCGAGGAAGGGGCCGCCGGACGGCCAGTCCGCTCCCCAGCCGCCGATGAACAGGCCGGGTTCGTCGTCGACGCTGTGCACCTTCTCCTTGTAGTCGTTGTCCTCCAGCCCCTGGAGCCGGACGGTTATCCCGGCCTTTTTCAGGGCTTCCTGTACGGCGGTGGCGATTTCCGGGCTGGTCTCGAAGTTCTTGGCGGTGGAATGGGTGAGGGTGATGGTCAGCCCGTTCTCGTAACCGGCCTCCTTGAGCAGTTCCCTGGCCTTCGCCGGATTCCCGGTGCGGCCGGCCGGGAACGGGTCGTACGGGGTGTGGCCGAAAGCCTTGCCGTTCGGGAGGAAGGTGGTGGACGGTTCGGCGAGCGCGGAACCGCCCGCGGCGTTCACCACGCTCTGCCGGTTGACGGCATAGGCGATGGCCTGGCGCACCTTGGGGTCGTCGAAGGGTTTCACCTTCGGGTTGAAGGCGAGGTAATCGGTGTAGCCGAAGTGGCCGGTGCCGACCCGCTTGCCGAGCTGCTCGTCCCCGCCGATCTGCGCGAGTTCGGCCGGACCGAGGTTGGTGTCGGTGGTCACCGCGGCGGCGTCCGGGCCGGCGCCGGTGGCCAGCCGCTGGTTGACGACCGCCGGGTCCAGGCCCGATTTCACGTCGATGGTGTCGGGATAGGCGTGCCGCTCGGAGTCGGTCTCCTCGGACCAGTGCGGATTGCGTTCCAGGACGAGGCGTTCACCGTCCCCGACGTTCTTGACGACCTTGTACGGGCCCGAGGAGACCGGATGTTCCTCGTATTTCGTGCCGGTGTCCTTCGCCCGCGGCACCGGCGCGAACTGGGTCTGCGTGGCGAGCAGCGGGAATTCGCCTTCGGGCTTCTTCAGGTGGAAGACGATGGTCTTGTCGTCCGGCGTCTCGATGGACTTGAGGCCGTCCTTGCTCTTGTCCTTGTACGGCCCCTGGTAGCTTTCCCCGCCCACCAGCCAGTCCCGCAAATAGGGCGCTCCACCGGAGAGTTCGGCGGCGAAGGAACGCTCGATGCCGTATTTGATGTCGGCGCTGGTGATCGGCGAGCCGTCCTCGAACTTGAGCCCGTCCTTGAGCGTGTACGTCCACACGGTGGCGTTCTCGCTGGGCCGGCCGGTGTCGGTGGCGAGGTCCGGTACGGCCTTGGCGCCCGCCGCGCCGTTCTCCCGGTTGCGGGTGGTCAGCGTACGGAAGACCAGCGTCGGTACCTTGCCGCCGCCGGAGGTGTACAGGCGCGCGGGGTCGAAGTTGGTCTGCGGCACGGAGTTCAGGACGGTGAGCGTGCCGCCCTTGGCCGGGGCGGCGTCCGCGCCGCCGCCCGCGCCGGTGTCCTTGGGGCCGCAGGCGGTGGCCCCGGCGGCCAGCGCGACGCTCACCGCGACGGCGGCCACGCGTCTGGCGGTGGCGGGGAGGTGTCGGGTACGGGATGGCTCGGCCATGGCGGTGGGTGCCTTCTTTCGCAGCAGGACGTACCCGCGGAAGGCGGCGACAGGAGCGCGGTGAGGCGCGGGACCGCCCCTGCGGACACGTTCGGGTGAGAGCGTGCGTACGCGGGGGATGCCCCGGCCCGGGGTCGGACGTCGCCGCGGTACGCACGGACCCGCGGTGCGCGAGCCGTCGCGGCGCGCTTCCGCGCGGCCGGGGACGGACCTCAGCGACAGTGGATGTCGGCCACGGACTGCGCGGACACGCCGATCAGCGCCAGCTCGAAGGCGGCGCGTTCGTAGGCGGTGACAGGGCGCGGCATGCGCATGAAGACATCACGAATGTACGGTTGTCGGCAAAGGCGTCCCGCGCTGCGAGACATCGTGTTCCATATGCTGGTACGCAGCCCTCGTGACCACAGTGGTTCGCCGCCCGGTTCGCCGCTGGCCCGGGGGCGGCTCGCCGCCCGGTCCGGAGCCCGGCCCCCGTCCCGGGTCAGCGTCCGTCGGGGAACGGCCAGGCGTTGGGGCGGCAGGTCGCGCCGTCCGTCGTCAGGAACTTGGTCTGCTGCATCATCACCGGCGCCAGGGCGCCCTGCCGCCCGCAGCTCTCGTGGTTGTGTCCGAGCCGGTGGCCCACTTCGTGGTTGATGAGCATCTGCCGGTAGGCGTGCATCTTGTCCGGGCCGTAGGTCTTGGCGCCCTGCGCCCACCGGTACGCGTTGATCATGATGCGCTCGGTGGCCGCCGAGTCGCACGAGACGTTGTCCTCGGTCGTGTCCAGCCCGGACTTGGCGCACCATTTCGCGGTGGTCCCCGGGCTGGCCAGCGTGACGACGAAGTCCGCGTGACCGGAGCCCACCCGCCGGAAGGTGCGCTGTCCGCCGTGCGCCCAGCTCCGCTCGTCGTTGAGGGTCTTGTGCACCGCGTCGGCGAACAACTGCCCGTCGAGGCCCATGCCCTCCTCGACGTCGACCCGGTAGCGCAGCACCCGGCCGTGCCCGGGCTCCTTCGCGTCCCCGCCGGCCGGCTTGAACCGCCCGGAGGCCGTGAGCTTCTCGTCCAGGGGGAAGACCTGCGCCATCTTCTGGTCGTACGAGGCCGGGGCCGCCTGCTGTGTCGGGCGCGCCTGCGAGCGCGAGGCCCCGGCGGCGTCGGCCGCCCGGTCCCCTTCGCCCAGCGCCTGCGGCTTGCCGTCGTCCTGCTGCTGCTCGGCGACCTGCCCGGCCACCACGACCGCAAGTACGGTCGTCACGGCCGCCGCGGCCACGCCGGTGAACGTGCGGCCCTTGGCGCCCTTCTTGCCGGTCCCGGACCGGTGTCCTTCCGCGCCTATCTCGACGACGCCCTCGTCGTCGTCCGGTGTTCCGTGCGCCCCGTCGGTCGCGGGTCCGGAAGCCACCGGTGGCCCGGGGCGCGCGCCGACGGGATGCGCCGGTGCGCGCCCCGGGGCACCGGCCGCGAACACATCGTCGTCCTCGTCCTGCGGCCCGCCGGGCCGCTGTCCGCCCGGCACTTGGTCAAAGGCGTCCACGTACTCCTGGCGCGGCGCCGGGACGCGACCCTGCGGCGTGACCGGCGAGCCGAGCGGCCCGGTGCCCGTGACGGTCGGGCCGCTCGGTACGGAGCCTTCGGGCCGCGGGGCGGGGCGGGCAGCGGCGCCTTCGGGGGCGTCGTCCCCGTAGGGGGTGAATCCGTGGGCGGCATCCGGCCGGCCGTCGCCCGGCCGACCGACACCCGGCCGACCGGCACCCGGCCGACCGGCACCCGACCGGCCGTCGCGCGGCCCCGGTACGCGCGGGGTGCCTTGCGCGGGGGTGGGCTGCGGGGAAGCGCCCTGCGCGGGCGTGGCCTGCGCAGGCGTGCCCTGCATGGAGGTGGTCCCCGACGGGCCCTGCCCGGGTGCGCCATGCACCGGCGTGCCGTGCGCAGGTGTGCCCTGCACCGGCGGATCTTGCGAGGGTGTGCCCAGCCCTGGCGCTCCCTGCGCCGGCGTGCTGTGCGCGGGTGCGTCCGGGGCTGCCGTCTCCGAGGCGGGCGAAGTCCGAGGGGTTCCCTTCGCCGGGGTGGGCCACGGCGACGAGTGCGCCGCGGCGCCGTCCCCGGGAGTGTGCTGCCCGGGCCCGTACCCGGAGCCGTACGGAGCTGCCCCGCGCGCCGGTTCGTACGCGGGCGCGGGGTGCGCGAAACCGTGCCGGAGTGCGTCCTGCGCGGGCCCGTGCCCCGGCGTGCGCTGCTGCGGGAGCGGCGGGAACCCGCCGCGCGCACTCGCGTCCCGGGTCCCGTCCGCAGGCGAACCGCCGTCGGCCTCCGCCCCGGCCGTTGCCCCGGTCTCCGTCCCGGCCTCCGGGCGGCGGCGCCGGCGGCCCGTACCCGGCCCGGGAGCGGGTACGGCGCCACCTGCCGCACCGGGCCCGCCGGCGCCGTCCACCCCACCTATTCCGGAGGTGTCACCGGCGGTTGCGGCCGGTCCCCGGCGGCTGTGACGTCCCACTCGGCCTGTCAGCTCCTACCCACGTCACCGGACGCGGCTCCGGCGGCGGACCGTACCGCCCCGGCGCTCCCGCCCGCCCCGGCCGCGCCCCGCGCGGCCGCTTCGTCGTCCAACAGTTCGCGGAAGGCCCGCGCCACCGTTTCCGGGCACTCCATCATCGCCACGTGCCCCGCCTCCGGCAGCGTCAGCAGCCGTGAGCCGCGGAACGCGGCGGCCGCCCGGCGTGCCATACGGAAGGAGACCAGGCGGTCGCGCCCACCGTAGACGAGAAGCGTGGGCGCGAGCACCCGCTGCGCCTGCCGCCACAGATTGTGCTGCCCGCCGAGCGTGTACGCATTGACGATGCCCCGTGCGGTGCGCGTCATCACCTCCCAGAAGTACGGGAGTTCGAGGCGCCGTGCGTATTCCTCGGCGGCGGCGGTGAAGCCGTCCGGGGTCACCAGGGCGGGGTCGCCGTAACACAGGGCCAGCACCTCGCGGGTGCGCCGCTCCGGCGTCCAGTCCCGGGTCAGCCTGCTGAACAGCCGGGTCACGCCCGGCACCGCGAGCAGCCCGGTCGGCACCGCCGACAGCTGGGGCCGCAGTTCGGGCAGCGCGGGCGAGATCAGCGTCAGGGTCCGCACCAGGTCCGGGCGGACCGCTGCCACGCGGGTGACCGCCGCGCCGCCCATCGAGTTGCCGAACAGGTGGACGGGGCCGCGGCCGCTCGCGTCCAGGTAGCGGATGACCGCCCGGGCCTGCGCGGAGACCGAGTAGTCACCGTCGTCCGGCGGCGGCGCGTCACCGAATCCGGGGAGGTCCAGCGCCTCGCCGTCGACCCGGTCGGCGAGCAGCGGCATCAGCGCGGACCAATTCTGCGACGAGCCGCCGAGGCCGTGCACGTACAGCGCGGGCGGCAGCCCGGCCCGCTTGCCCGGCACCGCCCGTACGCTCAGCGTCAGGCCCGGCAGGCGCACGGAACGCACCGTCTCGCCCGCGCCGACGCGCGAGGGGCGGCCCGCCGGGGGCACCGGGAGTACGGCGCGGGCGTCCGGCGATCCGGTCGACTCCGTCGAAGACATGGGTCGATGTTACGAGACGATCACGCCGCCGATCGTGTGTTCGCGCTCACACACCACATCGCATTTCGCAATCCGCTCTCTTAGGCTCGGGCGTGAAGGGCACTCGTGTGATGAGCGCTCGCCGGCGGGCGCTCGCCCTGGCCTCCGGAGTACGCGAGAGAGAGGGAGCCACCATGCCCGTCGACCCGACCGACCCGGACACCTTCGAGGACGAGACGGACTCCTCGGAATTCGGCGTCGAGGCACCCGAGGCCGACGCCGCGGAGCAGCACGCGGACGTCGCGCCGCACCACGACCAGCCGCTGACCGGCATCGACCCGTCCGCCGCGAACGAGGCGGACATCGCCGAGCAGGCCCGCGTCGTGGACCTCGACGAAGACGATTACCGATGACCTGGGGTCATATGTCGGCTTCCCACAGTGTCCGGCAACAGATTTTCTCGCCCTCGACCGCGCACAGCCGGGTTACCCAAAAGTACGATGGCGGGCGCGGCGCGTGCGTACGCCGCGGACGGAACCACACCTGGGAGGCAGCGTGAGCGCCATCGAGCAGACCGAGGCGGCACGCCCGCGGGGCACGCGCCTGCCACGCCGAGCCCGGCGCAACCAGCTCCTGGGCGCGGCCCAGGAGGTCTTCGTGGCGCAGGGCTACCACGCGGCCGCGATGGACGACATCGCCGAGCGCGCCGGCGTCAGCAAGCCCGTGCTCTACCAGCACTTCCCGGGCAAGCTCGACCTCTACCTGGCCCTCCTGGACCAGCACTGCGAGGCGCTGCTGCACTCCGTGCGCAGCGCACTGGCCTCGACGACCGACAACAAGCAGCGCGTCGCCGCGACGATGGACGCCTACTTCGCGTACGTCGAGGACCCGGGCGGCGCCTTCCGTCTCGTCTTCGAGTCCGACCTGACCAACGAGCCCGCGGTCCGCGAGCGGGTGGACAAGGTCTCCCTGGAGTGCGCGGAGGCGATCAGCGAGGTCATCGCCGAGGACACCGGCCTGTCCAAGGACGAGTCGATGCTGCTGGCCGTCGGGCTGGGCGGCGTCTCCCAGGTGGTCGCGCGCTACTGGCTCTCCTCCGGGAGCACCGTGCCGCGCGAGACCGCCGTCCAGCTGCTGACCTCGCTCGCCTGGAAGGGCATCGCGGGCTTCCCGCTGCACGGCGCCGACGGCCAGTGAGCGCTGCCGCGGGCCGGTAGCGCGGTCCGGCGGGCGGCGACCGGCGGCGGTGCGCGCGATCGCACCCCGTCCACGCGCCCCGCGGCTGTTCGCTGCGGGCGTGCTCCGCGGCGTCCTGTCCGTCCGCGCAGCGGGTTACTGTGTGCTGCGTACGGCGCGGATCACCGCGCACCCGCCCCATGGCCCGGCCAAGGGGAATCACGACCGTCGGAGGGACAAAGCCGTGGAGGTCAAGATCGGCGTGCAGCACGCGCCCCGTGAGATCGTTCTGGAGAGCGGGCAGACCGCCGAGGACGTCGAGCGAGCGGTGGCGGACGCACTGGGCGGCAAGTCGCAGCTGCTGAGCCTCGTGGACGAGCACGGCCGCAAGGTCCTGGTCCCGGCGGACCGGCTGGCCTATGTGGAGATCGGCGAGCAGACCGTCCGCAAGGTCGGTTTCGGCACGCTGTGACCGGACGCGGGCCCGGCCGGCCCGCGTACCCGTCAACGAGCGGCGGCCCGGAGAGATCGTCTCCGGGCCGCCGCTCGTGCGTACGCCGCCCGCCGGCTCCCGGCACCGGCGAGGGTTGCCGCGCATTCCCGCTGGGTACGACGGCCTACGACCGATTTGTGTCGTCCAACCGGTCATCACCGCGGGAGGGATAAACCATGGTCTGGGAAGCTCTCGGCTCCGTGCTCGTCGGACTCGTCATCACGCTCGCCGCCACCCGCTGGCTGCCCGGCCGCTTCCCCGCACGCCTCCTGACCCTGGCGACCGGCCCCGCCGCGGCGCTCCTGGGCGCGTTCCTCGCGCACTCCATCCTGGGCCCGGGCCACTTCTTCCAGACGCTGCTGGCCGCCGCGGGACTGAGCGCGGCGATGCTGTCCCTCCTGGTCCGCCCGAGCCACAGCCTGGTGCCGGCGCGGGGGATGGCGCCGTAGCGGTACGGGGCCGAGCCGCCCGGCGAAGCGAAAACCAGCCCGTCCGGCGCTTGAGGACGAGCGGAGCGATATCAAGCCCGTCCGGCGCTTGAGGATGCCCGCCGCAGGCGCAACGGACCGGCACCGGGCGGGCCGGGCCCGAACCCGACCCACCCGCCGCGCAGCGGCTACGCGGCCAGCCCCAGCGCAGCCATCCGCTTCGTGTGCGCCTCCGTGATCCGCGAGAACATCCGCCCGACCTCCGCCAGGTCGAACCCGTCGGCGACCCCGCCGACCAGCATCGTCGACAGCGAGTCCCGCTCGGCGACGACCCGCTGCGCCTGCGACAGCGCCTCGCCCATCAGCCGCCGCGCCCACAGCGCGAGCCGCCCGCCGACGCGCGGGTCGGCCTCGATCGCGGCCCGTACCTTCTCGACGGCGAACGTCGCGTGCCCGGTGTCGTCGAGGACGCCGAGGACCAGGTTCCGGGTGTCGGAGTCGAGCCGGGCCGCCACCTCCCGGTAGAAGTCACTGGCGATCGAATCGCCGACGTACGCCTTGACCAGGCCCTCCAGCCAGTCGGACGGCGCGGTCTGCCGGTGGAACTCGTCCAGCGCCGCGGCGAACGGCTCCATGGCCTCGTTCGGCTCGGCCTCGATCTGCGCCAGCCGGTCGCGGAGCCGCTCGAAGTGATGGAATTCGGCCGACGCCATCTTGGCCAGCTCCGCCTTGTCGTCCATCGTCGGCGCCAGCTTCGCGTCCTCCGCGAGCCGCTCGAAGGCGGACAGCTCTCCGTAGGCGAGCGCACCGAGCAGGTCGATGACGGCGGCCCGGTACTGCGGTTCCGCGGAGGCCGCGGCCCAGTCCTGGGCGGCGATCCCGGTGTGTTCCTGTGCGTCGTCGGCGGTCTGCGCTGCGTTGTCAGGCGTCTCCATGAAGCGCACAATAGCCCGCCGCACAACCGGGGGAAGTGGCTGGTCAGCCACTCCTGCCCCACCCGACCGAACGATTGCCCGGACACACGTGTGGCCATCCGGGGTATGGTGGTAATGCGCCCGCCGAGTATCGGTGGGTTGTTCCACGCATGCGGATGCCCGGTCGGTGGCCCGATCGGCTCCAACCCGACCGCCCTTTTTCGCGGCGCGTACGCGACGTACGTACAGCGAGAGGGACACCGCTCGCGGTTCGAGTGCTTGAGCGAAGGCAGTGGTCCCGCGCCATCCGGCTGATCAAAGGCCGGCCCGTACGACACCGTGCGAGGGCGCGGTACGACCCCCTTGGCCGCCTCGTGCCGCGTCTTCACAGAAGAGGCAAGATTCTGTCTACGTTCCGAGAGCTCGGGATCCTCCCCGAGACCGCCGAGGCCCTGGAGGCCGTCGGCATCACGTCCCCCTTCCCCATCCAGGAGATGACGCTCCCCGTGGCCCTGTCGGGCTCCGACGTCATCGGCCAGGCCAAGACCGGCACCGGCAAGACCCTGGGATTCGGCCTCCCCCTGCTGGAGCGCGTCACCGTCCCCGCGGACGTCGAGGCGGGCCGGGCGCGGCCCGAGCAGCTGACGGAGGCACCGCAGGCCCTCGTGGTGGTTCCCACCCGCGAGCTGTGCCAGCAGGTCACCAACGACCTCCTGACCGCCGGCAAGGTCCGTAACGTGCGGGTGCTGTCGATCTACGGCGGCCGGGCGTACGAGCCGCAGGTCGAGGCCCTGAAGAAGGGCGTCGACGTGGTCGTCGGCACCCCGGGCCGCCTGCTGGACCTGGCGGGCCAGAAGAAGCTGGACCTCTCGCACGTCAAGGCGCTGGTCCTGGACGAGGCCGACGAGATGCTGGACCTCGGCTTCCTGCCCGACGTCGAGCGCATCATCAACATGCTGCCGGTGCGCCGCCAGACCATGCTGTTCTCCGCGACCATGCCGGGCGCGGTCATCGGCCTGGCCCGCCGCTACATGTCGCAGCCCACGCACATCCGCGCCGCCGCGCCGGACGACGAGGGCCAGACCGTCGCCAACATCAAGCAGCACGTCTTCCGCGCCCACTCGATGGACAAGCCGGAGATGGTGGCCCGCATCCTCCAGGCGGACGGCCGCGGCCTGGCGATGATCTTCTGCCGTACGAAGCGGACCGCGGCCGACATCGCCGACCAGCTCGCGCGCCGCGGCTTCGCCTCCGGCGCGGTCCACGGCGACCTCGGCCAGGGCGCGCGCGAGCAGGCGCTGCGCGCGTTCCGCAACGGCAAGGTCGACGTGCTGGTCTGCACCGACGTCGCCGCCCGCGGCATCGACGTCGAGGGTGTGACGCACGTCATCAACTACCAGTCGCCCGAGGAGGAGAAGACCTACCTCCACCGGATCGGCCGGACCGGCCGCGCGGGTGCCAAGGGCACCGCGATCACGCTGGTGGACTGGGACGACATCCCGCGCTGGAAGCTGATCAACAAGGCGCTGGACCTGCCGTTCGACGAGCCGGAGGAGACGTACTCCACCTCCGCGCACCTGTACGAGCTGCTGGAGATCCCCGAGGGTACGAAGGGCGTCCTGCCGCGCGCGGCGCGCACGCGTGCCGGGCTGGCCGCGGAAGAGGTCGAGGACCTCGGCGAGACGGGCGGCCGTGGCCGCGGTCCGCGCCGCGGCGGGCCCGTCGAGGAGGAGCAGCCGCGCCGCACCCGTACGCCGCGCCAGCGCCGGCGCACGCGGAGCGGTGCGCCGGTGGACGAGTCCGGTGCGCCCGCCGCTTCCGGTACGGCCGAGGACGGCGGCGCCGCCACGGACGGGCCGCGCCAGCCGCGTCGCCGCCGTCGTACGCGCGGCGGTTCCGGCAGCGCGTCGGCCGCCGCCGGGACGCCGGCCCGCGAAGCGGCGGCCCCGGCCGCCGAGGGCATCGCGTCCGAGGCCGCGCAGACCGACGCCACCGCGGCGCCGGCCAAGTCGCGCCGCCGCCGTACGCGGGGTGGCGCGAACGCCGCCGCCACGGGCGAGACGGCCACCACGACGGCCGCCGTCGCCGTGGACACGGCCGAGGGCCCCGCCGAGACCGTCAAGGTCCCGGCCCAGGTCACCGCCGAGTCGCCGGTCGTCACGGAGGCCACCGAGGCCGAAGCCCCGGCCAAGCCCCGCCGCCGTACGCGCAGCGCCAAGCCCGCGGCGGAGACCGCCGTGGAGACGGCGGAGAGCACGGAGACGGCCGCGGAGCCGGTCGCGGACGAGGCTCCGGCCAAGCCGCGCCGCACCCGCAAGACGGCCGCCGCCAAGAAGGCCGAGGCCGCCGCCGACACGGCGGAGGCCACCGAGGCGGTCGCTGAGACGGTCGCGGAGGAGGCTCCGGCCAAGCCCCGCCGTACGCGCAAGACCGCTGCCGCCAAGAAGGCCGAGGCCGCCGTCGACGCGGCCGAGGGCACGGAGACGGTCGCTGAGACGGTCGCGGAGGAGGCACCCGCCAAGCCGCGCCGCACCCGTAAGACCGCCGCCAAGAAGACCGAAGCGGCAACCGAGGCCGTCGAGCCCGCGGCGGACGAGGCACCCGCCAAACCCCGCCGCACCCGCAAGACGGCCGCCACCAAGAAGGCCGAGGCCGCCGTGGACGCGGCGGAGGCGACGGAGACGGAAGAGGCTCCGGCCAAGCCGCGCCGCACCCGCAAGACCACCGCCGCCAAGAAGGCCGAGGCCGCCGCCGACACGGCGGAGGGCACGGAGACGGTCGCTGAGACGGTCGCGGACGAGGCACCCGCCAAGCCCCGCCGCACCCGCAAGACCGCCGCCAAGAAGACCGAAGCGGCAACCGAGGCCGTCGAGCCCGCGGCGGACGAGGCACCCGCCAAACCCCGCCGCACCCGCAAGACGGCCGCGTCCAAGAACGCCGAGACGGCCCCGCCCGCCGACGCTGCTGCGGACGAGGCGCCGGCCAAGCCCCGGCGTACCCGTAAGACGGCCGCCAAGAAGGCCGTGTCGGAGGCCACGGCCGAGGGCTGATCCCGACCACACGCCGACGGCCCGGTTCCCGCTCAGCGGGGCCGGGCCGTCGGCGTGTGCGCCCGCGCGCGGCGGGCTTCCCGCGCCCCCGGATAGCCTCGTCCCATGAGCAAGCCGCCCACCCTCACCCTGCCCCCGTGCGCCCGCGCGCGCCGACTCGTCACCGAGCGCGGCGAGTTCGCCGTCCATGACGCCCGCCCCGACGGGCCCCCGGCCGGGACCGCGCTGCTCGTGCCCGGCTTCACCGGCAGCAAGGAGGACTTCATCGGGCTCCTGGAGCCGCTGGCCGCCGCGGGTTTCCGGGTGGTGGCCGTGGACGGCCGCGGCCAGCACGAGTCACCCGGCCCGCGTGACGAATCCGCTTACGCACAGGGCGAGTTGGCGCAGGACATACTGGCTCAGGCGCGCGCTCTGGACGCCGGTCCGGTCCACGTTCTCGGCCATTCCCTCGGCGGCCTCCTCACCCGCGCCGCCGTCCTGCGCGATGGCGCGCCGTTCCGTTCCGTGACGGTCATGAGTTCCGGCCCCGCCGCCATCACCGCGACCCAGCAGGCCCGTGTACGCATGCTCATCGACGCCCTCGGGCGGATGGACATGCAGTCGGTGTGGCTGGCCATGCGGGATCTCGACCCGCCGGAGGCCGAGGACGCCGCCACCCCGCCCGAGATCGGCGCGTTCCTCCACCGGCGCTGGATGAACACCGTCCCGCAGCAGCTGGCCGCCACCGGGCGGCAGATGCTGACGGAGCCGGACCGGGTGGCGGAGCTGGCCGCCGTGCCGCTGCCCAAGCACGTCGTGTCGGGTACGGAGGACTACGTCTGGCCGGTGCCGGAGATGGACGCGATGGCCGAGCGCCTGGGAGCCCGCCGCACGGTGGTCGAGGGCGCGGAGCACTCCCCCAACGCCCAGCGCCCGGCCGAGACGGCGGCGGCGCTCGCCGAATTCTGGCGCGCGACGGCGTGACCCACCGGCCGCGCCCGGCGCGCGCGCCCTAACACTGCGCCCGTACGTGCTCCCAGAAGCCGTCCCGCAGCGCCCGGCGCAGGTCCGCGTGCCCGCGCAGCGAGTACCGCAGCAGCGCCTCGGCGGCCGTCAGCAGCTCCTGGTCGACCGTGCCGGGCAGGTACGGGTGGCCGGGCAGCAGTTCGGTGATCCAGGGGACGCCGCGTTCGGACAGCCATCGGGCGGCGACCCGCGCGCCGACGAAGCGCACCTCGTCGCGGGTGGGCGCCACGCCGCCGCTGCCGTCGGCCACCGGGTCCGCGGCGTCGTACACGACGGCCCGCCGGGTCACGTACGGCTTGCAGAACTCCAGGTCGAAGGTGCGCTGGCTGTCCACCTCCCACAGCAGCGGCTCGGCCTGGTTGCGCCCGCCGACCGCCTCGATGCCCCACAGGTGGACCCGGGCGCCGTAGCCCTGTGCGGCCTCCACCGCCGAGACCAGGTCCTCGTCGCCGCCGATGAGGACCGCGTCGCTGATCGCGCGGTGCCGGGCCAGCGACTCCAGGTCGGAGCGGATCAGCGAGTCGACGCCCTTCTGCTGGTTGTTCGCGTTCAGGTTGCCGAGCCGGACCTTGACGTCCGGCAGCTCGGCGACGCGCTGCTGCTCCGCGGTGTGGATACGGCGCCGGGCGCCGTCGTACCAGTACACGCGCAGCAGCCGGCTGTCCGGGAAGATCGTGCGGGCCTTGTCGATGAACGCCTCGATGAGGCCCTCGGCGTCCAGCTCGAAGGCCCGCCGGTCCTCGGTGCCGGCGACGAGCCGCCCGGCCGCCGCGTACACATAGCCCGCGTCGACGAAGGCCGCGTGGGTGGACGGGGTGGTGGCGACCTCCGCGAGCACCCGTGTGAGCAGCTCGTTCGTCCGCTCGATGCCCGCGAGCACGGCGGTGAGGTCGGGTGCGGGGCCGGTGGGCCGTACGTCGTCGTTCATACGGGCCCATTGTCCGGCCGGTCACTCAGCGCGCACAACCGCTCCCGCTACCCACCAGTATTTAGACGGCCGAAAATTTTCTTTAGCGTAGGGAATGATTGCAGGCAGCATGTCGTTGTACCCACTGGACACGCAAGGCAGCGACGCCTCACGTGTCCCTCGTACAACAGCAAAGTTCTCCGCAGGAGGATCAGACGAAGGGAGAAGCCGTTATGCGCTTCGAGATCATGCGCCTGGACGACGTCGACGGCGCCGCCGTGGACAGCACCGTCGTGGACGCCGCCTCCGTCAACCGGATCGTGCAGCAGGCCGCCGCAGTCGGCCAGCGCATCTACATCCGCCCAGCCGACACCGCCGCCCGATGACTCACGCCGCGTCACTCATGCACGCGTAACGCGTCATGTCCGGCGCACGGAGCGCCCCGCACGAACCACTTCGCGCGGGGCGCTTCGCGTGTCCGGGCCCGGCCCGCGGGCCCGCCGTCAGCCGCCGCGCACCACCTGCATGACGCCGTTGATGATCTGCTGCACCGCGAGCGCGGAGAGCATCATGCCGGCGAGCCGGGTCACCAGCACCACGCCGCCGTCCTTGATCACCCGGATGATCACCAGCGAGAAGCGCATCACCACATAGAGCACCACATGGATGGCGACGATCGCCGCCCACACCGACAGCTCGCCGCTGAGCCCGTCCGCGTGCTGCACCGCGAGGATCACCGAGACGATCGCGCCCGGCCCGGCCAGCAGCGGCATCCCCAGCGGCACCAGGGCCACGTTGACGTCCTTGGTCTGCGTCGGCTGCTCCGACTTGCCGGTCAGCAGACTGAGTGCCACCAGCAGGAGCAGCAGCCCGCCCGCGATCATCAGCGCGGGCGGCGTGATGTGCAGCCGGCCGAGGATCTGCTCGCCGAAGAGGCCGAAGACGGCGATCACGCAGAAGGCGACGGTGGCGGCCTGCCAGGCCATCCTGCGCTGCACCTTGGCGGGGCGGCCGGAGCTGAGGGCGAGGAAGATCGGGATGATCCCGGGCGGATCCATGATCACGAACAGGGTGACGAAGAGGGTGCTGAAGACAGCGAAGTCGAACACGGTGATGGCCTTGCAGGAGGTGGTACGGGAGAGCAGGTCAAGCGGAGGAACAACGGTCGGAGAGGGGGGAACGGGGAGTAGCGGGAAGGGGAGGGGAGAAGAGGCGCAGGCAGGGGGCGGGGAGGCGAGGAAGGGCGCACGGTCCGTGCACGCGCCGGCGTACGAGCGGGCAGGCGGGGCCCGGCAGGCGCGGTCCGACGAGCTCGGTCCGGACCGGCGCGGCCCGGGTGCGGCACGGCAGGGTGATCGGCCGTCGGCCGGAGCGCCGGTACGGGTCAGCCGACCGGGGTGCGGTACGGGTCAGCCACCCGCGCCGGGTACCGGGAAGGCGCCGGTCGCGCGGCGCACGATCTCGCCGTAGATCTCGGGGTCGGTGGTGTACTCGCCGAGCGCGACGGTCTTGCGGCTGCCGTGGTAGTCGCTGGAGCCGGTGGTCAGCAGGCCGAGGTCGGCGGCGAGGCCGCGCAGGCGCGCCCGCGTGGCGTCGTCGTGGTCCATGTGGTCCACCTCGATGCCGTCCAGTCCGGCCGCCGCCAGCTCGCCCACGACGCTCTCGGGGACGACCCGGCCGCGCTTGACCGCCAGCGGATGCGCGAAGACGGTGACCCCGCCCGCGGCCTTGACCAGGCGTATAGCGTCGAACGGGTCCAGTTCGTGCTTGTCGACGTAGGCCCGGCCGTCGTTGGCGAGCCACTGCGGGGTGAAGGCGCCGGAGACGGTCTCGACGACGCCCAGCTCCACCATCGCGGCGGCGACGTGCGGACGGCCCACCGTGCCGTCCCCGGCGATCCGCGCCACCTGTTCCCAGGTGACCGGAACGCCCAGCTCCTGGAGCTTGGCGACCATGCCCCGGGCGCGCGGCACCCGGTCGTCGCGCACCAGCTCCCGCTCGCGGGCGAATTCGGGCTCGTCGGGGTCGAAGAGGTACGCCAGCATGTGCATGCTCACGCCGCCGATGCGGCAGGACAGCTCGGCGCCGGTGACCAGCGTGAGTCCTGCGGGCAGCGCGGCCCTGGCCTCGGCATGCCCGCGCACGGAGTCGTGGTCGGTCAGCGCGACGACGTCCAGCCCGGCAGCCGCGGCGTTGCGTACCAGCTCGGCGGGGGTGTCCGTACCGTCGGAAGCAGTGGAGTGGGTGTGCAGGTCGATGCGCACGACGCGGAACTCCAGACTGCTGCGGGGCCGGCCAGGGGACACCAGCAGGATACCGGCCGCCCATGGACCCCTCGAACAGGCGCCCGGACCGGGCCCGGGGCCCGCGGGGCCTCAGCCCCCGGACATCTCAGCTGCCACGCCGGCACTGCCGCGCCCCGCCGTCGTCCCACGCCCTCGCACGGACGGCTCCCGCCGCCCCGCCCTCACGTGAGCAACCGCGGCGACAACGCCCCGCACGGCAGCAGGTCCACCTCGGCGCCCGCGTCCCGCAGGTCGGTCAGCACCAGTTCGTCGTACAGCAGCAGCCCCGACTCGGCCGGCCAGACCACCGCCCACAGCCACAGCCCGCGCGCCTCCCCGGCGAAGACCGCGCGGTCCTCGGGCGCCCCTTCCACGTGCCACAGAGGCGTCGGACGTCCGGCCGCCAGCACCTTCACGTGCGGCGGCTTGTCCACGCACATGTACGGGCCCGGGTCCGGGCCGTCGATGCCCGCGTAGCGCGCGCCGAGGCCGACGCCCAGTTCCTCGGCGATCAGCAGCAGTTCGCCGGGGCCGCCGAGCGGTCCCGGCCCCGAGCAGGCCACGGCGGTGGCACGACCGCCGCTGCGGTCGTCACCCGCGCAGGCCACGCCCGTGAACAGCCAGCCGACGGGCAGCGGCCACGGCATCCACACCGGCACCTGGGCACGGCTCACCACCACGGCCAGCGCTTCGACGCTGGGCGGGACCACCGGTTGCAGCGGGTGCACGGTGCCGTGCACGCCGCACTGCCAGGAGTCGGCAAAGAGACCGGGCGCCCGCACCCGGCCACCGCACTTCGGGCAACTGGGTTCGCCCCTCATAGAGCCCCACGGTCCTCCCGGCCGGGCGCCGCGTCAAGGACGATCACCCATCCGGAGCCCCGGCCGGGCACCCGCCATCAGTAGTTGTAGCTTGCACCCTTTAGGCCGACTAACTTATTGTGTGTAAACAGCAACGTTTCATGCGGAAGCGCCGGACCCGGCGGACACGCGGCCCCGACGCACGCAACCGGAACAGGAAGGGGACAGCGGCATGCGGGCAAGCGGTACGAGCGGCCACGGCGGCGCCGGAGAGGATCCGTTCGACGAGGGCGGCACAAGCATCCTGCGCCAGCCGATGGCCGTCTGGGCCACGGCGGGCGCCTCGGTCGTCGCCTTCATGGGCATCGGCCTGGTCGACCCGATCCTCCCCTCGATCGCCCGGGGCCTGCACGCCTCCAACAGCCAGGTCTCCCTGCTGTTCACCTCCTACTTTCTGATCACCGCGGTCGCGATGCTGGTCACCGGCTTCGTCTCCAGCCGGATCGGCGGCCGCAAGACGCTGCTCGCCGGGCTGGCGCTCGTGGTGCTCTTCGCCGCCCTGTCCGGCACATCCTCATCGGTGGGCGAGCTGGTCGGCTTCCGGGCCGGCTGGGGTCTGGGCAACGCGCTGTTCGTCTCCACCTCGCTGGCCGTCATCGTGGGTGCCGCGAATCCCATAGGGGCATCGCGGAGCGATTCGGCTCGGGGTGGTGGCGGGCGACGGGTCATAGGGGCATCGCGGAGCGATTCGGCTCGGGGTGGTGGTGGGCGACGGGCGGGCGGGAGCGCCGCGGCGATCCTGCTGTACGAGTCGGCGCTCGGCCTCGGCATGGCCTGCGGGCCGCTGCTCGGCGCGGTCCTCGGCGACATGAAGTGGCGCTACCCCTTCTTCGGCACCGCCGTCCTGATGGCCGTCGGCTTCATCGCGATCACGGTGTTCCTCAAGGAGCAGCCCCGGCCGGCCCGTAAGACCTCGGTGCTGGACCCGGTGAAGGCGCTCGGCCACGGCGGCCTGGCCTCCGCCGCCGTCTCCGCGTTCTTCTACAACTACGCCTTCTTCACGGTGCTGGCCTTCACGCCGTTCGTACTGGACATGAGCCCGTACAAGTCCGGTGGCGTCTTCTTCGCCTGGGGCGTGCTGCTCGCCGTCTTCTCCGTGCTGGTGGCGCCGCGCGTCCAGGAGCGTTTCGGATCGCTGAAGGTGCTGGGCGGCTCGCTGGTGCTGCTCGCCGCCGACCTGCTGGTGCTCGGGTACGGCGACCACACCACCGCCGTCGTCTGCACGATCGTCTCCGGCGCCTTCATCGGCCTGAACAACACCGTCTTCACCGAGCTGGCCCTCGGCGTCTCCGACGCGCCGCGGCCGGTGGCGAGCGCGGGCTACAACTTCGTGCGCTGGTTCGCCGCCGCGGCGGCCCCGTTCCTGGCGCCGAAGATCGAGGAATGGACCGACGTGCACATCCCGTTCGTGATCGCGGCGCTGGCGGCGCTCGTCGGCGCGGGCATCGTGGGCGTACGGCGCCGGGCGCTGACGCTGCGGGCACACGAGCTGGAGCCGCAGCACGCCACCGAGGACGGCGTGTCCGCCTTCGCCGGCTGACCGGCCCCGTACCGCGGTACGGCGCGCCACCCGCCCGGGGCGCGCGCCGTGCCGTCCTGCCGTACGGCCGGCGCACCGGCCCCGGCTCACGTCAACGGCACCCCGGCACGCAGCGGATCACGCAGGTCCGTGCCGTTCTTGAGCCACCGCTCCTGGAGCGCCTCGGCGCCGTGCACCCGCTTCCAGGCGGCCTCGTTGGGCGTCATCGGCAGCAGCGGCAGGAAGCGGACCGGGTCCAGCGGCTCTTCCAGTTCCAGGTCCTCGACCAGGCCGCCGGACTCCGCGACCAGGACAGCGGTGAACGGGGCCCCCGGCCACAGCGGCTCCCCCACGTCCAGCGACGCCCCCGGCGCCACGATCACGCCCTCGACCTGCGGGGACGCGGCGAGCACGGCGAGCGGGCGGAGCACCTTGGCGGTGTCGGCGCGGCCGGCCCGCACCGACAGCACCAGTTCGGCGCGCGGGCCGCGCACCGGGTCGGCCAGCACGGCCGTCGGGTCGGTCATCGGCCGGTCCGACATTCCGAGGGTGACGTATCGCACGAGGTCGCCGTCCGGGCCGCCGCCGGTGAAGCGCAGCACCTCGATCCGGTCGGTCCCGAGGAAGGTGACGGCGGCGCGCGCGTCCGGCTCGCCCAGGGTCGTGCGCAGGCGGGCTTCGACCAGCTCAAGAACGTCAGACATGCCGCGAGCATAGGCCCGGGTCCGGGGCCGGCCGCCGCTGCCCGGCGGGCGGGCGCAGGGCCGGTGCCGCGCCGTTCGTATGGAACGGGCAAAGGCGCACCGGATCGGTTCTGTCGACTGATAGCCTTGCCGTCTGGTCAGGGAATGACGTTCGTCCCCCAACGGGGACCGGCCGGAGGAGGTGGGGCTGCGGTGGATCCAAGTCGACCGTGCAGTACCGACAGTTCTCCCGTCATCTCCCCGCGCGCCCAGCGGCTTTCTTGATCCAGGGGCTTCCGTACCCCCGCCGCCCGCGGTGAAACCCGCGAAGTGCCTTCGCGCCGGAAGCAGATGACGGAAGAGCGCCTTCGACTCCCGTTTCCGTGTTTTCTGCGAACTGCCGTCAGTCCTGCGCACGGAGCGCCGCCCGCTTTGCGGACGTATGGCCTGCGCCGACGCGTACGTCCACGTTCCGGGCAGCGTTACGCCGCGCGCCCGCGGCTGGCGGCCGGCCCGTGAAGGAGCCTGCCCATGTCGATGATCCGCGACCTGCGTGCCGCCGTCCGCCCGTCCCGGCGGCGCGAGGACTCCCCGTACGAGTACGAGACCGACCTCCGCAAGCCCGCCCACACCAACAGCGCCATCGTGGACTGCGGCGTCTACCGCGACGGCCGGCGCGTCAGCGACCACGTCACGCCGTCCGAGGCGATGGCGGGCGTGCGCAGCGAGGGGGGGTTCGCCTGGATCGGGCTGCACGAGCCCACCGAGGCGGAATTCGCGGAGATCGCGCGGGAGTTCGGCCTGCACCCGCTGGCCGTGGAGGACGCCGTCCACGCCCACCAGCGGCCCAAGCTGGAGCGCTACGACGACACCCTGTTCACCGTCTTCAAGACGGTCCACTACGTCGAGCACGCCGAGCTGACCGCCACCAGTGAGGTGGTCGAGACCGGCGAGGTGATGTGCTTCACCGGGCGGGACTTCATCGTGACCGTGCGGCACGGCGGCCAGGGCTCGCTGCGCGCGCTGCGCCACCGCCTCCAGGACGACCCCGAGCTGCTCGGCAAGGGCCCCTCGGCGGTGCTGCACGCCATCGCCGACCAGGTCGTGGACGGCTACATCGCGGTGGCCGGCGCGATGCAGGACGACATCGACGAGGTGGAGATCGACGTCTTCAGCTCCGGGTCGGACGGCAAGGGCGCGGGCAGGAACCAGGCGAAGGGCGGCGACGCCGGGCGGATCTACCAACTCAAGCGGGAGGTCCTGGAGTTCAAGCGGGCCGTGTCGCCGCTGCTGCGGCCGATGCAGGTGCTCAGCGAGCGGCCGATGCGGCTGATCGACTCCGACATCCAGAAGTACTTCCGGGACGTGGCCGACCACCTGGCCCGGGTCAGCGAGCAGGTGCTCTCCTTCGACGACCTGCTCAACTCGATCCTCCAGGCCAACCTGGCGCAGGCGACGGTGGCGCAGAACGAGGACATGCGCCGGATCACCTCATGGGCGGCGATCTTCGCGGTGCCCACGATGATCGCCGGGATCTACGGCATGAACTTCGAGTACATGCCCGAGCTGAAGTGGAAGTACGGCTACCCGCTCGTCCTGCTGGTCACGGTCGGCATCTGCTTCGGCATCCACCGCGGCTTCAAGCGCAACGGCTGGCTGTGACGCCGTACGCCCCGGGCGGCCCGCCCGTCGCCCATTAGGCTGGCCCCATGACGGAGACCGTGTCGCAGGCGCTGCTGGACCGCGCGCTCATCGAAGAGGCCACGAAGAAGTCCGGCCTCATCTGGGTACGGGGCGTCACCGGCCCGGCGCGGGCCCTGTGGCACGTCTGGCACGACGGGGCCGCGTGCGTCGTCGGGGCGGGCGCCGGCGGCGGTACGGACCGGGCGGCCGACCCGGCCGACGAGCAGCCGCTGCACGATCTCGGCCTGGCGGACGGCGGCACCGCGACCGTCACCGTACGCAGCAAGGACAAGGGCGGACGGCTGGTCAGCTGGCAGGCCCGGGTCACCGAGCTGACGCCGGACGGCGAGGCGTGGCAGGCCGCCGTGGAGGACCTCAAGGGCAAGCGGCTGAACGCGCCGGACGCGGAGACGATGCCGCGGCGCTGGGCGCGCGAGTGCCGCGTCCTGCGGCTGGAGCCGGTCACGGAGGCGGCGGCCCGTACGGAGTTCGACGGCTCCTCCGAGGCCGCCACGCCCCTGCCCACCCCGGCCACCACCCGCAACCCCGTCCCGGCGGGTCTCCCGAAGCTCCTGCGCGGGAAGCGCAGGGGCTGAGGGCGGGGCCGCGCCGGAGCGGCCCCGTATGGCGGCCGTCCCGCCGCCTTCCCGGCACCCCAGGCGCCCCTACCGGACGCCCACACACCGCTTCCGGCACGTCCCTCCCTGTCACCCACACACCGCTTCCGGCACGCCCCCTTCGGCATGCCCCGGACAACGCCGCCCCCTGCCTCGATAGGCAAGTCTCCACTTGCCTATCGTGGCGGCCATGGCGGAAGAGGTCTTCAAGGCGCTGGCCGACCCCACCCGTCGGCACATCCTCGACGAGCTGGTGGAGCGGAACGGCCAGACACTGTTCGAGATATGCGCGCGGCTGGCGACGAAACACGGCCTGGGGCTGTCCCGCCAGGCGATCAGCCAGCATCTGGCCGTACTGGAATCGGCGGGGCTGGTCGCCTCGCGGCGCGAGGGCCGCTACAAGTTCCACGACCTGGACACCGCACCTCTTGAACGCATCATGACCCGATGGCTCAGAGCCGACACACCGGAGAGCACCCCATGAGGATCTACGTCACCAGCGTCTTCGTCGACGACCAGGAGAAGGCCCTGCGCTTCTACACCGACGTACTGGGCTTCGTGAAGAAGCACGACATCCCCTTGGGCGGCCCGGCCCGGTGGCTGACCGTGGTCTCGCCGGAGGACCCCGACGGGACCGAACTGCTGCTGGAGCCCTCCGGCCACCCCGCGGTGCAGCCGTACAAGACGGCCCTGGTCCAGGACCGCATCCCGGCCACCTCCTTCGCCGTGGACGACGTCCGGGCCGAGTACGACCGGCTGCGCGGCCTCGGCGTGGTCTTCACCCAGGAGCCGGCGGACATGGGCACGGTCACCACCGCGGTCCTGGACGACACCTGCGGCAACCTGATCCAGATCATGCACAGCAAGTGAGCGGGGAGCGCACCTAGTCGCCGGTCGTGATCTGCTTGCCGTAGTCGATCACTTGGCCGGCCTCGGGGGCCCGGAGTTCCACCGGCTTGTCCCAGTCGGTGAGGCGGATCTCGCCGGCGCCGCCCGCGCGGCGCAGCCGGAGCGGGTAGGGCTTGCCTTCGAGGGAGACGTCGAGCGTGCCGCCCGCGCCCTGGCCGGCGGCGATGCGGATGGTGCGGGTGCCGTCCAGGGTGCCGCGCTCGCCGGTGGTCAGCTTGCCGTGCAGGCCGAGCAGGCTGCTCAGGAGCACGCCCTTGTCCGTGAAGCCGCTGAAGCGCTTGTAGACGGGGTCGGTGGCGGGCACCTTCACGTACTTGCCGACGAGCTTGGAGGCGGCCGTCCCGTCGTTCTTCGAGGGGTTGGCGCTCTTCTCGCGCTCCCAGAAGCCGGCGTCCGCCTTCAGGTACAGCGCGTCGCCGACCCGCAGCAGCTGGAAGGTGGCGGCCTTGGTGGACAGCTGCCCCTCGGCGCCGTTCCGTCCGAGCCGCATGTCGAGCTTGTAGGTGCGGCCCTGGCTGACCAGGTTGCCGGCGAGCCGTACCGTTCCGGCACCGCGGGCGGCCGTCTGCGCCTTGGACTGGATCTGGTCGGCGGGCAGCTTGCCGACCCCGTTCGTCCCGGCGTCCGGGTCCTCCGCCGCGCAGCCCGCCAGCGCCCCGGCGAGCACCGCGCACACCGCCGCCGTCAGCGCCGCCCCGCTCCTGCGACGGGGCACGGCCGGGCGGCGGGAGCAGGCCCGGGCGGGGCCTGCCGAGGGGAATGTGGTCACGACGGCTCTGCTTCCTGGTGCGGATGACCTCGGCGGCAGTACGGCAGCGTACCCGGGGCCGGGCACGTCGTACGGCGGAGTGCGTGGTGGACACCGTACGGCCCTTCCCACCCGGGCGGCACCGGCCGGTGCACGTTAGCCTGAATTCGGATCAAGGCTCTGCGGGGGGCTTCACCTGCGGATGAGCGGCAACACGTAACGCGAGGCAGGAACGGGCGCGGCCGTGGCGACGCGGCGGCCCGTACAGGCGGCGGCGGAACGGAAGCGGAGGCACTCGGCATGGCGGTGGTCACCCCCCGGGTGTTCGTCTCGCATCTCTCGGGCATCGCCGTCTTCGACCCCAACGGCGACCAGGTCGGCCGGGTGCGCGACCTGGTGGCGCTGCTGCGGGTCGGCGGCCGGCCGCCCCGGCTGCTGGGCCTGGTCGTCGAGGTGATCAGCCGCCGCCGGATCTTCCTGCCGATGACCCGGGTGACGGGCGTGGAGTCCGGCCAGGTCATCACCACCGGCGTGGTCAACATGCGGCGCTTCGAGCAGCGCGCCTCGGAGACGCTGGTCCTCGGCGAGCTGCTGGACCGCCGGGTGCGGCTGGTCGAGACGGACGAGGAGGCCACCGTCCTGGATATCGGCATCATCCAGCTGCCGGCCCGCCGCGACTGGGAGATCGACAAGGTCTTCGTACGGAAGGGCCGGGGCGGGGCGCTGCGCCGCAAGGGAGAGGTGCTGACGGTCGAGTGGTCGGCGGTGACCGGGTTCTCGCTGGAGGAGGACGGGCAGGGCGCGGAGAGCCTGCTGGCCACCTTCGACCAGCTGCGCCCGGCCGACCTGGCCAGCGCCCTGCACCATCTGACGCCGAAGCGGCGCGGCGAGGTGGCCGCGGCGCTGGACGACGCCCGGCTGGCGGACGTGCTGGAGGAGCTGCCGGAGGACGACCGGGTCGAGATCATGGGCAAGCTCGCGGAGGAGCGGGCCGCCGACGTCCTGGAGGCGATGGACCCGGACGACGCCGCCGATCTGCTCTCCGAACTGCCGGAGGAGGAGAAGGAACGGCTGCTGGGCCTGATGCGGCCGGACGAGGCGGCGGACGTACGGCGCCTGATGGCGTACGAGGAGCGGACCGCGGGCGGTCTGATGACGACCGAGCCGATCGTGCTGCGGCCGGACGCGACGATCGCGGACGCGCTGGCCCGGGTGCGCGACCCGGACCTCTCCCCGTCGCTGGCCGCGCAGGTCTACGTGTGCCGGCCGCCGGACGAGACGCCGACCGGCAAGTACCTGGGCCTGGTGCACTTCCAGCGGCTGCTGCGCGACCCGCCGTTCACGCTCGTCAGCTCCATCGCCGACACCGATCTGCCGCCGCTGCCGCCGGGCACCCCGCTGAACGAGGTGACCAGCTATCTGGCCACCTACAACATGGTCGCGGCGCCAGTCGTGGACGAGAGCGGCTCGCTGCTGGGCGCGGTGACCGTCGACGACGTACTGGACCACCTGCTGCCCGAGGACTGGCGCGAGGCGGAGATGCACGGCCCGCCCGGCGCGGCGGCGGACCGGGAGGGAGAGCCGGACGATGGGCGTTGAGGAACGGGACGGTGTGAAGGAGCGTGCGCGGGCGCTGAACACGGCTCCCGGGCCCGGCCTGGGCGGCGGGCGCCCCCGGGTGCGCCTGGACCAGCCGCGGGCGCCGCGCCGGAGCCTGCTGCCGGAGTACGACCCGGAGGCGTTCGGGCGGCTGTCGGAGAAGATCGCCCGTTTCCTGGGGACCGGCCGGTTCATCGTCTGGATGACGGTGATCATCGTGGTGTGGATCATCTGGAACGTCTCCGCACCCGACCATCTGCGCTTCGACAAGTACCCGTTCATCTTCCTGACGTTGATGCTCTCGCTCCAGGCGTCCTACGCGGCCCCGCTGATCCTGCTCGCGCAGAACCGGCAGGACGACCGGGACCGGGTCACCCGCGAACAGGACCGCAAGCAGAACGAGCGCGCCATCGCCGACACCGAATACCTGACCCGGGAGGTGGCGGCGCTCCGGCTGGGCCTGGGCGAGGTGGCCACCCGCGACTGGATCCGCTCCGAACTCCAGGACGTGCTCAAGGAGCTGGAGCTGCGTCAGCTGGTGGACGCGGAGAGCGACGCGGAGGTCCGGCGCCGGGAGTAGGGCCGGACCGCGCACGGCAGGGCGGGCGGCCGGCCCGCGCCGGAGTGACGAACACGACCGCCGACCGGCCTTTCCGGAGGCCCCCTCACGCGCCTTACCCTTGGGGCATGGCTACCGACACGCCCCAAGGCGCAGCGCCCAGCGAGGACGCGGTCCGCGCCGCGCTCGCCACGGTGAACGACCCCGAGATCCACCGCCCCATCACCGACCTCGGCATGGTCAAATCGGTGGAGATCGCGGCGGACGGCACGGTCGCGGTGGCGGTCTACCTGACGGTCGCCGGCTGCCCGATGCGCGAGACGATCTCCGCGAACGTGCGGGACGCCGTGGCGCGCGTCGAGGGGGTCACCGGCGTCGAGGTCGAGCTCGACGTGATGAGCGACGAGCAGCGCAAGGAGCTGGCCTCCTCGCTGCGCGGCGGCACCGCCGAACGCGAGGTGCCGTTCGCCAAGCCGGGCTCGCTGACCCGGGTCTACGCGGTCGCCTCCGGCAAGGGCGGCGTCGGCAAGTCCTCGGTGACGGTCAACCTGGCCGCGGCGATGGCGGCCGACGGCCTGAAGGTCGGTGTGGTGGACGCCGACATCTACGGCCACTCGGTGCCCCGCATGCTGGGCGTGGACGGCCGGCCCACCCAGGTCGAGAACATGATCATGCCGCCGTC
Source organism: Streptomyces sp. NPDC018019 (assembly GCF_044327805.1). Lineage (NCBI taxonomy): Bacteria > Bacillati > Actinomycetota > Actinomycetes > Kitasatosporales > Streptomycetaceae > Streptomyces > Streptomyces sp. NPDC018019. The sequence goes on along the minus strand of NZ_JBIRGD010000009.1, from coordinate 69,160 downwards.
CGCCAACGGCGTGAAGGTGATCTCCATCGGCATGTTCACCCCGGGCAACGCCCCGGTGGTCTGGCGCGGCCCGATGCTGCACCGCGCGCTCCAGCAGTTCCTGGCCGACGTGTACTGGGGCGACCTGGACGTGCTGCTGCTCGACCTGCCCCCGGGCACCGGCGACATCGCCATCTCGGTGGCCCAGCTGGTCCCGAACGCGGAGATCCTGGTCGTCACGACCCCGCAGCAGGCCGCGGCGGAGGTCGCCGAGCGGGCCGGCTCCATCGCCGTACAGACCCACCAGAAGATCGTCGGCGTGGTGGAGAACATGTCCGGGCTGCCCTGCCCGCACTGCGACGAGATGGTGGACGTGTTCGGCACCGGCGGCGGCGAGCGGGTCGCCGAGGGCCTGACGAAGACGACCGGCACCCAGGTGCCGGTGCTGGGCGCCATCCCGATCGACGTACGGCTGCGCGAGGGCGGCGACGAGGGCAAACCGGTGGTGCTGACCGACCCGGAGTCCCCCGCCGGCGCGGCGATCCGCGCCATCGCGGGCAAGCTGGGCGGCCGGCAGCGCGGCCTGGCGGGCATGTCGCTGGGGATCACCCCGCGCAACAAGTTCTGAGCCGTTCCGGCCGCCGCCCGGGCGGCGGCCGGAACGTGCGGAGGGGCGGGCCCGATGGGCTCGCCCCTTCTTCGTGGTGGCATCCGGCCGCTCCCCCTCAGTCCGCGGCCACGCCCTCCGCGGGCACGTCGTCCGCCCGCGCGTCCTCGGCGTCCTGCGGGCCCGCGCCGGTCCCGCCGTTCTCGTACACGCCGAGGTCCTTGACCACGGCGAAGCCCAGCCCGTACGCGCTCATCCCGCGCCCGTACGCCCCGATGTGCACGCCCCCGGGGCCGTCGCCCGCCGAGCCGGCCAGCACCCAGCCGTACTCCGACTCCCGGTAGCGGAACGGCGTCGGCACACCGTCCACCGGCAGGGTCAGCGCGCTCCAGCCCTCGCCCCCGAGGTCGTCGGCCAGCTCCCAGGCGAGCATCGTCTGCTGGTCGAGCCAGTCCTGGCGGAGGGTGCGGTCCATCTGTGTCGGCCAGGTGCGCGAGAGCAGGCCCGACCCGGCGAGCCAGGCCGCCGTGGAGACCGAGGTGGCCTCCAGGACCCCCGTACCGTCGGCGCTGCGCCGGACCGGCCGGCTGGCGACGGTCACCACCACCGCGAAACGCTCCGCGTCCGGCGCGGTCTCCACCTTTATGGTGGGCTCCTGGCCGTGGCCGGTGGCGCCGTGCTCGACCGTGCCGTCCGCGGCCGCACCGACCTGCATCAGCCAACGGGGACCGGTGAACGCGTCGTCGAGTCCGTACCACGGAAATGCGGCCATCAGATAGCCGTCGACCTTCCGCCCGGCGCCGGCGGTGACCGCCCGTACTCCTGCCCGACCCGTCGTCTCCATCTGCGCGGAGCCTCCTCGTTGCCCTGCGTCGTGGGCGGCCCGCCCCCCTCAGGCGACCTCACCCCGGACACGGGGAGCATAGTCAACCCGGTCGGCACCAGCGGGCATAAGGCTTGCATAAGACGAGTCAGGTGGCATCGGGGTCGAACGGCGGGCGCTCGCCCGGCGACGGCTTCGCGCCCTTCTTGAACATGTCCGGCGCGGTGGTCCCGCCGCCGGAGCCGGCGCCGGCGTCCGGGGCGCCCTTGGCGAAGCTCACCCGGGACGCGGACCCCCGGTCGGCGGAGGAGGCGCCGTCGGTGCCGTGCACCGCGTCCGTGACCTCGGCCATCTCCTGCTTCAGGTCGAAGCCGTTGCGGATCTCCTGGAGGCCGTACTGGTCGTTCTCCAGCACGTGCTTGCGCACGAAGTTGCGCGGCTTGAGGTCCTCGAACTCGAAGTCCTTGAACTCCGGCCCCAGCTCGCTGCGGATGTCCTCCTTGGCGTTGTCCGAGAACGCCCGCACCTTGCGCACGAAACCCATGACATCCGAGATCACCTTGGGCAGCTTGTCCGGCCCGAAGATCAGAACCGCAAGGATCACGAGCGCGACCAGCTCTAGGGGTCCTATGTCGAAGAACACCTTGCAGCTCCTTGGGTAATCCGTGGCCTACCGGGTCCCAGGGGGACCTAGGGGGACGTGTCGGGCCTATGGGCCAGGCCGCCTATCACGGTACCTGGCCCCGCCCGTCCGACGGGAGTCGCCCGCCCCAACACCGTGCAAACGGTCGGCGCCCGGGCCCGGCCGGGCGCTCACTCCCGGCTGGAGGCGCCCAGGGTGAGCTGCGCGGTCCGTTCCTTGCCGGCCCGGAGCAGGGTCAGCGCGAGCCGGTCCCCCGGCCGGTGGCTGCGGATCTTGATGATCAGCTCCTCGCCGCTGTGCACGGGCTGCCCGTCCACCTTGGTGATCACGTCGCGCGGCTGGATGCCCGCCTTGGCGCCCGGTCCGCCGGGTGTGACGGGGGCACCGCCGTCCTTGCTCCGGGAGCTGACCCGGGCGCCGTCGCCCGCGTACTCCATCTCCAGCGTGACGCCGATCACCGGGTGCATGACCTTGCCCTTGTTGATCAGCTGCTCGGCCACCCACTTGCCCTGGTTGATCGGTATGGCGAAGCCCAGGCCGATGCTGCCGCCCTGGCCGCCGCCCTCCAGCCCGCCGCCGGAGCTGTCGGCCGCGCGGATGGCGCTGTTGATGCCGATCACCCGGGCCCGGGAGTCGACGAGCGGGCCGCCGGAATTGCCGGGGTTGATCGGGGCGTCGGTCTGCAGGGCGTCCACGTACGAGACGTCGCTGCCGTCGCCCTTCTTGCCGCCCGCGGTGATCGGCCGCTGCTTGGCGCTGATGATGCCCGCGGTCACGGTGTTGGCGAGGTCGTACGGGGCGCCGATCGCCACGACCGGGTCGCCGACGCGGACGGAGTCGGAGTCGCCGAGCGCCAGCGGACGCAGCCCGGAGACGCCCTGGACCTGCACGACGGCCAGGTCGTAGCCGCCGTCCCGGCCGATGACCTTGGCCTTGGCGGTCTCCCCGCCGCTGAAGGAGACCGATATCTCGCCGCCGGTGCCGGCCGGCTCGACGACGTGGTTGTTGGTGAGGATGTGGCCCTGCTTGTCGAGCACGAAGCCGGTGCCGGTGCCCTGCTCCGCGTTGCCGCGGACGTGCAGGGTGACCACGCTGGGCAGGGCCGCCTGGGCGATGCCGGCCACGCTGTCCGGCTTCCGGCCGCCCTGGTCGCCGGTGGCCTGCGGCAGCTCGATGGAGCCCAGGCCGCCGTTGCGCTCGATGTACGCGCCGACGCCGCCGCCGATACCGCCCGCCAGGAGGGCCAGCGCGACCGCCCCGGCGGCCAGCACGCCGCGGCGGTTGCGCCGGGGGGCCGCCGGGGGCGGGGGCGGCGTGCCCAGCGGCATCGCGGCACCGTGCTGCGGCGCCCGCCACGGGTCGTACTGCCAGTGGCCGGACCCCTCGCCCTGCTGGTGGGTGGCGGGCGCACCCGGCTGAGGTACGGGCGGCTGACCTGGGTGGGGCGCGCCGTGCGCCTCGGGCGGGAGCGGGGCGCCGGACGCGTCGTGCGCCACGACGGGCGGCTGCGCGCCGTCGCCCTTGGTGAGCAGGGTGGTGCCGGTGCCGGTGGGCGGAGTGGTCTCGGGGGTGCCGTGCGGGGGCGGGTCGTGCGGGGCCGTCGGCTCGGCTTGTGGCATCGGGGTGCGGGCGGAGTCGGCGTACGGCTGCGGCTGGGGCGCGCCCGGGGCCGCAGGGGGCTGCGGCTGGGCGGGGAACGGCTGCTGGGGCGGCGGTACGGGGGCGCCGGTGCCGTAGGGGGACTGCCGGCCGGACGGCGGGGCGGCCGCGTGCGGTGCGGTGTGGTGTGGTGCGTTGCCCGCGCTCTGCGGCGGGACTCCGGTGCCGTGTGCAGGGGTGGCCGTCGGGCGCTGCACCGGCGGCGCGGGGGCCCAGGGGCCGGGATCTCCGTACGGAGGCGTGCCGTAGGGGTCCTGGGGGTGCAACGGCTGCTGCTGCGGCGGGGCGACCGGTGGCGCGGGGAACTGAGAGGCGCTGGGGCCATCCGAAGGGGCCGGGCCGGAGGCGGTCGCATCGGAAGGGGCCGGGCCGGACACGACAGCATCGGACGTGGCAGGACCGGAGGCGGTCGCATCGGAGGCGTCGCCTGACGTGGCGCCTGACGTAGCGTCAGGCATGGCTCCGGGCTGTTCGCCGGGCATCGACGAGTCTCCGGCCGGTGCGGTGGACGGGCTGTCGGCCGCCGCGGCCTTGGACGTCGCCCCGGACGGGCTGTCCGCCGCCGCGACATCGTCCGATATGCCGGACGGGCCACCGGCCGACGGTCCGGACGGTCCGCCCGCCACCGGCGCGGCATCCGGCACCCCCGGAGCGCCCGGCACCTCCGCCGCTCCGGAAACCTCCGCGCTTCCCGCCGTTCCCGCGGCCTCCGCCGGAAACTCCCGTGCCGCAGCGCCCCGTTCCGCCTCGGGTGCCGTGGAACCGGGCGCGGCGGGGTCCGCCGCCGGATGCGCGGGCCGCTGGCCCGGCCGGCTCCACCAGTTGCGCTTCGGCCCGGCGGCCGTCCCCTCGTCCATGCTCTCCCCACCGATTCGCCCGCTGGTCACACGGGCTCCGCCACCTCACCGGCGGCGCGCCCGACAAGCGAACGCCGCCCGGACAGCGATTCAACCAGGTCCGCGCGGCCTCGCGCAGGGCCCGGTCAGCGCTCGGCGGGGTGGTGGGCGGTCATCGTCTCCCGGGAGGCGGGGCCGGACGGCGCGACGGCCCCGGCCGGCGGGCGTCCGGCGTCCGCGGACGGCAGCGCCGGTCCCAGGACGCGGGCACCGGACAGCGGCGACGTGGTGCCCGGCGCGAGGTGGTACGGCAGGCCCTGGCCCGTCTGCACCGTCAGCGCGGACGGCCAGGAGACCAGGGAGAGCGACAGCGGCGGGGCGGGGCGGGCCGCCGACGGCGCCGACGGTCCGGTGAGCCCCAGCGAGCTGGGCGCCGGCTCGGAGGTCACCCCCGCGGCCGGGAGCGACCGGGGCCAGGGGGTGCCCGTCCCGAACAGGGACGCGCCGTGGGCCGGGCCCGGCCGGCCGTAGAGGCCCGGGGTGGTGCCGAGCGGTGTCGTCTGGCTGCCGGTGCCGTCCGCACGGCCGGCCGGTGCGTCCACCGCCGCTTCCAGCGGCAGCGCGCCGCCGAGCGCGAACGCCGCCAGCGACACGGCACCGGCCGCCGCGGCGGCGAACCGGCGGCGCTGCGGCGCGGGCCGCTCCGTCTCGTGGATGCGGAACCCGCGCGAGCGCGGCTGCCGCGGCACCGCGCCGACGGCATGGCCGCCGGACGGTGCGTACCGGAACGAGCCGCCGCGCGCCTCGAACTCGCCGCCGTCGGTGATCTCACCACCGAACGCGCCGCCGCCGAGACCACCGCGGCCCAGCCGACTTCCGAAGCCGTCGGCATCACCCCCGGGCAGGCCCTGGAGACGCGCCAGCAGCCCCTCGGAGGGACCGGGGGGCGCGGTTGCCGCGAAGACGTTCTTCAGCTGTCGCTGGTCGTCGGCCTCCGCCTTGCACTTTCCACACGTAGCGAGATGCGCGAGCACCCGCTCGCGCGCGTCATGCCCCAACTCCCCGTCGACCAGAGCCGCGAGGCGGTCGCCGAGATGATGCTCGGCGGGGGACGGACCGCCTGTACCGCTCACGCGATTCCGACCTCCCCTGTAGTGAGCGAGGTGAGCGTCCGCTGTTCGCGCTCGCGCTCCTCGGCGCGCGCCGCCGGGGAGCGGTGCTTGAGCGCCTTGCGCAGGTGGGAGCGGCCGCGGTGGATCCGGCTGCGGACCGTGCCCAGCTTGACGCCGAGCGTGGCGGCGATCTCCTCGTACGACAGGCCCTCGATGTCGCAGAGCACCACGGCGGCGCGGAACTCGGGCGCGAGGGTGTCCAGCGCCTGCTGCACGTCGGCGTCGAAGTGGGTGTCGTTGAAGTGCTGCTGCGGGGAGGGCTCGCGGCTGGGGAGCCGCTCGGCCGCGTCGTCACCGAGCGCGTCGAAGCGGATGCGCTGGCGGCGGCGGACCATGTCCAGGAAGAGGTTGGTCGTGATGCGGTGCAGCCAGCCCTCGAAGGTGCCGGGGGTGTACGTCGACAGCGAGCGGAAGACGCGGACGAACACCTCCTGCGTCAGGTCCTCGGCGTCGTGCTGGTTGCCCGTGAGGCGGTAGGCGAGGCGGTAGACCCGGGCACTGTGTGTGCTGACGATCTCCTCCCAGCTGGGCGGGGACCAGACCTGTGCGTCCGCTTCGGCGGCGAAGGTCGCTGTCGTAGCGGTGTCACGGGCCCCTCCCCTACCCTTAAGGCCGTGGGAGCGGGAACGGTCAGCGGTGTCTGTCACGGATTTCGGCTCGACGACCGACCGCCTGAAGCGCCTGCGCGCCCATCGGTCACCCGTCGCAGCCGCACCTCCCCTGGTGGCTCTGGTGGTGTCCAGTAGAGCCCCTACCATATCCACCTCGCCCGTTAGCTCCGGATAAGCAGATTTGACCTGCTTTTGGTCTGGCTTCGTGTCATCCCGCGCGTCCCGCTGGGTCTTCACCGATGCATCCCCCCTGCTGTGCTTCAACGCCCGGTCCCATCTGCGGGTTCCCGCACGCAGCGGATACAGTCACGGTTGCGTCAACTACGGGGACAGGAGAGGGCCATTACCGGCAACCGGCAGACGAGCTTGGCATTCGCCGAGGCGTACGGCGCCGGGACCATCGACGACAAGGCCGACGCCGCCCTGCACTGGTCCCGCGACCGGGCCCGGGAGGCGGGCATCCGCGCGGTCTCCACGGGCACCGGCACCGCCCTGCGCCTGCTCGCCGCCACGGCGGACGCCAAGGCGGTCGCCGAGATCGGCACCGGCACGGGGGTGTCGGGAATCTACCTTCTGCACGGTATGCGGCCGGACGGTGTCCTGACGACGGTCGACCTGGAACCGGAGCGGCAGCAGTTCGCGAAGCAGGCGTTCCGGGAGGCGGGCTTCGCCGGCAACCGCGCGCGCTTCATCCCCGGCCGCGCCCTGGACGTCCTGCCCCGGCTGGCCGACGGCGGCTACGACCTCGTCTTCTGCGACGGCGACCGGATGGAGTGCCTCGACTACCTCGCTGAATCGTTGCGGCTGCTGCGCCCCGGCGGCCTGGTCTGTTTCGAGGGCGTCTTCGCCGACGGCCGCACCGTGGACTCGGCGGCGCAGCCCGCGGAGGTGCTGCGCCTGCGGGAGCTGCTGCGCACGCTGCGCGAGAGCGACGCGCTGGTCTCGTCCCTGCTACCGGTGGGCGACGGCCTGCTGTGCGCGGTCAAACGCGGCTGAGCACGGACGCGGGGACGGTACGGACGCGTACGGATATGTACGGGTATGTGCGGATGCGCACGGCCCCGTACGCCCCGACCGCCGACCACCCGCGAACGACCGCCCGCGAACAACCACCCCCGATACGAACGAGGCCCCGGCAGGCATCGCGCATGTGCGCGGCGCCCACCGGGGCCCGGGTATTCGGCTGGGGGTCCAGGGGGACAAGCCCGGGAGACCGCAGCATCAGGGCGGCTGCCCTGTCAGACGGTGACCTTCTCCAGGGCCTCGCCCAGGGCCTTGGCCTCGTCGGGAGTCAGCTCGACGACGAGTCGACCGCCGCCTTCGAGCGGAACGCGCATGACGATGCCCCGCCCCTCCTTGGTCACCTCGAGCGGGCCGTCGCCCGTCCGCGGCTTCATGGCCGCCATGCTCGTTCCCCTTCCTGAAACCAGCTCACGCAGCCGACAACCCAGGTGTCACCGGCATCGAACACATTGCTTCCAGGCCATTATCCCGCATCGCACGACCCGATGACCAACATCGGGGAGCATCCCTTCGGCAACGCGCTCTCGCAAAACCACCCAATTCGGGGAGTGGGCTGCGATACTTCGCCATCCACCGGTGTCCGGTCCGCGCCGGTTCTTTGACGTACGTCACATGACGGACGCCGATGATCTCCGGCATCCTGAGCGACGGCTGCCACAGCCGGACAGCCCGAGCCGCGACGGAGGGACCCCTCACCATGGCCGACACCGTGCTCTACGACGTGACCGACGGCGTCGGGACGATCACCATCAACCGTCCCGACGCGATGAACGCGATGAACACGGAGGCCAAGGCCGCCCTGCGGGACACGCTCCGCGAGGCCGCCGCCGATCCGGCCGTACGGGCCGTCCTGCTGACCGCCACCGGACGGGCCTTCTGTGTGGGCCAGGACCTCAAGGAGCACATCGGGCTGCTGGCGGAGGACCGCGCGACCGGCTCCGAGGACACCATGAGCACGGTGCGCGAGCACTACAACCCCATCGTCACGGCGCTCGCCGGGATGCCGAAGCCGGTGGTGGCCGGGGTCAACGGCGTCGCGGCGGGCGCCGGAGCCGGGTTCGCGCTGGCCGCCGACCTCCGGATCGTCGCCGACACGGCCTCCTTCAACACGTCCTTCGCGGGCGTCGCGCTCACCGCCGACTCGGGGATCTCCTGGACACTGCCCCGCCTCGTCGGCCACGGCCGCGCCGCCGACCTGCTGCTCTTCCCGCGCAGCATCACCGCCCAGGAGGCGTACGACCTGGGCATCGCCAACAAGGTCGTACCGGCGGCGGAGCTGGCGGCCGAGGCGGCGGCGGTGGCCCGCACGCTGGCCGCGGGACCGACCGCCGCCTACGCCGCGATCAAGGAGTCCCTCGCGTACGGGGCCGGGCACACGCTCGCCGAGACGCTCGGCAAGGAGGAGGAGCTCCAGACGCGGGCCGGCGCCTCGGAGGACCACCACATCGCGGTCGAGGCGTTCGTGAAGAAGGAGAAGCCGCGCTTCCTGGGGCGCTAGCCGGTTGGCACCCGTCCGGCCAGGGAGCGGCCGGGCGGGCGTCCGCTCAGACCTCGGCCGCCGCCTCCACCGCGTCCCGCACATGGCAGTCCACGAGGTGGTCGTTGACCAGGCCGCACGCCTGCATCGTCGCGTACGCCGTGGTCGGGCCGACGAAGCGGAAGCCGCGCTTCTTCAGGTCCTTGGCCAGCGCCGTGGACTCCGGGGTGACCGGCGCCAGGTCGGCGAGGGTGCGCGGCGCCCGCCGCGTGCCGCGCTCGGGTGCGTACGACCAGATCAGCCGGTCCAGCTCGCCCGGGGCCAGCCCGGCCGCCACCCGGGCGTTGCCGATCACCGCGTTGATCTTCGCGCGGTTGCGGACGATGCGGGGGTCGGCGAGCAGCCGCTCGGCGTCCGCGTCGGTGAACCGGGCGACCGCCTCGATCCGGAAGTCAGCGAACGCTGCCCGGAAGCCCTCACGGCGGCGCAGGATCGTGATCCAGGACAGCCCGGACTGGAACGCCTCCAGGCTCATCCGCTCGAACAGCGCGTCGTCGCCGTGGACCGGCAGGCCCCACTCGGTGTCGTGGTACGTGCGGTAGTCGGCCATCTTCTCCGACTCCATGCCCCAGGGGCAGCGCGGCACCCCGTCCGGCGCCGTGATCACTCCGGTCATCAGGCCGTCTTCCCCTCTTCGTCGCCGTCGGAAGCCGCGGCGGCCTCCCCGGTCGGCCGTTCCTCGGCCGGCCGCTCCCCGGCCCGGTCCGCGGGCCCGTCCTTGATCAGGCCGGGCGCGCCCATCGCCGCGGCGTGCGCGCCCGCGAGGGCGGACTCCAGCTCGGCGATCCGCGCGTCCCGCTCGGCCAGCTCGGCGCCGAGCCGGTCCAGGACGTCGTCGACGTCGTTCATCCGGTAGCCGCGCACGCACACCGGCAGGCGCAGCGCCTCCACGTCGGCGCGGGAGAGGGGCCGGTCGGCGGGCAGCGGTTCGTACAGCCGGTCCGGCGCGGCCTCGCCGAGCCCGCCCTCGTCACCGTCGCCGATCACGGCGAGCGTGACCGCGGCGACCACCACGACCATCGCGATCAGCAGGAACCAGAACACGACCATCTCCCCGAGCTATGTGTTGGCACTGATCGTGCCATGCGGGTGCGACCGTTAGGGTCGCTGGCGGACCAGGAAGAGGGAGAAGCGATGCTGCGGCTGGGGAATCGGGAGTTCACTGCGCACGAGCCGGTGATCATGGCGATCGTGAACAGGACCCCGGACTCCTTCTACGACCAAGGGGCCACCTTCAGCGACGAGCCCGCGCTCGCCCGGGTGGAACAGGCGGTGGCGGAGGGCGCCGCGATCATCGACATCGGCGGGGTCAAGGCGGGCCCGGGCGAGGAGGTCAGCGCCGCGGAGGAGGCCCGGCGCACGGTCGGCTTCGTGGCCGAGGTGCGCAGGCGGCATCCGGACGTGGTGATCAGCGTGGACACCTGGCGGCACGACGTGGGCGAGGCGGTCTGCGAGGCCGGCGCCGACCTGCTGAACGACGCGTGGGGCGGGGTGGACCCGAAGCTGGCCGAGGTCGCGGCCCGCTACGGCGCCGGGCTGGTGTGCACCCATGCGGGTGGTGTCGAGCCGCGGACCCGCCCGCACCGGGTGGCGTACGACGATGTGATGGCGGACATCCTGCGGGTGACGCTGGGCCTGGCCGAGCGCGCGGCGGAGCTGGGCGTACGGCGCGACGCGATCATGATCGATCCGGGGCACGACTTCGGGAAGAACACCCGGCACAGCCTGGAGGCGACCCGCCGGCTCGGCGAGATGACGGACACCGGGTGGCCGGTGCTGGTCTCCCTGTCGAACAAGGACTTCGTCGGCGAGACGCTGGACAAGCCGGTCAAGGAGCGGCTGCTGGGGACGCTGGCGACGACCGCGGTGTCGGCGTGGCTGGGCGCCCAGGTCTACCGCGTCCACGAGGTCGCCGAGACCCGGCAGGTACTGGAGATGGTGGCCTCGATCGCGGGCCACCGGCCCCCGGCGGTGGCCCGCCGGGGGCTCGCGTAGCGCGGGCGGGCGGTCCGGCCGGCCGCCCCGGCCATCGCTGGGAGGCGCCCGGGGCGCTCCGCCCGTTCGGCTACTTGCCGGTCTCCTTGGACACCAGCGCGACCGCCTCCGCCACGTCGTCGGTGACGTGGAACAGCAGCAGGTCGTGCTCGGACGCCTTGCCCTGGGCGACCACCGTGTCGCGCAGCCAGTCGACCAGGCCGCTCCAGTACTCCGTACCGAAGAGCACGATCGGGAAGCGGGTCACCTTCCGCGTCTGGACCAGGGTCAGCGCCTCGAAGAGCTCGTCGAGGGTGCCCATGCCGCCGGGCAGCACGACGAATCCCTGTGCGTACTTCACGAACATCGTCTTGCGGACGAAGAAGTAGCGGAAGTTGACGCCGATGTCGACGTGCGGGTTCATGCCCTGCTCGAAGGGCAGCTCGATGCCCAGGCCGACGGAGACGCCCCTGGCCTCCCGGGCGCCCCGGTTCGCGGCCTCCATCACCCCGGGCCCGCCGCCGGTGATCACCGCGAAGCCGGCCTCCACCAGCGCCCGGCCTAGGGCCACGCCCGTCTCGTACTCGGGCGAGCCGACGGGGGTACGGGCCGAGCCGAAGACGCTGATGGCACTCGGGAGTTCGGCCAGCGCGCCGAAGCCCTCCACGAACTCCGACTGGATGCGCATGACCCGCCAGGGGTCGGTGTGCACCCAGTCCGTGTCCCCCTCGGCGGTGTCCAGCAGCCGCTGGTCCGTCGTCCCCCGCTGCACCTGGTCGCGCCGGCGCACCACCGGTCCCAGCCGCTGTTCGTCCCACGCCCGCTCTTCCTCGGGGATGGCCATATCGTGCTCCCTCCGCTGCCGGTCGGTGTCCGGCAAGGGTAGATCGACGCAGGTGGCGGGCAGGGCAATTCCGGATGCCGGGAAGCATCAGGGGCGGGTGTACCCGGTGCGCTACGCGGTGAGCCAGGCCCGCAGGCGCTCCTCGCAGTGCCGGATGCGGTCGGTGGCGACCCTTTCGTCCTTCTTGTGCGCCAGCAGCGCGTCCCCGGGGCCGTAGTTGACAGCGGGCACGCCCAGCGCGCTGAACCGCGCGACGTCGGTCCAGCCGAACTTGGGCTTCGCGGTGCCGCCGACCGCCGCCATGAAGGCGACGGCCGCGGGGTGCGACAGCCCCGGCAGCGCGCCCGGCGAGTGGTCGTCGACGACCAGCTCGGCGACGCCGCAGTCCGCGAAGACCTCGCGGACGTGGTCGAGCGCCTCCTGCGCGGAGCGGTCGGGCGCGTAGCGGAAGTTGACGGTGACCGTGCAGGCGTCGGGGATGACGTTGCCGGCCACGCCGCCCTCGATCCGTACCGCGTTCAGGCCCTCGCGGTATTCGAGCCCGTCGATGACGGCCCGCCGTGGCTCGTACGCGGCCAGGCGGGCGAGGATCGGCGCCGCCGCGTGGATGGCGTTGCTGCCCATCCAGCTGCGCGCCGAGTGGGCCCGCTCGCCCGCGGTGCGCAGCAGGACCCGCAGGGTGCCCTGGCAGCCGCCCTCCACCTGGGTGTCCGAGGGCTCCAGCAGGACGGCGAAGTCGCCCGCGAGCCAGTCCGGGTGGTGCTCGGCCAGCCGGCCGAGGCCGTTGAACTCGGCGGCGATCTCCTCGGCGTCGTAGAAGACGAAGGTCAGGTCGCGGTTGGGCGCGGGGACGGTGGCGGCGATGCGCAGCTGTACGGCGACGCCGGACTTCATGTCGGTGGTGCCGCAGCCCCACAGGACGCCGTCCTCGTCGAGCCGCGAGGGCACGTTGCCGGCGATCGGCACGGTGTCCAGGTGGCCCGCCAGCACGACCCGCTCGGCATGGCCCTGGTTCGTCCGCGCGACCACGCAGTTGCCGTCCCGCTCCACCGTCAGGTGCGGGAGCGCGCGCAGCGCGTGTTCGACGGCGTCCGCGAGGACCTTCTCGTCCCGGCTGACGGACGGGATGTCGACGAGCTGCGCGGTCAGCTCGGCCGCGTCGCGGGAGAGGTCCAGTGCGGGGGTCTGCGTAGCGGGCTCCATGGGTCCGACCCTACCGGCGGCCCTCCAGTACCGTTGGCTGCGTGTCCCCCCAGCCCACCGCTCCCACCCGCAGCAAGCGCCTCCTGCGTACCGGCGCGGCCTTCGCCGTGCTCGTCGGGCTGGGGGTGTACCTCCTCGTGCAGTACGTCACCGGCGGCCCGGGTGCGCCGCGCTGTTCGGTACGGGCCGCGGACGGCGGCGAGCCGTACGAGATCTCGCCGGAGCAGGCCGCGAACGCCGCGACCATCGCGGCCGTCGGCTCCTCGCGCGGGCTGCCGGAGCGGGCCGTGACGATCGCGCTGGCGACCGCCATGCAGGAGTCCGGGCTGCGCAACATCGGCTTCGGCGACCGCGATTCGGTGGGGCTGTTCCAGCAGCGGCCGTCGCAGGACTGGGGGACGGTCAAGCAGATCATGGACCCGGTCTACTCGGCCGGTGAGTTCTACACGCACCTGGTCAAGGTGCCGGGCTATTCGCGGCTGCCGCTGACGGTGGCCGCGCAGAGGGTGCAGCGCAGCGGCTACCCGCAGGCGTACGCCAAGCACGAGCCGGACGCCGCGCTGCTGACCGGCGCGCTCACCGGGCGCGACGGGGCGGCGATGACCTGCTCGGTGAACCGTCCGGCGGACGAGAAGCACCCGGGCGGCACGGAGCAGGTGCGCAAGAAGCTGGTGCGCGAGTTCGGGCCGGACGTCCTGCCGCGCACGGGCGGGGCCGCGCCGGACGGCGGCAAGGGCGGTGCCGGGGACGGCGACCGGGTGCTGACCGTGCCCGCCGTGCGGCCGGACCCGGCCGGCGGCGACGGGGACGAGAGCGCGGTGGCGCACCGGCCGCCGGGCGGGGGCCAGGCCGGCGGGGCCGCGGCGGGCGGCGACGGTTCCGGGAACGCGCGGCGCGGCTGGGAGCTGGCCACCTGGGCGATGGCCCACTCCGGCGAATTGGGCATCGAGCAGATTTCCTACGCCGGGAAGATGTGGTCCGCGGCCGATTCCGGGAAGGCCTGGCAGCGGGCCACCGGCGAGGCAGCGCGCACTTCGGGTACGGACGTACGGATCGTCACCGGGCGGTGAGGTCCGGCGGCCGGCCGCCGGGAGACCGGGAAGCGCCCGTCCGGCCCGGCGCCGGGCCCGCTGCGGCCCGCCGCGCCCGTAACCCGGACGGCCGCCCCGCCGTCAGCACGGGCGTCACCGAGCAGCCGTCCGGCGGGTCGCTCGGTCGAGTTAACGGCGTCAATCGGGCGCAGCGGGGGCCACAGGGTCGCCGACGAGATCACTCGAATGGCATGGACCCCGCCTGAACACAGAGGCGTGACGTTTCGGCACCGTACTGCGTCCGGCGCAGTTTGCCCGGTTTCATCCGGAGCAGATTATGTGACCCCTCACCGATTCTTTACCGGCGGCGCCGCAACCTTCGCGGGTCTGGCGCGGTAGTCACGTCGTGCGCCCGGCAGCCACCGCGCCCCGCCGGCGGACACGGCACGTCTGTCAGAAGAACCAGTCCCTCTCCGTAAAAGGAGCACCATGTCCCTCCCCCTCTCGCGCCGGATCGCCCGAGCCGCGCTGCTGGTCGCCGCCGGCGCAGCCCCCGTGGTCGGTGCGGCAGGCTCCGCGAGCGCCGTGGAACTGCCGAAGGCCGCCGATCTGGGCGGCCTGACCGCGGTGGACACCGCGAGCCTCGCCGACACCGCGGACGGCGCGGTGCAGGGCGCCGGCGACCTCGCCGGCGAGACCGGCGGGAACGCCGCCGAGGCCGGTGGCAAGGTCGTCCGCAAGGCCGTTCCGGCGCTGAGCAAGTCGGCCGGCAAGACCACCGGCAAGACGCTCAAGGAGACCGCCCCGGCCGCGAAGGAGGCCGCCAGCAACGCCGCCGGCGACACCGCGGACAGCGCGGGGGACATCCTCACCGACACCCTGCACACGGCCACCGAGGACGGCCTGCCGACCGACGGCCTGACCGAGACGCTGCCGGGCGACGGCCTGTCCACCGACGGCCTGACCGACTCGCTGTCCACCGACGGTCTGGCCCAGGCGGTCGGCGACAGCGGCCTGGCCTCGGACCTGCTGCCGACGAACGGGCTGCCGATCAACTGACGGAAGGGCCGCACCGCGCGAAGCCCGGAGCGGACGCCTGCGCAAGGCGTCCGCTCCGGGCTTCCGTGTGCCCGTGGCCGGAGCCACGGGCACCGGCTCACTGCGCCAGGCGCCGTACCGCCGCGTCCACCCGCTCGTCGGTGGCGGTGAAGGCGACCCGTACGAACCGCTCCCCCGCCCTCCCGTAGAAGTCGCCCGGCGCCACCAGGACGCCGCGCTTGGCGAGGTCGGCGACGGTGTCCCAGCACGACTCGTCGCGCGTCGCCCACAGGTAGAGCGACGCCTCGCTGTGCTCGATGCGGAAGCCGGCCGCCTCCAGGGCCTCGCGCAGCGCCGTGCGGCGGCGGGCGTAGCGCTCGCGCTGCTCGCCGACGTGCTCGGTGTCGCCGAGCGCGGCGATCGTGGCGGCCTGCACGGGCGCGGGGATCATCATGCCGCCGTGCTTGCGGATCTGGAGCAGCTCGCCGAGGACCGCGGCGTCGCCCGCGAGGAACGCGGCGCGGTAGCCGGCCAGGTTGGAGCGCTTGGACAGCGAGTGGACGGCCACGATGCCGTCGTACGAGCCGCCGCAGACGTCCGGGTGCAGGACGGAGACCGGGTCGGACTCCCAGCCCAGTTCGATGTAGCACTCGTCGCTGAAGAGCAGGACGCCGTGCTCGCGCGCCCAGGCGACCGTACGGCGCAGCTCGCCGGCGCTCAGCACGCGGCCGGTCGGGTTGGACGGCGAGTTGAGCCACAGCAGCCTGAGGCCGGCCGGGTCCAGCTCCCAGGGGTCGTCGTAGACGACCGGCTCGGCGCCCGCCAGGCGCGCGCCGACCTCGTACGTGGGGTAGGCCAGGCGCGGGTGGGCGACGCGGTCGCCGGCGCCCAGGCCGAGCTGGGTCGGCAGCCAGGCGACCAGTTCCTTGGAGCCGACGACCGGCAGCACGTTGGTGTGGGCCAGGCCGGTGGCGCCGAGGCGCTCGCCCGCCCAGCCGGTGATCGCGTCGCGCAGCGCGGGGGTGCCCCACACCGTGGGGTAGCCGGGGCTGTCGGCGGCGTCCGTGAGGGCTTTTCGGATCAGCGGGGGCACGGGGTCGACCGGGGTGCCCACGGACAGGTCCACGATGCCGTCGGCATGCGCGGCCGCCGTGGTCTTGTACGGCTCCAGCCGGTCCCAGGGGAAGACCGGAAGACGGGATGAGACGGTGCCCACGTTGCTCTCTTTCCTCACGTTCCTCTGGCTGCACAGGGCTGGAAACGCCTCGGCCCCGTGCGGCGTCGGCATCCCGGTCTCAGGTGACGGGGAGGCCGGCCGTACGGGACCGGGGCGGCGCCATGCGGCCGCTTACTGGTTCTGCGGCGGCAGCGCTGCGATGAAGGGGTGGTCGCGCTCGATCAGGCCCAGCTTGCTGGCACCGCCGGGCGAGCCCAGCTCGTCGAAGAACTCCACATTCGCCTTGTAGTAGTCCTTCCACTCCTCCGGGGTGTCGTCCTCGTAGAAGATCGCCTCGACCGGGCAGACCGGCTCGCAGGCGCCGCAGTCGACGCATTCGTCCGGGTGGATGTACAAGGACCGGGAGCCCTCGTAGATGCAGTCGACGGGGCACTCCTCGATGCATGCCTTGTCCTTGACGTCGACACAAGGCTGCGCGATGACGTAGGTCACGCTGTCGTTCCTCCTCGGTAGGGCTGGCGGACCGATTGGCAGTTCCGCCGCGGGGCGCGCGGGAGCGCGGCGTCGTCGATGCCCGCACCTAGTATCTCCGTTCCCGGGCAGGAGACGAACAAGAGGGGCGGGTAGAGCCGTGGAATTCACTACCGGCGGACGGTTGGAGGTCCACATCACCCGTGCTGACGTGGGCAAAAGGGTATCTGTCCGGCGCTTGAGCGGCGCTGGGGAGGGGACCGCGAAGTTCACCGACACGGTTGGCGTTCTCACATCCTGGGACGACGGTGTGCTGAGCATCACACGCCGGAACGGAGAGACCGTCCGGATCTCCGAGGCCACGCTGGTCGCGGGCAAGACGGTGCCCGCGGCGCCGGCCCGCCGCCGCTCCCCCGCGACGAGCGCGCCCGAGCTGGACCGGGTGGCCGCCCGCGGCTGGCCGCCGGTGGAGAGCGCGTGGCTGGGCGAGTGGCAGCTGCGGGCCAGCGCGGGCTTCACCCGGCGGGCCAACTCGGTGGCGGCCCTGGGCGATCCGGGGCTGCCGCTGGACACCGCGCTGGAGCGGGTCCGCGCCTGGTACGCGGAGCGCTCGCTGCCCGCCTACCTCCAGGTCAGTACGGGCGCCCCGGGGACCCAGGAGCGGCTGGCGGCCGAACTGGACAGCCGCGGCTGGACGCGCGAGGTGTCGGCCGAGACGCGGACCGCCGCGCTGGCCCCCGTCGGCGATCTGGACGCGGACGTCTCCCGGGTGGCGCTCGCCCGGGAGGTGGACGCGCGGTGGCTGCGCCGCTACCAGCGGGCCGGGGTGCCCGGGCCGGAGGTGCTCCAGGTCCTGCACGGCGGCCCGTCCGTGTGGTTCGCGAGCGTGCCGGACGAGGCGGGCGAGGTGATCGCGATCGGGCGTTGTGTGGTGGACGGGCGCTGGGCCGGGTTCGCGGCCGTCGAGGTGGACGGGGCGCACCGGCGGCGCGGGCTGGCCTCCGCCGTGATGGCGGCGCTCGCCCGCAAGGCCCTGGACGAGGGCGCCTCGGCCGCGTACCTCCAGGTGGAGACGGACAACCACGACGCCCGCGCGCTCTACGACCGGCTGGGCTTCGGCACGCACCACCACTACCACCACTGGCGCGCCACTCAGGGAGGCCCGAGCTGAACGGGTACGAACCTCGTATGCACCCGGAGCCGGACGGAGACGGCGCCTCCGCCGAGCGGCGGCGGCGGTTCGCCGAGGCCGCCCGCGACGAGCGGCCGGACCTGGCCCGGCTGTGCCTGCTGATCGCGGCGGAGGCCGACCCCGCGCTGGACGAGGCGGGCGCGGACGCGGCGCAGATCGAACTGGACGCGCTGGCCGGGCGGCTGCCGTACGCCCCGGCCGGGGGCCCGCGCCCCTGGGCCCGCAACGTCGCCGAACTGCTCGGCGCACGCCTGGGCTTCCACGGCACGCCCGCCGACTACCGGCGCCTGGAGTCGTCACTGCTGCACGAGGTGCTGCGGCGCCGGCGCGGCCTGCCGATCCTCCTGTCGGTGGTGTGGATGGAGGTCGCGCGCCGGGCCGGTGCCCCGGTGTACGGGGTGGCGCTGCCGGGCCACTTCGTCGTCGGCTTCGGTGACCCGTACGGCGCACACGTCCTCGCCGATCCCTTCGACGGCGGGCGGCTGCTGACCGACGAGGACGCGGAGGTGCTGGTGGCGGGCGCGACCGGGGCGCCGCCGACCGAGCAGATGCTCACGCCGGCCGATCCGCTGGACATCGTGCTGCGCATCCTGAACAACATCCGGGCGTGGGCGGCGGCCCGGCCGGAGCACACCGCCGTACAGCTGTGGGCGGTCGAGCTGTCCCTGCTGCTGCCCCGCCATCCGGCGAGGCTGCGCCACGACCATGCGCAACTGCTCGTGCAGCGCGGCGACTTCCTCGGCGGCGCGGCCGAACTGGAGGAGTACGCGAAGGTGGTCGAGGCGGTCGATCCGGCCGCCGCGGCGACGGTGCGCCGTCAGGCGGCGGCGGCCCGCGCCATGCTCAACTGATCTTGCGGGGCCCGGGCGGTGGCGTCCGCGTCCGGCCGCGGTGCGGTGTGCGGGCGGCGGCGCACGATCAGGACGGTCGCGTCGTCCTTCAGCTCCCCGCCGGTGAAGCGCTCCAGGTCGGCGCGGAGGGTCCGGGCCAGTTCCGCGGGTTCCAGGTGCGTCCAGCGGGCCAGCCGGCCGGCCAGCGGGTAGAACTCGCCGTCCGCGCCGCGCGCCTCGGTGACGCCGTCGGTGCACAGCACGATCCAGTCGTCCGCCACCGGCTCGACGGCCACGCTCTGCCGCGCCTCGCCGGTCAGCCCGCCGAGTCCCAGGGGCAGACCGCCCTCGCCGTCGGTGCGCTCGGTGATCTGGCCGTTCCGTACGAGGTAGTACGGGATGTGGCCGCAGGACAGGACGTTCGCGCGGTCCTCGCCCCGCACCTCCAGCAGCAGCGCGGTGACGAACCGCTCCTGACCGCCTCGCTCGGCGGAGCGGGCGTTGTAGCGGCACAGCGCTTGTTCCATGCGTTCGGCGACGGCTTCGAGAGTGTCCTTGTATTGGGCCGCCTCCCGGAAGGAGGCCAGCACTTCGTGCCCGGCGCCGATCGCGGGCATGCCCTTGCCCTGTACGTCGCCGATCACCAGCCGCAGCCCGTGCGGCGTCTCCACGGCCTCGTAGATGTCCCCGCCGACCCGGGCGCCCTCCTGGGCGGACACATAGAACCCGTACGCCTCCAACGGGCCCGCCCGCAGCGGCAGCTCGCGCAGCATCTCCCGCTGCACTGCGTCGGCGACCATGCGCGTACGGGCGTACAGCGCCTCCCGGTCCAGCCGGGTGCGGCACAGCACCAGCGCGAAGACGGCCACCAGCACCGCCCCGAAAACGCCGACGGCCTTGCTGGCCACGGACCACTCCGGCACGAGCCGGAGCTGGATGAGCAGCTGGCACAGCAGGTACACGGCGGCCACCGCGGCGGTCCACCGGTAGGTGCAGCGCAGCGCGCCGATCAGCGGCGCGATCCCCATGAACAGGGCGAAGTGCAGCTGCGGGCCGGTCACCGCGTCCACCAGGGTGATGGCCAGGGTCGCGATGATCAGCAGCACCGCCACACCGCGGTCGCGCGCCGGGGATCGCTGGAAGGTCGTCACCTTTCCAGCCTGCGTCCGCCGTACCGGCCGGCCCAGGGTCGAAGGTCCTGGTGGGGGCGGGGCGCGGGTGAGACTCCTTACAGGGCGCGGGCTACAGCACGGCGGGCGGGCTACAGCCAGCCCTTGTCGCCGGCCGTGCGGACGGCCTCGGCGCGGTTGCGGGCGCCCGTCTTCTGAATGGCGGTGGACAGGTAGTTGCGTACCGTGCCCTGGGAGAGGCACAGAGCGGCGGCGATCTCCGCGTTGGTGGAGCCGTCGGCCGCGGCGCGCAGCACGTCGCGCTCCCGGTCGGTGAGCGGGTTCGCCCCGTCGGCCAGGGCCGCCGCCGCGAGCGCCGGATCGATGACCCGGTCGCCGCGCAGCACCCGCCGTACGGCGTCCGCCAGCTGCGCGGCCGGGGCGTCCTTGACCAGGAACGCGTCGGCGCCGGACTCCATCGCGCGGCGCAGGTAGCCGGGCCGCCCGAACGTGGTGAGGATGACGATCTTGAGCGCCGGGAACTCGGCGCTCAGCAGGGCGGCGGCGTCCAGCCCGCTGATACCGGGCATCTCGATGTCGAGCAGCGCGACATCCACAGGCTGCTTCCGCACCGCGTCGAGGACCTCGTCGCCCCGCGCGGCCTGGGCCACGACCTCCAGGTCCGGTTCCAGCCCCAGGAGCGCGGCCAGCGCCTCGCGGACCATGGACTGGTCCTCGGCGAGGAGGAGGCGCACTGTCTTCACGGGCCGGCCGTCGCACGGGTCAGTCATACGGACCACCCTAGCCAGCCGAAGAAACCCCTGGTCACCCCGGGCGAACGGACGGGAACGCGACGGCGGGACCGCCCTGGTCGCGGCGGCGCTCCGGGCAGACCCTAGACGTAGTAGCGCCGGTGCTGCGGTGCCGGCTCGAAGGTCTGCCGGCAGCCGGAGCACCACCAGTGCCAGACCTCCTGGCCCCGCCCCGAGTCGCTGGTGTCCTTCCACAGCCTGCGCCGGTCCCGGCAGGTGGGGCAGCCGGGCGGCGCGAGGGGGCGGACGACGGCCCGCGGGTCGATGGGTGGCATGGCGCCAGCCTGCACCGCCCCCGGCGCCGGTGCGCCGGTTCCCGCGCCGGGCCACTCCATCGGGGGGAGCGGGGGCGGGCGCTCCCGTGCGCCGGAGCCGCCGGTGGCCGCCCGGCCGGGGTGCGGACGCCGGCTGTCACGCCCCGGACGGGCTGTGGTCCGCGGTGCGGGTGGTGGCGCCGCTCACCGGCGGGGCGCCGAGCGGGACGTACGCGCGCAGGACGAAGCCGCGCCCGCGCGGCGCGGTGCCCGTCTCCAGCCGGCCGTCGGCCAGGGCGAGGCGTTCGCGCAGGCCGCTGAGGCCGTTGCCGTCGTGTGCGCCGCGGGCCGGGCCGGTGCCGTCGTCGGTGACGGACAGGCACAGGTAGCGCCGTTCGTCGGCCTCCCATTCCTCGGTGAGCAGCACCTCGCAGCGGCCGGCGGAGCTGTGCCGTACGACGTTGGTGACGGCCTCCCGCAGCGCCCAGGCCAGGGCGCCCTCCCCGTCCTCCCCGAGGCCCCGGTGCTCCTGCTCCAGGGCCGGGTCGAAGTCCGCCGTGATCGCGGCGGTGCGCAGCGCGGCGCGGGCCCCGGCCAGTTCGACGGTGAGGCGGGGGCGCCGGTAGCCGGTGACGGCCTCGCGGACGTCCACCAGGGCCTGGCGGCTGACCCGTTCGATGTCGGCGACCTGCTGGGCCGCGGCGTCCGGGGTGCCGGGCAGCATCCTCCCGGCCAGCTCGCTCTTGAGCGTGATCAGGGAGAGCGAGTGGCCGAGGAGGTCGTGCAGGTCCCGGGCGAGGCGCAGCCGCTCCTCGTTGGCGGCGAGCCGGGCGACCTCCTCGCGTGCGGCGCGCAGCTCCTGCATCGTACGGATCATGTGCTGCACGCCGACCATCGCGAACCCGCTGAGCAGGCAGGGCAGGGCGTACGCGAAGAGGTAGACGTGCACGTTCGGATAGCGCAAGCCGATCAGTACGAGGACGCAGGTCAGCGCGGGGATGGCCCACCGTGAGATGCGGAAGGGCTGGGTGACGCCCACGGAGACGCTCGCGAAGGTGAAGAGCACCAGCCAGTTCGGGCCGATCTCCCAGGCCAGCAGGGCAGCGAGCGCCACGATGACGAACACGGCCGCCCGGACCAGGCCGTCCGGCATCGGCCGGTGCGTCATGTGCCGGAAGACCAGCGCGAAGTAGACGGCGATGAACGCCAGGAGACCGGCCCAGCCCAGTACGTCGTCCGCCGGGGACAGCTCTCCCCCGGCCAGGTCCCCGATCGGGCCCGACAGGTACAGGAACCAGATGACGATCCAGACGGACTTCGCCAGCGCCTGTCTGAGGGTGCGGGGAGCCCTGCCGAACATCACCGGGTTGGGGTCGGTCTCCGGTTCGTTCATGCCGTGCGGGTGTCCTTCCGGTAGAGCCAGGCCGCGCCCCCGGCGAAGACGACCAGGTAGCCGACGAGGATGGCGATGTCCTTGACGTGCGGGGCGCTCCCGGCCTCGACGGCGGTGCCGAGCGCGGCGTACGCGTGGGTGGGCAGCCACTCGGCGATGTTCTGCACCCACTGCGGCAGGATCGTCAGCGGCATCCACAGCCCGCCGAGGAACGCCAGCACGAAGTAGACCATCATCGCAATGGGGCGGACCGCGTCGCCGCTGGCCAGGTAGCCGATGGCCACGCCGAGCGCGGCGAAGACGAAGCTGCCGAGCCAGGTGCCGACGAGGATGGCGGCCCACTGCCAGACTTCCAGCCGTACGCCCTTGACCGTGGCGCCGACGAGCATGACCAGCAGGATCGACGGCAGGCTGATCGTCGCGGCGGAGCCCATCTTGGCGGCCACGTAGCCGCGGCCGGGCAGCGCGGTCAGCCGCAGCTGCCGCACCCAGCCCTTCTCACGCTCCTTGGCTATCGCCTCGCTGTTGCCGATCAGCACGGCGGTCATCGCGCCGAACGCCGACATGGCGACCATGTAATACAGGCCCATGTCCAGGCCCAAGCCCGGGATCGGCTTGCTGTCGGCGCCGCCCGCGATGATCAGGTAGAGCACCGGCGGGTAGATCACCGAGAAGAACATGAACTTCTTGTTCCGCAGGGCGCGGACGATCTCCAGCTTGATCAGAGTGGTCATCGTGCCGCCTCCTCGGCGGTCGCTGCGTCGGTGATGGCGATGAACGCCTGCTCCAGGCCGAGACCGGCCACTTCCAGGTTGCGCGGGTACAGGCCGAGGCCGTAGACGGCGTGCATCGTCGCGTCGGCGTCCTGCGACTGGATGCGTACGGTGCGCCCGGAGACCTCCAGGGAGGTCAGGCACGGCAGGCCGCGCAGCGCCTCCCGGTCGGCCGGACCGTCCAGGTCGAAGGCGATGCGGCGGGCGCCGGCCCGCGCCTTGATCTCGGCGGAGGTGCCGTCGGCCAGCACCCGGCCGCGGTGCAGCACGATCACGCGGTCCGCGATCTCGTCGGCCTCTTCGAGGTAGTGGGTGGCGAACAGCACCGTACGGCCCTGCTGGGCCTGGGCCCGCATGGTGCCCCAGAAGGTCTGCCGGGAGGAGACGTCCATGCCGGTCGTCGGCTCGTCCAGCACGATCAGGTCGTTGGCGCCGGCCGTGGCGAGCGCGAACCGCACCCGCTGCTCCTGGCCGCCGGAGAGCTTGTCGACCATCCGGTCGGCGATCTCGGTGATCCCGGCGGTGGCCAGGATCCGGTCGACCGGGTAGGCGTGCGGGTGCAGGTCGGCGGCGAGCCGGACCAGCTCACGGACCTTGACACCGCCCATCAGGCCACCGCTCTGCAGCATCGCGCCGACCCTGCCCTGCTCGATGGCGCGCTGCGGGGTGGTGCCGAACAGCGACACGGAGCCGGTGTCGGCGTTGCGCAGGCCCAGGAGCAGGTCGAGGGTGGAGGACTTGCCGGCGCCGTTGGGGCCGAGGAGCGCGACGGTCTCGCCCGGGTACAGCTCCAGGTCGAGGTCGGCCACCGCCCGTACGGAGCCGTAGTTCTTGCTGACCTTCCGGAAGCTGACCACGGGCGCCGGGCCCGCGCGGCGCCCGGCGGACCGGTCTGTGGTGGTGGCTGTGCTCGTCATGTGATCCAGCCTGCCGGTGGCGCGGGGGTGTCCGGCAGTGTCGGGTGTCGTGACTCCGTGATGACAGATGTCATGGGTGGAGTCCCCTAGGGGAGCGGTCCGGCCGCGCTCCCCGGCGGTGCCGCGGGCGGATCAGCGGCTTCGCGGGCCGCAGAACTCGGCCTCGACGACCCCCGCGTACGAGGACGCGTCGCCCAGCCAATCGCCGTTGATGTTGAACGTCAACTGGTGGCCGCCGTCCCTGGTGCCGACGACCCCGGACACGGAGCCGTTGGCGCGGCCCGTCTTGCCCACCACCGTCACTCCGCAGGAGAGGGTGACGGACTCGATGCCGAGCCCGTAGCGGAAACCTCTGACCTCCGCGGGCACGGTGGTGAACATCTGCCGGGTCGCCGCCGGGCCCAGCAGCTTCCCCCGGAGCAGCGCCCGGAAGAAGGTGTTCAGGTCGCCGGTGGTGGAGATGACGTCGCCCGCCGCGCCGAGCCACGACATGTTCTGTTCGGTGGCGTCCACGACGGGCGCGCCGGGCTGCCGCTGCCGGAGCCGGGAGTACGCGGTCGGGTGCGGCAGCGGCATCTGGGGGCGCAGGCCCGGGAAGGAGGTCTCGCGCAGCTTCAGGGGGGTCAGGATGCGCCGCTGGACCTCGTGGGCGTACGAGTGGCCCGTCACCTTCTCGATGACCATCCCGGCGACGACGAAGTTGGTGTTGCTGTACGAGGCGGGCGGGGTGGGCGGGTCGGACGGCCTGGCCGGAGCGGATGAGGTGGACGAGGTGGACGAGGTGGCTGTGGCAGGTGAGGTGGCCGAGGTCCTGTCCGGAGTGCTGTGCGGGGGCCGCTTCATCGCCAGGGCGACCAGCTCTTCGGGGCGGTAGGTGTCGTAACGGTGCTGGAGGAAGCCGGGACCCGAGGTGCGGCGGGCGAACTCGGGGTCGGCGGTGTAGTTGAACAGGCCACTGGTGTGGTTCAGCAATTGACGCAGCCGGATGGCGCGGCCGTCGTTGCCGTTGCCGCGCACCAGTCCGGGAAGCCACTTCTCGACGGTGTCGTCCAGGTCCAGCTCGCCCTCCTCCTCCAGCTGGAGGAGGACGGTGGCGATGAAGACCTTCGTGATGCTGGCCGCGCGGAAGTGGTCGGCGCGGGTGCGTTCGCGCCCGGTGGCGGTGTCCGCGTGACCGGCCGAGCCGAACCACCGGCCGTGCGCGTCATCGACCTCGGCGGCCACCCCGGGCAGGCCGCCCCGCTCCACCACGGCGCGCAGCGCGTCCTGTGTCGCCCGGTGGCCGTCCGGCCGGCGGTCGGGAGTCGCGGCGCCGGCTGCGGGCCCGGTGGCGAGCACGGCGGTCACCGCCATGGCGAGGGCCGTCGCACGGGTGCCGGAGGCGCGACGGGTGGGGGTGTGGGTGGCGGGCTTGGCGGTACCGCTGAGGCGGTGGGTTCCGAAAGGCATGACCGGGACGCTATGGCGCGCCGGGACCACGCAGTAGCGACGAAAGTAAGGGCCGCGACCTGACGTTCGGGGGGTGTCCGAGTGCCCTTCGGGGGGCTCGCCGACCATGGACCGGACCAGGCACGTGCCCGTACGCCGTCGAGCCGGCCCCGTACGACGGTACGGGGCCGGCTCGACGTGACGCGATCAGCTCGACGTGACGGGTCCGGTTCTCCGTGACGGGTCCGGCTCGTCGTGACCCGACCGGCTCGACGTGACGCACCCGACGCGACGCTTCCGGCGCGGGATCAGCCCGTCGTGGCCCCCTCCACCTTGGCGATGCGCTTCTGCGGTGCGGGCGGGGCGGGCTTCCTGAGTGCCTGCTGCATCGCCGCGGCGGCGTGCTGCGGGGTCATCTTCACCTTGCCGGCGCCGCCGTCGATCATCACGTTGTCGAAGGCGTGGCCGTACTTCTCCTCCAGCTTGGCCAGGTCTATGACCGGCTGGAGCTTGCCGTCGGGGGCGGCCGTGAAGGACAGCAGCTCGCCGATGGAGCGCTGGCTGAACGGCACCTCGACGCCGCCCGCCGACAGGTAGACCCACCCGGAGACGGCCGGCTCGGCCATCTCCTTCATGGCCCGGTCGACCTCCGCCTTGCCCGCCTTCGGCTGCTGCTCGACGGCGGCCAGCACCACCGGGGTGTTCTTGCCGGTGGCGGCCCGGTCGAGATACGCCTTCTCGATCTTGCTCTTGGACGCCTTGACGTCCACCGCCTTGTAGGGCGTGCCGTAGTGCGGGACCGGCTTGCCGTTCTCGAAGGTGATGCTGCCGTCCTTGGCGGCGCCCGCCGGGCCCGCCACCGCCTTGAGCGCGACGTCCAGCTTCTCGTCGTCGGTGACCAGCGCGGGCTCGGCCGTCCGGGTGCCGCCGAACAGCGAGCCGATGACGGAGACCGGGTTGTAGTCACGCCCGGAGGCGTCCCGGACCGTGGCCTGGGTGTCGATGTTCAGCCCGGCCTTGGCCGGCACGAGCGTCTGCTCCTTGCCGTCCACGGTCAGCTTCAGCGGCTCGGTGCGGGCCTTCTGGACGGCCGCGTCGAGCTTCTTGACGGCTTCCTCCTTGGTGGCGCCGCCGATGTCCACGCCCAGCACGGTGGTGCCGTTGGGCACGTCGGCGTGGTCGAGCAGCAGCCCCGCGCCGTACGCGACGCCCGCCAGCACGACGACCGCGACGCCCAGCAGGACGACCTTGTTGCGCCCCTTCTTCTTGGGGTTGATCGGCTCGGGGATCTTGGGGCGCGGCGGGGCCGGGGTGTCCTGGCCCGCCCCCGGTCCGGACGGGAAGCCGCCGGCGGGCGCCGGGCCGCCGTCCGCGGGCACCGCCGGGATGCCGCTGACCAGGGTGTCACTGGAGATCTGGTCCCCACCGCGGTCACCGGAACGGCCGGAGCCGCCGGGCGTACCACCGGGGAACCCGCCGCCGTCCGTCCCGGCAGACGTACCACGGGGGAACCCACTGCCGTCCGCCCCGGCAGACGTGCCACCGGGGAACCCGCTGCCGTCCCCACCGGGGAGCCCGCCGTCCGTCCCGGTGGGCGCGCCGCCGGGCACACCGCCCGCGATGCCGCCGGTGACGCCGATGCCGCCGCCCGCGCCGGCGGGCGGGGCCGGGGGCTGCGGGGTGAGGAGCGCCGTGTCGTCGGCCGCGGCGGGCCCGCCGTCCGTGCCCGGGGCGGGGAAGCCGGACGGCCGGTCGAAGGACACCTCGCCGGTGGCCGGGCCGGTCGTCGGGCCGCTGGGGCCGCCGCGCCCGTCGGTACGGCCGGAGCCGCCGGGCGCGTCGAACGGGCTGGTCCCGCCCTGCTCCCCGGGCCCGTCGAACGGGTTGGCGGGCGCGTCGAACGGCGACGACGGGGCCGCGTCGAACGGCGAGCCGCCGTCCTGCCCGGGCGCGTCGGAGAAGAACGGCAGGTCCGTGCGCGGCTGGGAGCCGGCGGCCGGGGTCTGCGGCGGGGCGGCGCCGGACCGGTCCGCCGGGGTCGCGGGCGGGGCGGCCGGGGAACCGGCGGCGGCCGTGGTCGGCTTACGGGGCGAGAACCAGTCGCTGGTCTTCTCTGCCGGAGCGCTCTTGGCGCCGTCGGACCCGCCCGCGTCGGGCTTGCGGGTGCTGCCCGTGCGCTCGCCCCCGGCGGCCCCCTTGTCGGACGAACCCTTCCCGGACGCACCGGACATACCGGACACTCCAGGCGCGCCGGGCGTACCGGACGTGCCGGAACCCGACGATCCGTTAGCGCCGGACTCCTCACCGACGGGCTTGCGCACGACCACCGGCGGAATGGGGCGGGACCCCGGAATGTTGATCTTGATCCGCGTGGTCAGCGTGGTCTCGGTCTTCGGCTCCTCCGGCTTCGCCGCGGCGTCGGCCGCCACTGCGTCGTCCGCCTCGGACCGAGGCGTTCCGTACGGCGGTGTCCCCGACGGGTACGCGGCACCGCCGCGCCCCTGGGCGCCGGAGGACGAACTGTCAGATTCACGACTCAAAGCAGGTTCTCCCGGTTGGCTCCGCCGCTCGTCAGTAAGGTGCTTGGGCGGCTCGGCGGCGCGCACCACCATACTGTCCGCCGTCGGCGGACACCCGGGGAGCGGACCGACGGCCCGGCCCCGGACCGCCGTGCGGTACTGAAAATGATCTCTCCGGCCGGTACTTACCTGCCAAGTCGGGCCGCTTGTGCACCGTTGGCCCGCATCTGCGAACCGGTGGCACAGATCACAGCGAGCACGATGCCGCCCACGAGGAAGACGTACGTGCCCACGCCGGCCCCGAAGAGGAAGTCGCCCTCGGGGCGGGAGTCGCTGAGCAGGATCACCGTCACCAGCCAGCCCGCGCCCGCCGCCAGCACGCCACCCGTCCGGCCCAGCGCCAGCGCGCTCCCGTAGAAGAGGCCGCCCGCCCCCGCCAGGGCCAGCAGCAGCCCGCCGGGGAACCACGCGGCCTGGACGAGCCCGCCCGCGATGGCCACCACCGCGCCCAGGAGGAACAGCAGGACGTACCCGGCCACCCGGCCGGGGCTCAGCGGCGCGGCGAGACCGCTGCCGGGCGCCGTGCCCGCCCTACCCCCCGTACCGGTGTCCGCCGTCGCTTTCCGGCCACCTCCGCCGGCGGCCGGGGTGCCCGCCTTCGGCCCCTTGCCCCCTGTCGTGGCCCTGGTCCGCTTCTTCGCGCCGCTCATACCGCCGTCTCCTTCTCGTCCGTGCCGCGCCTTTCGTCCGCGTTGTGTCCCGCGTCCTCTCCGCCGTCCGGCAGGCCCGCGAAGAGATCGTCCTCACATTCCCCTTCCGCGGCGCCGGACGTGCCGTGTACCAGCTGGTAGTGCTCGGTGGCGAACAGCGGCTGCCCCAGGTCGTTGGAGAGCGCGAAGAAGGGGCCTTCGACGGCGATCTGCGTGGCGTGCGCCCGCATCGCCGCGGCCTTGGCGGCCCCGTGGCGCTCCCCGCCGGCGATCGAGGCGGTCACCACGGCATCGTCCACGACGCCCGGCACGTCGGCCACCTCGGCGACGCCGGGGAAGGACGGGCCCGCGGCACGCAGCCGCGCGAAGCCCGCCTCGACCGCCGAGCGCGGGTTGCGGTTCCAGTAGATCTTCGCGATCCGGTGCGGCGCGCCCAGCTCCGGGCGGAAGCCCGGGTCGGCGGCGAGGTCGGCGGCGCGCATCGCGACGCGGTGCGCCTTGATGTGGTCGGGGTGGCCGTAGCCGCCGTTGTCGTCGTAGGTGACCAGCACCTGCGGCCGGATCTCGCGGACCACGGCGACCAGGTGGCCGGCGGCCTCGTCCAGGCCGGCCTGCCAGAAGGATTCCGGCCGCGCGTTCTGCGGCGCGCCCATCATCCCGGAGTCGCGGTAGCGGCCCGGGCCGCCCAGGAAGCGGTGGTCGGTGACCCCGAGCGCCGTCATGGCGGCGGCCAGCTCCCCGGCCCGGTACGGACCCAGCGCGTCGTCACGGTCCGGCGCCAGATGGGCCAGCTCCGGCGGGATGACCTCGCCCTCCTCGCCGCGGGTGCAGGTCACGAGCGTGACCAGGGCACCCTCGTCCGCGTACTTGGCCATCGTGGCGCCGTTGTTGATGGACTCGTCGTCCGGGTGCGCGTGCACGAGCAGCAGCCGGCGGGCGGGAAGGTCGGTCATGGGACCAGCGTACGAGCCGGGCGGCCGGGACTCGGCACCCGATCCGGCCCACCCGGCCCGTCCCCCGTTCCGGGCCCTGCCCGCCCCTCGCGGGCGGACGGCGCAGGCCGCGCGGGAGGGCGGCTAGAACTTGAGTCCGTTGAGCATGCCCGCGACGTTCGTCGTCAGCTGCTTGATGGTCGGGCCGACCGACGAGCTGGCCAGATAGAACCCGAGCAGCATGCACACCAGCGCATGCCCCGTCTTCAGCCCGGACTTCTTGACGAGCAGGAAGACGATGATCGCCAGCAGCACCACCGCCGAAATCGAGAGTGCCACGGCGGCTCACCTCCAAGTACGCACGGTCCGGACAGCGTTGGAACGTCACGGGGCTGCCGGCCGGCGGCCCCGCGGGCACGGGGAAGTCACGCTCCACTCCCATACCCACTCCGCGGAGGGGATCATAACTTTCCATGCTCGCGCATATGTCGGTGCACGGGAGCAGAACGGGGGCGCACGCGATCATCGCGCGTGCGGCCACGGCCGGGCGCGGCCCCGTAGGCTCGTCCGCATGACCGGACAGCTCTCCTTCCCCCGGCAACACGCCCGCACCCAGCGCTTCTCACTGGGCGCGCCACGCGGCTTCGCGGTCGCCCCGGACGGCTCGCGCGTCGCCTTCCTCCGCTCCCGTACGGGCACCGATCGAGCGAACCTGCTCTGGGTGCTGGATCTTGACGACGGACGGGAGTACGCCGCGGCCGACCCGCGGGCCCTGCTCGCCGGCGCGGACGAGGAACTGTCCGCCGAGGAGCGGGCGCGCCGCGAACGCACGCGCGAAGGCTCGTCCGGCGTGGTGGGGTACGCCGTGGACGCCGCGGTGGAACTCGCCGCCTTCACCCTCTCGGGCCGGCTGTTCACCGCCGAGCTGCGCGCCGGCACGGCGCGTGAACTGCCCGTTCCGGGCCCGGTGGTGGACCCCAGGCCGTCGCCCGACGGACGGCACATCGCGTATGTGTCACAGGGCCGGCTGCGGGTCGTGCCGGCCGAGGGGACGCCGCGGGAGGACGGCGGCGCGGGCGACCGCTCGCTCGCCGAGCCGGACGGCCCGCACGTCACCTGGGGCCTGGCGGAGTTCATCGCAGCCGAGGAGATGGACCGGCACCGCGGCTTCTGGTGGTCCCCGGACAGCGACCGGGTGCTCGCCGCGCGGGTGGACGACGCGCCCGTACGGCGCTGGTGGATCGCCGACCCCGCGCACCCGGACCGGGAACCGGCGCAGGTCGCCTACCCGGCGGCCGGCACCCCCAACGCCTCGGTGGGGCTGGCCCTGCTCGGCCTGGACGGCTCCCGCACGGATGTGACGTGGGACCGGGAGCGCTATCCGTACCTGGCGCGGGTGCACTGGTCGGCGGCGGGCCCGCCCCTCCTGCTCGTCCAGTCCCGCGACCAGCGCGCGCAGCGCTGTCTGGCCGTCGACACCAAGACCGGCGCCACCAGCACGCTGCACGCCGACGAGGACCCGCGGTGGGTCGAGCTGACCTCGGGGGCGCCCGCCTGGACGCCGGACGGGCGCCTGGTGCGCATCGCGGACGAGGGCGGCGCGCGCCGGCTGTTCGTCGGCGACCGGCCGCTGACCGCCGCGCCGCTGCACGTCCGCGCCGTCCTGGACATCGGCGAGGACGACGTGCTGTTCTCGGCGTCCGGGGAGGACCTGCACGACATCGGCGTCTACCGCGCCTGGTACCGGGGCAGCGGCGACCAGGGCGGCTGGGAGCGGGTCGGGCAGCGCCCCTACCCGTCCGTGTCCTCGGCGGTGCGCGGCGGCACCGTGGCGGTGCTCTCGCACGCCTGTCTGGAACGGCCGGGGGCGCAGACGGAGGTGGTGCGCCTGGAGGCGGACGGCGGTGAGACCTGGCTGGCCGGGATCGGCTCGTACGCCGAGGTCCCGGTGCTCGCCACCGCCCCGCAGCTCGTGTCGTCGGGCGAGCGGCGGATTCCGTGCGCGGTGGTGCTGCCGACCGGCTACCAGGAGGGCGACGGGCCGCTGCCGGTGCTCATGGACCCGTACGGCGGGCCGCACGGGCAGCGGGTGGTGGCCGCGCACAACGCGCACCTGACCTCGCAGTGGTTCGCCGACCAGGGCTTCGCGGTGATCGTCGCGGACGGACGGGGCACCCCGGGCCGCTCCCCCGACTGGGAGAAGGCCGTCCACCGGGACCTGGCCGCGGTCGCGCTCCAGGACCAGGTCGACGCGCTGCACGGGCTGGCCGGCCGCTTCCCGCTGGACCTGGACCGGGTGGCGATCCGGGGCTGGTCGTTCGGCGGCTACCTGGCGGGGCTGGCGGTGCTGCGCCGTCCCGATGTCTTCCACGCCGCCGTCGTCGGCGCCCCGGTGACCGACCTGCGGCTGTACGACACCCATTACACGGAGCGCTACCTGGGCCACCCGGACGAGGAACCGGCCGTCTACGCCGCCAATTCGCTGGTCGGTGACGACGGCCTGGTGGACGCGGCGGAGGAGCACCGCCCGATGATGATCGTGCACGGCCTCGCGGACGACAACGTGGTGGTGGCGCACTCCCTGCGCCTCTCCTCGGCGCTGCTGGCGGCCGGCCGGCCGCACGAGGTGCTGCCGCTGTCGGGCGTCACGCACATGACGCCGCAGGAACAGGTGGCCGAAAATCTCCTGCTGCTGCAAGTCGACTTCCTGAAGAGGTCCTTGGGCCTCCGGTGAACCCGGCCGCCCGGCAGCACCGCCTCACCAGTTCGGCGGCAGCTTCGAAGGCGGGGCCGGCGGTGTGAAACCCGGCGGCAGCGGCCCGGCCTCGGGCCCGTGCGGACGGTCGCTATCGCCCGCACGGGCCAGCGCTGCCAGCGCCACGAGCCCGGCCAGGGTGACGAAGGCCATGGTGGCCACGTCCAGCTGACCGCGCGCGGACAGGGCGTGGAAGCGGCCGAGCAGTCCGGCGTGCTGTGCGGCCGCCAGAGCGGCGGCACCGTGTGCCAGCAGCAGCGCCGCGGCCAGCAGCCCAGTCGGCCGTATGGACACGGCGCGCTGGGCCGCGCCGAGGGCGGCTGCCAGGGCCAGCAGTACGAGTGACAGCAGGTACCAGTTCGGCGGCGGCTGCAACAGGGCGTGGAAGGCGCCGGCGTTCCCGATGACGCTGTCCCAGTACGGGCCCCATCCCAACTCGCGTACCCAGTGCACCTGCCAGCCTGCCAGCGCCAGCCCGGCGCCACCCAGCAGCAGGGCGGCCAGCGCGGCGGGCGCGAGACGCAGACGGCCGGCCGGGCAGCCGGCGCCGCTCCGGCCGGCCGAAGCGGTGATCAGCAGAAGCACGCTCAGCAGCAGCGCGGCACCGGCTGTGATCAGCGCCCACTCCCTGGCCCCCGGCTCCAGGCCGGACAGCCGCCCGCCGCCGAGGGTGCGCAGCAGCGGCGCCCGGAACAACAGCGTCGCGCCCGCCACCGCGGTCAGCGCGCACGGAGCGGACGGTGAGCGGCGCAGCACGGCCACCGCCGCGAGGAGGGAGGCGAGCCCCAGCACCGGGTCCAGCAGCGTGGTGGCCCAGGCCCGGAAGCCTTCCGGCCGTACCGGCTCGCCCGCCCACAACCACCAGACGTCCTGCGGGCGTTCGGCGAACCACAGGTCACGGGCGATCCATCCGGCACACAGCAGGGCGAGCAGCGCGCACAGCAGGGCGGCGAATCCCCCGGCACCCCGCGCGCGAGCCCTTCTCCGCCCCATGACGTGGCCCACCCCCTGCCGCCGCACGGACAGGTCTACTCCACTCACCGCACCGGGACAACAGTGCGAGGGCAGACGGCGGGCGGCGGGCCGGGCGCGGTCCCGGCCGGGGCGGTCACAGGGCCGCCCCGGCCGGTTCACGGCACCCGCACGGCCGTACGCTGTCCAGCGTGGCGCGTCCGTATATCGGCGTCGCGTCGGTCAAGTTGCCTTCACGTTAAAGACGTTGGGCACGATATGTCACCCATGCCGTACACGGCATACGCCTGTCAAGCACGCCGTGGCGTCAATCTGCGCACCCTTCGCTCAAGAAGCGGACACCACCCGGGCGAGCGTCCGTCGTCCTCTTGACTGCGACATAAATCACTTGCCAAAGTCCGCTCAACCAGCGGTGCGTAACAGCTCCGCTTCCTGTTCCAAGTGAACTCGGTGCGGGGGAACTTCGCGATGACCAGTCCGTCCCAGACCGCCGTGACACCGACCGATCCCACCGGACTCGGCCCCGGCGGCGCGGGGAAAATCAAGGGCAGCAAGGGCGGGGAACTGGTCGGCCGTTCCCCCGGCCAATTGATGTGGATCAGATTCCGGCGCGACCGGGCCGGAATGATCAGCGGCTGCGTCGTGCTCACGTTCTTCCTGATCGGCTTATTGGCGCCGGTGATCTCCAAGCTGTACGGCAAGGACCCGTACACCCGCTACGGGCAGATCACCCCGGGGCTGCTGGTCAACGGATATCCCGCGCAGCCGAACGGCGGCATCTCCAGCGAATTCTGGTTCGGCATCGAACCGGGACTCGGCCGGGACGTGTTCATGCAATTGATCTACGGCATCCGTACGACGCTCTACCTCTCGATCGCGATCACCGCGGTATCGGTGCTCACCGCCATCGTGATGGGCGTGGCGGCCGGCTACTTCGGCGGCCGGGTCGACTACTTCATCGGCCGGATCATCGACCTGCTGATGGCCTTTCCCAATCAGCTGTTCTTCGTCGCGTTCGTCCCCGTGGTCGGCGCGATCTTCGTGGCCCCCGAGGACGCGATGGCGACCTGGATGCGCTGTCTCATCCTGATCCTGGTGCTGTGGTTCCTGGGCTGGATGAGCCTGGCCCGGCTGCTGCGCGGTACCGTCCTGTCGCTGCGCGAACGGGAGTTCGTCGAGGCGGCCAAGGTCAGCGGGGCCTCTCCGGCCCGCATCATCCGGCGCGAGCTGCTGCCGAACGTCATGACGCCGATCCTGGTGCAGACGACGTACATGCTCCCCAACTTCGTCACCTCCATCGCGGGCCTGTCCTTCCTGGGCGTCGGCCTGGTCGAGCCCACCCCCGACTGGGGCCGGATGTTCGCCAACGCCGTCGACTACTACCGCAACGACATCACGTACTTGTTCTTCCCCGGCGTCGCGATGGTGATCTTCATCGTCGCGTTCAACCTCCTCGGGGATTCCGTCCGGGACGCCTTCGACCCGAAACGCGCCCGGTGAACCGTGTTTCACGGGGGGTGCTGCCACCCCAGCACCGCACACGTCAGGCAGCGGAGACGGAACTACGACAGGCAGGTGCATCCATCACCATGAACACACTCCGTACGCACAGAGCGCGCGCCACGGTCGTGGCGCTGTCCGCGGGGGCACTGGTCCTGACCGCCTGCAGCAGCGGGGCCGGCAAGGGAGCGGAGGACGACCAGGGCCGCAAGCAGGCGGAGAGCCAGCGCGCTCAGATCACCTTCGGCGACGCCAAGGCGTCCACCGGACCGGCGGAGCCGGTGCCCGGCGCGACCTCCGGCGGCACCATCAAGGTCTACCAGCGCGACACCTACGACCACCTGGACCCGGCCCAGATCTACGTGAGCGACGAGGGCACCCTGTCCACACTGCTGTTCCGCCGGCTGACCTCGTACCACATGGACAACAAGGGCAAGTACACGGTCGTCGGGGACCTGGCGACGGACAGCGGCAAGGCCACCGACGGCGGCCGGACCTGGACGTACACGCTGAAGAAGGGCCTGAAGTTCGAGGACGGCTCGCCGATCACCGCCAAGGACGTGCGGCACACCTTCGAGCGGCAGTTCGCGAACTTCATCTCCAACGGGCCGACGTACGTCCAGCGCTGGATGGCCGACGCGGAGGGCAACGAATACCGCAAGCTGCTGCCGGACGGCCCGTACAAGGGCAAGCACCTGCCCGACAGCGTGCTGGAGACACCGGACGACAGCACCATCCGCTTCCACTTCAAGAAGCCGGTCGGTGACCTGCCGTACGCGCTGGCCATGGCGGGCTACGCGGTCGTCCCGGAGAAGGGCGACACCAAGGAGCGGTACGACAAGGCCCCGGTCGCCTCCGGCCCGTACAAGATCCAGCCGGGGTCGTTCAAATCCGGAAAGGGCATGCAGCTGGTCCGCAACACCAACTGGGACCCGAACACGGACATCACCCGCCACCAGTACGTCGACCGGTTCGACATCCAGTTCGGCGTCTCCTACCCGGACTCGACGCAGCGGCTGATGTCCGACAGCGCCGACAACAAGACGGCCATCAGCTTCAACAACCAGGTCGACGCCGCCAGCCTCCAGCAGGTGGCCCGCGACCCGGACATCAAGAAGCGCTCCGTCTCCGGCTATCAGCCCTTCGTCGGCGTGATCAACTTCAATATGAAGCGCCTGAAGGACAAGAAGGTCCGCGAGGCCATCGCCCACGCCCTGCCCATCCAGGCCATCCTGGACGCGTACGGCACCCCGGGCGGCGGCGAGCTGGCCGGCAGCTACATCAGCCCGACGCTCACCGGCCACAAGGACATCGACCCGTACGGCAAGCTCAAGAAGCCGATGGGCGACGTGGAGAAGGCCAAGCAGCTGCTCAAGGAGGCCGGCAAGGTCGGCATGAAGCTGACCTTCGCGTACACCAACGCGCCCGAGCCGCAGAAGTACTCGGTCGCGGTCGCCGACAACCTGCGCAAGGCCGGCTTCAACGTGCAGAACAAGGACCTGCCCTCGGACACCTACTACGACATCATCGGCAAGGTCGACAACCAGTTCGACATCTACCCGTCCGCGTGGGGCGCCGACTGGCCCAGCTCGCTGACCGTGATCCCGCCGGTCTACGACGGCCGGCAGATCCAGGACAACGCGCCGAACTACTCGCACTACAACAACCCCGAGGTCAACAAGGAGATCGACCGGATCTCCCAGCTGACCGACCAGAAGAAGGCCGCGCACGACTGGTTCGCGCTCGGCGAGAAGATCCTCAAGGAGGACCTGCCGCAGCTGCCGACCTTCTACTACAAGCAGGTCCAGCTGCACGGTTCCAAGGTCGGCGGGGTCGTCAACAACGACATCATCAGCTCCGTCGACCCGACCAAGCTGTACGTGAAGAAGTAGCGGAGCCGGCGCTCCGGCGCCCGCGCGCCGTGCGCCGCAGGCGCCCGGTGTGCCCGTCGTCCCGGACGGGCACACCGGACCGGCGCACCCCCGTCCCTCTGGCTGCCCACGAGAGCTGCGACTGCCATGCTGCGTTTCCTCTTCCGCCGGTCCCTCGGCGCGATCGTGATCCTGCTGATCATCAGCGCGTTCACGTTCTTCCTCTTCTTCGCCGCCCCCCGGGATCCCGCGCTGCTGGCCTGCGGAAAGAACTGCACGCCCGACGCCATCGCAGTGATCCACAAGAATCTCGGGCTGGACAAGCCGGTGCCGGTCCAGTACTGGGAATTCATGTCCGGCATCGTCACCGGACGGGATTTCGCCCAGGGGCCGTGCCCGGCCCCGTGCTTCGGCTATTCGTTCGCCAACGGTGACCCCGTCTGGTCCACGATCGTGGACCGTTTCCCGACCACCGTCTCCCTGACCATCGGCGCCGCCGCGGTGTTCCTGACGGTGGGCGTCGGCACCGGAATGATCGCGGCCTGGAAGCAGGGCAAGCTGATCGACAAGATCTTCAGCTCGGCCTCGCTGGTGCTCTCCTCGATGCAGATCTATTTCGTCGGGCCGATCGTACTGGCGCTGCTGGTCTACAACCTCGGCTGGTTCGGGCAGCCGAAATACGTGCCGATCACCGAGGATCCGGCGGGCTGGTTCCTGGGGCTGATCATTCCCTGGTGCGTGCTGTCGATCATCTTCACCGCGCAGTACACCCGTATGGCGCGCTCATCGATGATCGAACAGTTGCAGGAGGACCACGTACGGACCGCGCGGGCCAAGGGAATGGCGTCCCGCCGGGTCTTCTTCCGCTATGCCTGGCGCGGCTCGCTGATTCCCATCGTCACCATTTTCGGCATCGACCTGGGGTCCCTCTTCGGCGGCGCGATGATCACCGAATACACCTTCGCGCTGCCCGGCCTGGGCACCCTCGCCGTGAAGTCGGTGCAGAACACCGATCTGCCCATGACCATGGGCGTGATGCTGTTCGCCGCGACCTTCATCATCCTGTTCAACATCGTGGTGGACGCCTGCTACGCGTTCATCGACCCGCGCGTGCGGCTGTCCTAGGAGAGACCCCGTGTCCACATCCACCCAGCCCGCGGACGTGCCGGGCCCGGCCGCCCCGGCGTCCTCCTCCCCGCCCTTCCTGTCCGTGCGCGACCTGTACGTACGGTTCGCCACCGAGGACGGCGTCGTCCAGGCGGTCGACGACCTCTCCTTCGACCTGGAGCGCGGCCGCACCCTCGGCATCGTCGGCGAGTCCGGTTCCGGCAAGTCGGTGACCAACCTCGCGATCCTGGGGCTGCACAACCCCAACTACACGACGATCGCGGGCGAGATCCTGCTGGACGGCCACGAGCTGACCGGCGCCCGGGAGAAGGACCTGGAGAAGCTGCGCGGCAACAAGATGGCGATGATCTTCCAGGACCCGCTGACGTCGCTCTCGCCGTACTACACGGTGGGCCGGCAGATCGCCGAGCCGTTCGTCAAGCACACCGGCGCGAGCAAGCGCGAGGGCCGGCGGCGGGCGATCGAGATGCTGGCCAAGGTGGGCATCCCGCAGCCGACGCTGCGGGTGGACGACTACCCGCACCAGTTCTCCGGCGGGATGCGGCAGCGCGCCATGATCGCCATGGCGCTGGTGTGCAACCCGTCCCTCCTGATCGCCGACGAGCCGACCACCGCGCTGGACGTGACCGTACAGGCGCAGATCCTGGACCTGCTCAAGGACCTCCAGCAGGAGTTCGGCTCCGCCATCATCCTGATCACCCACGACCTCGGGGTGGTCGCCAACACCGCCGACGAACTGCTCGTGATGTACGCCGGGCGGGCCGTGGAGCGCGGCACCGTCAAGGAGATCCTCAGCGAGCCGCGGCACCCGTACACCTGGGGCCTGCTGGGTTCGATGCCGCGGCTGTCGGCGAGCGTCGAGGAGCCGCTGACCCCGATCCCCGGCACGCCGCCGAGCCTGCTCGCACCGCCCTCCGGCTGCCCCTTCCATCCGCGCTGCGCCTTCCCCGGCGAGGTCGGCGGCACCCGCTGCCGGGACGAGCGCCCCCTGCTGGCGCCCGGGCGCGCCGCCGCCTGCCACCTGACCCCGGAACAGAAGCACACCCTGTTCACCGAACAGATCAAGCCCCGGCTCGGCTAGGAGCGACGACCATGAGCGCACCCGAAGACGTCATCGTGCCCGCGCCCCGGCCGGCCGCCACCGGGCCGGGCGAGCCGCTGCTGGTCGCCGAGCGCCTGACCAAGCACTTCCCGATCATGGCCGGGTTCCCGTTCAAGCGCCGGATCGGCGCGGTGCAGGCGGTGGACGGCATCGACCTGACCGTGCACGAGGGCGAGACCTTCGGGCTGGTCGGCGAGTCGGGCTGCGGCAAGTCCACCACCGGGCGGCTGCTGACCCGGCTGCTGGAGCCGACCGCGGGGACGATCACGTACCGGGGGCGGGACATCACCCACGCCGGGCGCCGGGAGCTGGCCCCGGTCCGCTCCGAGATCCAGATGATCTTCCAGGACCCGTACTCGTCGCTGAACCCCCGGCAGACGGTCGGCACCATCATCGGCGGGCCGATGGAGATCAACGGCATCGAGCCGCCGGGCGGCCGGGAGCACCGGGTGCGCGAGCTCCTGGAGACCGTCGGCCTCAACCCGGAGCACTACAACCGCTTCCCGCACGAGTTCTCCGGCGGCCAGCGCCAGCGCATCGGCGTCGCCCGCGCGCTCGCGCTGGAGCCGAAGCTGATCGTCGCGGACGAGCCGGTCTCCGCGCTGGACGTCTCGATCCAGGCCCAAGTGGTCAACCTCCTCCAGGAGTTGCAGCGCGAGCTGAACATCGCGTTCCTGTTCATCGCGCACGACCTGGCGATCGTGCGGCACTTCAGCCAGCGGGTCGCGGTGATGTACCTGGGCAAGATCGTCGAGTTGGGCGACCGGGACTCGATCTACCGCCGGCCGCGCCACCCGTACACCCACGCGCTGCTCTCCGCCGTCCCGGAGGCCCGGCTGCTGGACGCGCAGGAGGGGCCGGACGACCGCGAGCGCATCCGGCTGGCCGGGGACGTGCCGTCACCGATCGACCCGCCGTCCGGCTGCCGGTTCCGCACCCGCTGCTGGAAGGCGCGTGACAAGTGCGCCGCCGAGGAACCGCCGCTGGTGCAGATCACCGGCAACGTCGCGGGCCATGTGACGGCCTGTCACTACCCGGAGGAGCCCACCACGGCGGCACGGGACACGGACATCGTGCTGGACCCGGCGCTGGCGGCGATCGAGGACGCGGCGTCGGGGGCGGGAACGGAGAAGGCGGGACCGTGACGGCGGCGACCGCGGGTCCGTGAAGGCGGCGGGTCCGTCCGTACGGCCGTCCGTCAGCCGCCCGGCACGACCTGCCGCTCCTCCGCGAAGTGGCACGCCGAGGCGTGCCGGGCCGGCCCCGTCACCTGCTCGAACCCTTCCGGTACGGCCAGCGGCGGCACC
Organism: Streptomyces sp. NPDC018019; assembly: GCF_044327805.1. Lineage (NCBI taxonomy): Bacteria > Bacillati > Actinomycetota > Actinomycetes > Kitasatosporales > Streptomycetaceae > Streptomyces > Streptomyces sp. NPDC018019. The sequence goes on along the minus strand of NZ_JBIRGD010000009.1, from coordinate 29,028 downwards.
TCCAGCGCGCAGCGCTCCCGCGCCTTCCAGCAGCGGGTGCGGAAGCGGCAGCCGGACGGCGGATCGGCGGGTGACGGCACGTCACCGGCCAGCAGGATGCGCTCGCGCCGGGTGCGCGCCTCGGGGTCCGGCACGGGTACGGCGGACAGCAGCGCCTGTGTGTACGGGTGCGTCGGATGGCCGTAGATCTCCTCCTCCGTACCGGTCTCGACGAAGCGGCCGAGGTACATCACGGCGACCCGGTCGGAGATGTGCCGCACCACCGACAGGTCGTGCGCGATGAAGACGTACGACAGGTCGAACTCGTCCTGGAGGCGTTCCAGCAGGTTGACCACCTGTGCCTGGACGGACACGTCCAGCGCGGACACCGGCTCGTCGCAGATGATGATCTCCGGGTGGAGCGCGAGGCCGCGGGCGATGCCGATGCGCTGGCGCTGGCCGCCGGAGAACTGGTGCGGGTAGCGGTTGATGTACTCGGGATTGAGCCCGACCACGTCCAGCAGCTCCTGGACCTTCCTGCGCCGGTCGCCCTTCGGGGCCGCCTCCGGGTGGATCTCGTACGGCTCGCCGATGATGTCGCCGACCGTCATCCGCGGGTTCAGCGAGGTGTACGGGTCCTGGAAGACCATCTGGATGTTGCGGCGCACCGCCTTCAGCGCGCGCCCGGACAGCCGGGTGATGTCCTCGCCCCGGTACAGGATCCGGCCGCCGGTCGGCTTCTCCAGCCCCACCAGCATCTTGGCGACCGTCGACTTGCCGCACCCGGACTCGCCGACGATGCCCAGCGTCTCCCCTTTGCGCAGCTCGAAGGAGACGGTGTCCACCGCCTTGACCGAGCCGATCTGCTTGCGCAGCACGATGCCCCGGGTCAGCGGGTAGTGCTTGGCCAGCTCCCGTACGTCGAGGACCGGCTCCCCGGCGCCGTCCGCCTCAGTGTTCACCGGCGCGGCCTCCCTGCTCACCGACGGTCTCCTCCCAGAAGTGGCACGCGCTGGCCCGGCCCGGCGCCACGTCGAAGAGCGGCGGCCGGTCCGTACGGCAGATGTCCCGCGCCTTGGGGCAGCGCGGATGGAACGGGCAGCCCGGCGGGATCGCGGTCAGGCTGGGCGGCAGGCCCTTGATCGCGTACAGCTCCCGGCCCTTGCGGTCCAGGCGGGGGATGGAGTCGAGCAGGCCGCGGGTGTAGGGGTGCGCGGGCGCCCGGTAGAGGTCGTGGACGGGGGCGGTCTCCACGATCCGGCCCGCGTACATGACGGCGATCCGGTCGGCGACGTCGGCGACCACGCCCAGGTCGTGGGTGATCAGGACGAGCCCCATCGCGTACTCCCGGCGCAGCTCCGCGAGCAGGTCCATGACCTGCGCCTGGACCGTCACGTCGAGGGCCGTGGTGGGCTCGTCCGCGATGATCAGGTCCGGCTCCAGGGCCAGCGCCATCGCGATCATGATGCGCTGGCGCATGCCCCCGCTGAACTGGTGCGGGTAGTCGCCCACCCGGCTCCGGGCGGCCGGGATGCGCACCCGGTCCATCAGCTCGACGGCGCGGGCCCGTGCCGCCTTGCGCGACATGCCGCGGTGCACCTCGAACAGCTCCCCCAGCTGCGCCCCCACGCTCAGCACGGGGTTGAGCGCCGACAGCGCGTCCTGGAAGATCATCGCCAGCTTGGTGCCGCGGGTCCGGCGCCGTTCCTCGGCGCCCATCCGGAGCAGGTCCCGGCCGTGGAAGAGGATCTCGCCGCCCGTGATGTGTCCGGGCGGAGTATCGAGGATGCCCATCACCGCCTGCGCGGTGACCGACTTGCCCGACCCCGACTCGCCCAGCACGGCCAGCGTCTCCCCCGCGAAGACCGTGTAGCCGACGCCGTTGACCGCGTGCGCGATCCCGTCCCGGGTACGGAATTCGACCTGGAGCCCGCGGACCTCCAGCAGCGCGCCGCCGTCCACCGGGGCACCGCGGGCGCCCGTCCCTTGTGTCCCCTCAGCCGTCATCCACCGTCTCCTCAGCGCAACTTGGGGTCGAGGGCGTCGCGCACCGCGTCGCCGAGCATGATGAACGCCAGCACGGTCAGGCTGAGCGCGCCCGCGGGCCAGAGCAGCATGTGCGGCGCGTTGCGGATCTGTTTGGACGCCTCGGAGATGTCGATGCCCCAGGAGACGGTCGGCGGCTTCAGGCCCACGCCCAGGTAGGACAGCGTCGCCTCCAGCGCGATGTACGTACCGAGCGCGATGGTCGCCACCACGATCACCGGCGCGACCGCGTTGGGCGCCAGGTGCCGCAGCAGCAGGCGGGTGTTCCCGGCCCCCAGCGCCCGCGCCGCCTGGACGAAGTCGGCCTGTTTGACGGTCAGGACGGAGCCGCGCGCGATCCGGGCGAGCTGCGGCCAGCCCAGCAGCACGATGAACCCGACGACCGGCCACACCGACCCGGACGGCACGACGGACAGGAAGACCAGGCCGCCCAGCAGCATCGGGATGGCGAAGAACATGTCGGCGATCCGGGAGAGCAGCGCGTCCCACCAGCCGCCGAAGAACCCGGCGAGGCCGCCCAGCACCCCGCCGAGCAGCGCGGCCCCGGCCGTCGCGCAGACGCCGACCGTCACGGAGGCGCGGGCGCCGTACACCGTGCGCGCGAAGACGTCGCATCCCTGGGTGTCGAAGCCGAAGGGGTGGCCGGCCCGCGCACCCTCCTGGGAGAGGGTGATGTCGCAGTCGAGCGGGTCGGTGCCGGTCAGCAGGGACGGCCGGACGGCGATCAGGACGAAGAAGACGATCAGCAGCCCGGAGACCAGGAAGACCGGGTTGCGGCGCAGGTCGTGCCAGGCGTCCGACCACAGGCTGCGGGCCCGGCCGGCGGGGGGCTGGGCGCCCGTCCCGTCCGGTGAACCCGGGGCGCCGGGCACTTCCGGGGTGGCCGCGAGCACGCCCACGGACTCCGCCTCGGCGGCGGGCAGCGACGCCTTGCCGCCCGGCGACTGGAACGGCTCCGGACGTTCGGGCGCGGGTTCAGGCATAGCGGATCCTCGGGTCGAGCACGGCGTACAGGAGGTCGACGATCAGGTTCGCCAGCAGGAAGACGATGACCAGGACGGTCACGAAGCCGACGACGGTCGGGGAGTTCTGCCGGACGATGCCCTGGTACAGCTCGTAGCCGACGCCGTGCACGTTGAAGATCCGCTCGGTGACCACCGCGCCGCCCATCAGGGTGCCGACGTCGGCGCCGATGAAGGTGACCACCGGGATCAGCGAGTTGCGCAGCAGGTGCCGGACGACGATCCGCCGCCGGGGCACTCCCTTGGCGACGGCCGTCCGGACGTAGTCGGCGCGGGCGTTCTCGGCGATCGACGTACGGGTGAGCCGGGTGACGTACGCCAGCGACACCAGCGCCAGTACGCAGCCGGGCAGCAGCAGCGCGTCCAGGGGCGCGCCGATCGGGACGGCCGGGGTGACCCACGCCCACTTCACGCCCAGCAGGTACTGGAGCACATAGCCGCTGACGAACGTCGGCACGGACACCACGATCAGGGTGAGCACCAGCACCCCGGTGTCCAGCAGCCGGCCGCGCCGCAGCCCGCTGAGCACGCCCAGCGTCACGCCGACGACGATCTCCGCGACGATGGCGACGGCGGTCAGCCGCAGGGTGACCGGGAAGGCGGTGCCCATCTTGTCCAGGACCTGCAAGCCGTCGAACGTGGTGCCGAAATTCCCGGTGAAGATCTGCCCCATGTAATGCAGGTACTGCTGCCACAGCGGCTGGTCCAAATGGAGTTCGCGGCGGATCTGCGCGGCGGTCGCGGGGTCGGGTGCGCGGTCGCCGGAGAGCGCGGCGACCGGGTCGCCGAGCGCGTACACCATCACGAAAATCAGGAAGGTGGCACCGATGAACACCGGCACCATCTGCAGCAGCCGCCGGATCACGTAACGCCCCATGGCCGTCCGCCCGCCTCAGTCCTTGATGGTGATCTGGTCGTACACCGGAACGCTGAAGGGATTCAGGGCGACGTGCTCGACCCGGTCCGTGTAACCGCCGCTGCCGTTCTGGTACCAGAGCGGAATCGCGGGCATTTCCCGGGCGAGGATGCGCTCGGCCCGGTGGTAGGTGTCGTTGACCTGCCGCTGCTCGCTCTCCGCGTTCGCGCGGCTCACCAGCCGGTCGAATTCCTTGTTGCTCCAGCCGGAGTCGTTGGACGAAGCGCCGGTGAAATACTGGCTCTGCAGAAAGGTCTGGATCAGCGGGTAGTCCATCTGCCAGCCGGCGCGGTACGGGCCGCTCATCTTCTTCTGGGTGACCTTGCTGCGGTAATCGGCGAAGGTGCCCATCGGGCTGCCGTCGCACACATGGCGTCCCAGCGCCCGGTTGACGCTGTTGCACAGGGCGTCCACCCACAGTTTGTGCGAGCCGGTATCCGCGTTGTACGTCACCTTCATCGAACCGCCGGGAATCCCGCCGCCTTCGGCGATCAGCTTGCGGGCCCCGGCGGGGTCGTACGTGCACGCCGTACCGCACAGTCCCGCCTGGTAGCCGCCGTGCTCGCCGAGGGCCATCGCGGTCCAGTCGGTGGCCGGCGTGCGGGTACCCCGGAAGATCTGCCGGGTGATCGCCGGCCGGTTGATGGCCATCGAGATGCCCCGCCGGACCTTTTCCATCCCGGGCTTCGACCAGTTCTCGTCGTACATCGGGAACGACAGCGTCTGAATGATTCCGGCGGGCTGGTTGATGTAGCGCCCTTTCAGGTCCTTCGCCACGTGCTTCAGCTGTGCGGCCGGCACGTCGTCGACGAGGTCGAGGTTCCCCGCCATCAAGTCGGTGTAAGCGGTGTCGTTGTCCGTGTAGACCTGGAGATCGACCCCGCCGTTCCGCGCCTTGTCCGGCCCCGGGTATTCCTTCCAGGTCCGCAGCCGCATGATGCCGCCCTTGGCGTACGACTGGACGGCGTACGGCCCGTTGCCGACCGGCTTCGCCAGCCAGGCGTCGTGATCGGTGAAGAACATCCGGGGCAGCGGCAGGAAGGCGTTGTAGCCGAGCAGCTCCGGCCACAGCCCGAATTTCTGGTTCAGCCGCACCGTGAACGTCAGCTCGTCCTTGACCCGCAGACCGCGCATCGTCTTCGCGGCCGGCTTCGCCCCGGACCCTTCCGGATGCACCTCGTCGTATCCCTCCACATAACTGAAGAACGGCGCACCCAGCTGCCGGTTGGTGACCAGCGCCCCGTAATTCCAGGCGTCCACGAAGGACCGGGCCGTCACCTTCTCCCCGTTGCTGAAGCGCCACCCGGGCTTGAGCTTCACGGTGAAATTCCGCGCGTCCGCCGACTCGATCGACTCGGCCACCATGTTCTCGGGCACGGCGGTCCGCGGGTTGTACCGCTTCAGCCCCCGGAAGGCCAGGTCGAGCACCTTGCCGCCCTGCACGTCGGTGGTGTTGGCCGGCTCCACCGGGTTCTGCGGATCGCCCCAGGAGGCCCGTACGACGCTGGGATCCTGCCCGCCCCCGCCGCACCCGGCGGCCGCCAGGGCCACCACGGCCGCCGCGAAGAACGCCGGACCGGCGCGCAAGGCTCCGCGCAACGAGCTGCCTCCTCAGAGCTGGTGCCGGGCACCCCACGACGCCCCGGCCTGCCGGCCCCAACCTGACACCTCACGCGCCCCCGGCCCGCCAGCCGGGGCCCAACACGGGCGAGAACCCCCCGTTCGAGCGATCTTCGGCACCCGGCGAGCGCCCCGCGGCGGGTCCGGCAGGCGGCCCGGCTCCCGGCCTCACCGGTCGTCGTGGGGCTCGCACCCGGTGCCGTCGCCGTCCCGGTCGAGGCGGTGCGGGTCGGAGGGCCCGACGTGGGTCGGTCCGTCGAGGTCGGAGCAGTCGAGGTCGGGCTCGCTCGTCGACGGGCCGGGGCGGGGGGAGCCGCCGGTCCCGTCGCTCGGCGTCGGGCCCACCACCGCCCGGATGTCCGCGGCGACGATGGCCCCGTCCCGGACGGTGTAGGTACCGGCGAAGGACCGTACGGACCCGTCCCGCTGCTCGGCGTCCAGCGTGACGGAGACCGTCCCGCCCCGGACGCCGGTGATGCGGACGGTGTCATGCGCGGTGTCCGCGAAGCCCGCCACGAAGGCGTCGTACGAGCCGCCGAGGTGCTTGCCGCCGAGGTCCCAGGCACGGCGGAAGTCGCGCGCGTTGACGGCCGCGTAGTAGTCCTCGACGACGGCGGCGGCGTCCCGCGCGGTGGCCGTCTCCTCCGGCGCCGCGGTGGACTCGGCGGAGCCGGAGGGCGCCGGCGTGGGCTCGCCGGTGACGGTACGGGTGCTGGTGACCGTGGTGGGGCTGCCGTCCGGCCCGTCCCCGCCGGAGGAGCCGCAGCCTGCCAGCACGGCGGCGGTCGCCGCGAGAACGACGGCGGACGCCGGGACGCATCGGCGGCGCATCGGCCTCACCCCGCCCGGTGGAACGGTACCTACGGCTCCAGTCTGCGCCGCCCGCCGCGGCCCCGCCCGTGGATCACCAGGACGCGGGGTCGAAGGCGCCCGCCTTCACGCCCCGCACCAGCTCCCCGAGCGCGCCCGCGGACACCTCCAGCACCGTTTCCGGCTCCGCGCTCTCCCGCATCCGCCGGCGCCCGTCGGGCCCGGCGGCCACCTCCACACACGCCTCGGTGTGCCCCTCGCTGAAGCTGGACTTCCGCCACTCGAACCGGGACATGTACACCTTCCTAGAGCAGGGGGTACAGAAGTCGCTCGATGAGTCTGACCGTGTCTTTCGAACGCTGCGCCGCGGGCGGCAGCGCCGCCTCCGCCAGCTTAGCGAACGTGTGCGCGTACCGGTCGACGGCGTCGGCGTCGCCCAGGTACAGGGAGTTCTCGACGTGCGGGACCACCACCGTCGACAGTTCCCGCACGGGCGGCATCAGCACCGTGAAGGGGGCACCGAAGGCCACCGGCCCTTCGAACGGGAGCACTTGGAGCGTCACGTTCGGCAGGCGGCACGCGTCGAGCAGACGCAGCAGCTGGTCCCGCATGAGCTGGCGGCCCCCGAAGGTGACACGCAGCGCGGCTTCGTGCACGACCGCGTGCAGCCTCGGTGCCCCCTCCCCCGCCAGGACCCGCTGCCTCTCCACCCGGAACTCCACCGCGGCCGCCTCCGCGCTGCGGGGCACGTCCACGTACCCGCCGCGGTGCACGGCCGTGGCGTACGCCCGCGTCTGCAGCAGGCCGGGGACGAACAGCGGCTCGTAGCAGGCGATGGACTCGGCGCCCGCCTCCAGTTCGGCGAAGTCGAGCAGCGGCGCCCGGACGCTGTTCCGGTACACGCTCCACCACCCTTTTCCGGTCTGCCGGCCGAGGGCGATCAGCGCTTCGACGTATGCGGCGTCGATCCCCTCCACCGCGGCGGCGAGGGCGCGCAGCCGCTCGGCGGACAGGCTCGTGCGCCCGCTCTCGACGTTGCTGATGTGTGATTGGTGCATCCCCATGACGGCGGCACTCTCCCCCACCGACAGCTTCGCGCGCTCGCGCAGCTTCCGCACTTCCGCTCCGAAGCGCCGCTGGCGATACGTGGGATTGGCGCGCAGGCCCATCGGTCCCTCCCTCGATGCACGCGAGCAGTATTTCGCAACTCCGCATTCCCGCAATGAGGTTGTGAATAGGTAACCCTAGTCGCTACCTTGAGTGCGGCACCAGTCACAGACTGCACTCACCTGGAGGCTGCCTCATGAGCACGCCCAGCGAGACCTGGTCCTACGGCTTGTTCATTCCGCACGACCCCCGGGCGGTCGGTGTCGTCAGAGCCGCGCTGCGGCACATCCTGGACGGGGCCGGGCTGGACTGCCTGGCGGAGACGGCGGAGCTGATGGTGTCGGAGCTGGTGACCAACTCGTACCAGTACGCGAAGACCGACGCGTACGTGAGCGTGGACCGTTCGCCGTTCGACCTCACCATCGCCGTGTGGGACACCGGCCCGGGCGTGCCGGAGCAGCAGAAGGCCGCGGTGGACGAGGAGTACGGCCGGGGGCTGGGGATCGTGGACGCCTGCGCCGACAGCTGGGGGGTGCGGGACTATCCGAACGGAAAGGCGGTGTGGTTCACGCTGGCGCCCAAAGGAGGGGCGGAGGGGTAGGCCCGGGAGTGCGGGTGTGACGGCGGCGGCCGGGAACGCGTACGGGGGCGCGCGGAGCACGGAGCTCCGGGCGCCCCCGCGTACGGGTACGGGCCGGCTCAGGCCGCGCCGACCACGTCCTTCTCCTCCGCGAAGTGGCAGGCGGACTCGTGTGCCGCCAGGCTGTCCGAGGACGCGAAGCGCTCCGGGACGGCGAGCAGCGGCACCTCTTCGGCGCACTTGTCCTGCGCCTTCCAGCAGCGGGTGCGGAAGCGGCAGCCGGACGGCGGGTTGGCCGGGGACGGCACGTCGCCGGTCAGGATGATCCGCTCGCGCCCCTCGCGCGCCTCGGGGTCCGGGACGGGGACCGCCGAGAGCAGCGCCTGCGTGTACGGGTGGGTCGGGTGCTCGTAGATCTGCTCGTCGGTGCCGATCTCCGCCATCTTGCCGAGGTACATGACCCCGACCCGGTCGGAGATGTGCCGGACGATGGACAGGTCGTGCGCGATGAAGAGGTAGGAGAGGTTGAACTCGTCCTGGAGCTTCTCCATCAGGTTGATGACCTGTGCCTGGACCGACACGTCCAGCGCCGAGACCGGCTCGTCGCAGATGATGATCTCCGGGTTGAGCGCGAGGCCGCGGGCGATGCCGATGCGCTGGCGCTGGCCGCCGGAGAACTGGTGCGGATAGCGGTTGAGGTACTCGGGGTTGAGGCCGACGACGTCGAGGAGTTCCTGCACCTTGCGGCGCCGGTCGCCCTTGGGGGCCACCTCGGGGTGGATGTCGAAGGGCTCGCCGATGATGTCGCCGACCGTCATACGCGGGTTGAGCGAGGTGTACGGGTCCTGGAAGACCATCTGGATGTTGCGGCGCACCGCCTTCAGCGCGCGCCCCGACAGCCGGGTGATGTCCTCGCCCTTGTAGAAGACCTCGCCGGACGTCGCCCGTTCCAGGTTCATCAGCAGCTTGGCGACGGTGGACTTGCCGCAGCCGGACTCGCCGACGATGCCGAGCGTCTCGCCCTGGTACAGCTCGAAGGAGATGCCGTCCACGGCCTTGACCGCGCCGACCTGCTTCTTGAACAGGATGCCCTGGGTGAGCGGGAAGTGCTTGACCAGGTTGCGGACTTCGAGGATGGGCTCGCGCCGCGCGTCCTTCTTCGGCTCAGCCATTGATCGTTTCCTCCCAGAAGTGGCACGCGCTGCCGCGGGCGTCGGTGACGGTGTGCAGTGCCGGCACCTCCGTACGGCAGATGTCCTGCGCCTTCGGGCAGCGCGGGTTGAACGCGCAACCCGGCGGGATGTTGAGCAGGTTGGGCGGCAGGCCCTTGATCGCGTACAGCTCCTGGCCCTTCTGGTCCAGGCGCGGGATGGAGTCGAGCAGACCGCGGGTGTACGGGTGCGCGGGGCTCTTGTAGAGCTCGTGCACGGGAGCGTGCTCGACGATCCGGCCCGCGTACATCACCGCGATCTTGTCGGCGACGTCGGCGACCACGCCCAGGTCGTGGGTGATCAGGATCAGACCCATGTGGTACTCGCGCTGGAGCTCCGCGAGCAGGTCCATGACCTGCGCCTGGACGGTCACGTCCAGGGCGGTGGTGGGCTCGTCCGCGATGATCAGGTCCGGCTCCAGGGCCAGCGCCATCGCGATCATGATGCGCTGGCGCATACCGCCGGAGAACTGGTGGGGGTAGTCGCCCACCCGCTTCGCGGCGGCCGGGATCTTCACCCGGTCCATCAGCTCGACGGACTTGGCCTTGGCGTCCTTCTTGCTCAGGCCCTGGTGGACCCGGAACATCTCGCCGAGCTGGTAGCCCACGCTGAGCACCGGGTTGAGGGAGGACAGCGCGTCCTGGAAGATCATGGCGATCTTGGCGCCGCGGATCTTGCGGCGCTGCTCGCCGGACATCTTCAGCATGTCCTGCCCGCGGAAGAGGATCTCCCCCTGCGGGATCTTGGCCGGCGGCATGTCGAGGATGCCCATGATGGCCTGGGCCGTGACGGACTTGCCGGACCCGGACTCACCGAGCACGGCGAGCGTCTCGCCCGCGCTGACGCTGTAGTTGACGCCGTTGACGGCCTTGACGACACCGTCGCGGGTGTGGAATTCCACGTGCAGGTCGCGGACCTGGAGCAGCGGTTCGCCGCTCTGGTCCCCGGACCGCTGTGCGGGAACGTCCGCGGTTTTGGAGATGGTGGTCACGTACGCCTCCCTCAGCGCAGCTTGGGGTCGAGGGCGTCGCGCACCGCGTCGCCGAGCATGATGAACGCCAGCACGGTGATGCTCAGGGCGCCCGCCGGGTAGAGCAGCATGTGCGGCGCGTTGCGCACATCCGTGGCGGCGGTGGAGATGTCGATGCCCCAGGAGACCGTCGGCGGCTTGAGGCCGACGCCCAGGAACGACAGCGTGGCCTCCAGGGAGACATAGGTACCGAGCGCGATGGTGGCCACGACGATCACCGGCGCCAGGGCGTTCGGGGTGATGTGCCGCAGCAGCATCCGCGAGGTGCTCGCGCCCAGGGCCCGCGCCGCCTGCACGTAGTCCTGCTGCTTGGCGGTGATCACCGCGCCGCGCGCGATACGCGCGATCTGCGGCCAGCCCAGGATCGCCATCAGCAGCACGACGGTGAAGAGCGAGCCGCCCTTGATGACGGACAGGAAGACGATGCCGCCCAGCAGGATCGGGATGCCGAAGAAGATGTCGCCGATCCGGGAGAGGATCGAGTCCCACCAGCCGCCGAAGAAGCCGGCCAGACCGCCCATGACGCAGCCGAACGCGGCGGCGAGCAGGGTGGTGCAGACACCGACGACGACCGAGGCCCGGGCGCCGTAGACGGTGCGGGCGTAGACGTCGCAGCCCTGGGCGTTGAAGCCGAAGGGGTGGCCGTCGCTCGCGCCCTGCTTGGACCGGGTGATGTCACAGGCGTACGGGCTGGTGCTGGTCAGCAGGCTCGGCCAGATCGAGATGACGACCAGGAAGAGGATCAGCACCGCGGAGATGTAGAAGATGGGGTTGCGCCGCAGGTCGCGCCAGGCGTCGCCCCACAGGCTGCGGGGTTTGTCCGCCTTCAGCTCCACGCCGACGACAGCGGCCGCGTCCACGGGGGCCTGGGTGTGCACGGAGGTGTCGGTGTCAGGCATAACGGATCCTCGGGTCCAGGACCGCGTAAAGCAGGTCGACGAGCAGGTTGGCGGCGAGGAAGACGACCACGAGGATGGTCACGAAGCCCACCACCGTCGGCGAGTTCTGCCGCAGGATGCCCTGGTAGAGCTGGTAGCCGACGCCCTGGATGTTGAAGATCCGCTCGGTGACGACCGCGCCGGCCATCAGGCCGCCGATGTCGGTGCCGAGGAAGGTGACGACGGGGATCAGCGAGTTGCGCAGCAGGTGGACGGTGACCACCCGGCGGCGCGGCAGACCCTTGGCGGTGGCGGTGCGGATGTAGTCCGAGCGCAGGTTCTCCGCGATCGAGGTACGGGTGAGCCGGGACACGTAGGCCAGCGAGACACCCGCCAGCACGATGCCGGGCAGCAGCAGTTCGTCCAGGGTGGCGTCGATGGAGACCGCCGGGGCGGCCCAGGCGAGCTTCACGCCGACGAAGTACTGCAGCACGTAGCCGGTGACGAAGGTGGGGATCGAGATCACCAGCAGCGTGAAGACCAGCACGCCGGTGTCCACGGTCCGGCCGCGGCGCAGACCGGCGACGACGCCCAGCGTCAGGCCGACCACCAGCTCGATGACGAAGGCCACCAGCGTCAGCCTGATGGTGTTCGGGAAGGCGTTGCCCATCAGTTCCACGACCGGGGTGCCGTTGAAGGACGTACCGAAGTCGCCCTGGAAGATCCCGGCCATGTATTGCAGGTACTGGCTCCACAACGGGTCGTTGAGGTGCAGGGACTCCCGGATCTGCGCGGCGGTGGCCGGGTCCGGTGTCCGGTCTCCGAACATGGCGGCGACGGGGTCGCCGATCGCGTAGACCATGACGAAGATCAGGAAAGTGGTGCCGATGAAGACGGGCACCATCTGGAGCAGTCGTCGTATGACGTAGCGCCCCATGTGTCCTCCAGGAAAGCGCCGACGCGGGAACAGCCGGACCCGATGCGCACGGGTACCGACTGTCCCCTGCCGCCGTAAGCGGTTATGTTCTGCGCGCCCCGCTCAGGGGCGGCCGCGTCGGATCAGCTCTTGACGGTGATGTCGCTGAAGACGGGGAAGCTGAACGGGTTGAGCGCGACGTCGGAGACCTTGTCCGACCAGCCGACGGTGCCGTTCTGGTAGAAGAGCGGGATGTTCACCGCGTCCTGGACGACCAGCTTCTCGGCCTGCTTGTAGATCTCGGTGGCCTTCTTGATGTCCGGCTCGGCGGCGGCCTGGTCCATCAGCTTGTCGAATTCCTCGTTGCTCCACTTGCCGTCGTTGGAGCTGGACCCGGTCTTGTACAGCGGGGTGAGGAAGTTCTCGATGTGCGGGTAGTCCATCTGCCAGCCGGCGCGGAACGGCCCGTTCATCTCGCCCTTGGTGATCTGGTTGCGGAAGTCACCGAAGGTACCGACCGGGTTGCCCACGCACGCCTTGTCGTCGCCGAGGACCTTGTTGATGCTGTTGCAGGCCGCGTCCGCCCACTGCTTGTGGGAGTCCTTGTCGGCGTTGTAGCTGATGGTCAGCTTGCCGCCGGGGATGCCGCCGCCCTCTTGGATGAGCTTCTTGGCCTCGGTCGGGTTGTACGTGCAGAGGTCGCCGCACATGTTCTTGTCATAGCCGTTGGCCTCGCCGAGCACCGGGGAGGTGAGGTCGTTCATCGGCGTACGGGTGCCGTTGTAGATCTTCTCCGTGATGCTCTTGCGGTCGATCGCCATGGAGATACCGCGGCGGACCTTCTCCATGCCCGGCTTGTTCCACTCGGGCTTGTAGAACGGGAAGGTGACGGCCTGGTAGAGACCCGCGGGCTGGGTGAGGTAGTTGCCCTTGAGGTCGTTCTTGGCGTTCTTGATCTGCTCCGCCGGGATGTCGTCGTTGACATCGAGGTTGCCGGCCTGGAGGGCGGCGTACGCGGCGTTGGAGTCGGTGAAGACCTGGAGCAGCACGCCCTTGTTCTTCGGCTTGTGCTGCCCGGTGTAGTACTTGTTCGGGACCAGCTTCATCAGCTTGCCGCGCTCGTACGACTCCACGGCGTACGGGCCGTTGCCGACCGGCTTCTTCAGGTATTCCTCGTGCTTGTCGAAGAACAGCTTGGGCAGCGGCGCGAACGCCTTGTAGCCCAGGCGGACCGGCCAGGTCGAGAACTTCTTGTTGAGCTTGACGGTGAAGGTGGTGTCGTCCACGACCTTCAGACCCGAGAGCGTCTGGGCGGTCGGCTTGCCGTTCTCCGGCGAGGTCTTGTCGTAGCCCTCGATGTCGGAGAAGAAGTAGGCGTTCTTCTGCTTGTTGGTGGACAGCGCCGCGTAGTTCCAGGCGTCCACGAACGACTTGGCCGTGAGCGGCTCGCCGTCGGAGAACTTCTGGCCCTTCTTCAGCTTGATGGTGAAGTTCTGGGCGTCCTTGCTCTCGATGGACTCGGCGGAGGCGTCCTTGGCCTCACCGGTCTTCGGGTCGTACTCCTTCAGATTCATGAAGATCTGATCCAGCACCTTGCCGCCGAGCACCTCATTGGTGTTCGCGGGCTCCAGCGGGTTCTGCGGGTCTCCCCAGTTGGCCCGGATGAATCCGGCCTCAGCACCCGAACCGCCACTGCTTCCGCCGCAAGCCGTAGCCGTCAGGGCGATGGCTATCGCCCCTGCGACCCAGGTGGCGCTCTTGGCACCGCGCATGGGACTGCCTCCTCATGAGTCCATTCACTTCATGGAAAGGAGCTGCCCGCAGCTGACACCCCTGACAGCCAGCGACCAGCCCCTGCTGCTCGTGAGTCGGCGCTCCCCACAGCGCGTGACCCATTGACCCGAGCTCAATGCACCCCAGTCTCAGTCACGTTCGCCCCATAAACCACGTGTAAGGGGTCTCGGTTTGGTCACATCCGTTTTCCGGAAGTTCGGAATCCGGACAAACCAATCCATCCAGACGGTAACGAAACGGACGGTCGGCGCAGCGCAACATGATCTTCGTCCGTAATTCGGACTCAGCATGGCCGGATCGCAACCCGAAACCTGTTGACTCATTACCCGCGTCTACGCTAATGACCACGCCGACGCGGCAAACGGAGAGCGCCCCACCGGACGGAGAATCCGGTGGGGCGCTCTCGGAGCGTAATCGCCGCTCGCGCACCGGGCGTCACCCGGTGTGACGGATCAGCGCTTGGCGCGCGACGCCGTACGGGCCCGCTCGCGGGCGTCGAGGACGACCTTGCGGATGCGGACGGCCTCGGGGGTGACCTCGACGCACTCGTCGTCGCGGCAGAACTCCAGCGACTGCTCCAGGGAGAGCTTGCGCGGCGGCACGATGGACTCCGCGACATCGGCCGTGGAGGAGCGCATGTTGGTGAGCTTCTTCTCCTTGGTGATGTTCACGTCCATGTCGTCGGAGCGGGAGTTCTCGCCGACGATCATGCCCTCGTAGACCTCGGTGCCCGGCTCGGTGAACAGCACGCCGCGCTCCTGGAGGTTGGTCATCGCGAAGGCGGTGACCGTGCCGGCCCGGTCGGCGACCAGCGAACCGTTGTTACGGGTCGTCAGCGTGCCGAACCAGGGCTCGTGGCCCTCGTGGATGGAGTGCGCGATGCCCGTACCGCGGGTGTTGGTCAGGAACTCCGTACGGAAGCCGATCAGGCCGCGGGACGGCACGACGAACTCCATCCGGACCCAGCCCGAGCCGTGGTTGGACATGTTGTCCATCCGGCCCTTGCGGACGCCCATGAGCTGGGTGACCGCGCCCATGTGCTCCTCGGGCACGTCGATGGTCATGCGCTCGACCGGCTCGTAGGTCTTGCCGTCGACCTCCTTGGTGACCACCTGCGGTTTGCCGATGGTCATCTCGAAGCCCTCACGGCGCATCTGCTCGACCAGGATGGCCAGCGCCAGCTCACCGCGGCCCTGCACCTCCCAGGCGTCCGGGCGCTCGGTGTCCAGCACGCGCAGCGAGACGTTGCCGATCAGCTCGCGGTCCAGGCGGTCCTTGACCTGGCGGGCGGTGACCTTGCGGTCCTTGACCGCGGCCTTGGCGTCCGCGCCCTTGCCGGTGCCGCCGCGGCCGACCAGCGGGGAGGTGTTGGTGCCGATGGTCATCGAGATCGCGGGCTCGTCGACCGTGATCAGCGGCAGCGCGACCGGGTTCTCCGGGTCGGCCAGCGTCTCGCCGATCATGATGTCGGGGATACCGGCGACGGCGCAGATGTCACCGGGGCCCGCCACCTCGGCCGGCTTGCGGGTCAGCGCCTCGGTCATCATCAGCTCGGTGATGCGCACGTTCTGGATCGACCCGTCGCGCTTCATCCACGCGACCGTCTGGCCCTTGCGCAGCTCGCCCTGCTCGACGCGGAGCAGCGCGATACGGCCGAGGAAGTTGTCCGCGTCGAGGTTGGTGACGTGGGCCTGGAGGGGGGCCGACTCGTCGTACTCGGGGGCCGGGACGGTCTCCAGCAGCGTGCTGAAGAACGGCTCCAGGTTGTCGCTGTCCTGCGGGACGGTGCCGTCCTCGGGCTTGGTCAGCGAGGCGACGCCGTCGCGGGCGCAGGCGTAGACGATCGGGAACTCGATCTGGTCCTCGTCCGCGTCCAGGTCCAGGAACAGGTCGTAGGTCTCGTCGACGACCTCGGCGATGCGCGAGTCCGGGCGGTCGGTCTTGTTGATGCACAGGATGACCGGCATCTTCGCGGCCAGCGCCTTGCGCAGCACGAAGCGGGTCTGCGGCAGCGGGCCCTCGGAGGCGTCCACCAGCAGCACCACCGCGTCCACCATCGACAGACCGCGCTCGACCTCACCGCCGAAGTCGGCGTGGCCGGGGGTGTCGATGATGTTGATGGTGATCGGGTCCCCGCCGTCCTTGGGGTGATACTTCACCGCCGTGTTCTTGGCGAGGATCGTGATGCCTTTCTCACGCTCCAGGTCGTTCGAGTCCATCATGCGTTCGTCGAGGTTCTCGGCGGCGTGCGCGGCGAACGAGCCGGCCTGCTTGAGCATGGCGTCGACGAGGGTCGTCTTGCCGTGGTCGACGTGGGCGACGATGGCGACGTTACGAATGTCGTGGCGCGTGGGCATACTGCGGCGCTTCTCCCGGATCGTGGATGGCTGCACGTACGGTCCGGTACGTGTGCCTGCCGGGCATGAAGACGCCACGGCCTCACCCCATGGTACGGGGCTGCCGCGGAGTCGGCCGCCCCAGGTCGCGCGGACCAGCTCTGACCTGCGGCGATGCACATCCGAACAGCGATCGTGCACCGGCTGGGCACCCACCGGCCACCGCCCGGCCGGCCGGACGCCGGGCACCGGTCACCGGCCCGGCCCCGGCCGTGGGACGCCCCGCGCTCCCCCCGTACACCGACGGCCGGCCGGGCGGTCCCCCGCGCCGGCCGGCCGTCCCGCCCCGGGAGCCCGGGGCCGCCGGTCACCGCTTCCGGTAGCCGATGTCCTGGTAGCGCGGCGTCGTGAAGCCGAAGGCCCCCGCGTTGACCAGGTCCTTCTTCGCCGCGACCACCTCGGGGCGCTGGTAGAGCGGCACCGAGCCGGCCGCCGCCCAGATCCGGGCGTCGGCCCGTTCGACCAGCTCGCGGGAGGCGTCCTCGTCCAGCTCGGCCACCGCCTGGTCGAAGAGCTGGTCGATGTGGTCGCTGCCGACCCGGGTGTAGTTCTGCTCGACGGTCAGGCTGCCGTCGGCCGCGGGCTGCGGCTTGGCGTAGATCGGGCGGCCGTCGGTGGCCGGGTAGGCGGAGGCGGGCCAGGTGTAGAGCGCCAGGTCGAAGTCGCCGGCCGCGATGTGGTCCTCGAAGTAGCTGGAGTCCGGCACCTTCTGGACGACGGTCTGCACCCCGATCCGGGCCAGCATCCCGGAGATCCGGTCGGCCACCGTGCGCAGCCGCTCGGAGCCGGGGCCGTCCGGCAGCACGAAGCGCAGCGCGAGCGGCTTGCCGTCCTTCTTGACGGCGGGGACGGGGCCGTGGGCGGCGGGGTCCGCCCCGGCGTACGCCAGGAGGTCCGCGCCGACCGGCTTGCCGTCGGCCGCCCGGCCCGGTCCGGCCTGTCCGGCGGGGGCCCGGCCGCCACCGGGCTCCGGAGCCACCTCGATCATCTCGGCGGCGCTCAGCGCGCCGGCCGCCAGCATCTCGTAGCGCCGGTAGTCCGCGTACGCCGCGACGGAGGTGTCGCCCGCGGCCTTGCTGCGCCGGTCCGCGGCGACGGTCTTGTAGAAGACGGCGCTCTGCCGCAGCAGCGCGGACCGCTGGAGGTCGGCGGCCCCCACGCCGGCCGCGGACAGCGGCGTGGTCGGCACGGCGCGGGCACGGACCACGTCCCCCGCCTTGCCGTCGCGCTGGCCGGCGTCCACCTTCTTCTCCGGTTCCTGGCCGGGCTTGCGCTCCGGCTGCTGCGGCTGGGCCGAGCCGCCCGGCGCCCGCCAGCCCGCGTCCGCCAGCATCGCCCGCGCGGCCCCGGTGTCCGGGCCGCCGAGGGCGCCGCTGTGGTCCGCGTACCCGGGCTGGCCCGCCATCAGCAGATGGCTGCCGAGCGGCTGGTTCGGCAGGCCGAGCGGCTTCAGCACACTGTCCGCCAGCTTCTGCCGGTCGATGGCGCGGGCCACCGCGCGGCGCACCCGGTCGTCGTTGAGCGGGTTCGTGCTGCCGTTGAGGGCGAGCTGTGTGTAGGCGGGTTCGAGGGCCTTGCGGACGGTGTAGCGGCGCAGCGCCTCCTGCTCGGCGGTGGCCGCGCGGCGCGGCGGTGCGTCGTCGCCGCGCGCGGCCGGGGAGCGCTCGGCGTCCTGGACGCGTCCGGCCTCCGAGGCCCCGCCCGGCCCGCCGGCGCCCGGCGAGCCCGCGCCGGACGATCCGCCGCCCGGCGACGCGGCGCCCCGGGACCCGGCACCCGCCGATCCGGACGGCGCGGGCCGGCCCGCCGCGGTGATCCGGCGGGCGTCGGCCGGGTCCACCTCGGCCAGGTCGACCGTCCCGGCGGCCAGCGCGGCGGCCCGCTTCTCGCGCGGCACCGCCGTCAGCACGACCTTGTCCAGCTTGGCGGGCGCGCCCCACCACCGCGGGTTGCGGACGAGGGTCAGGGTGCCCTCCTTCGTGTCCCGGCCCTGTACCGCGAAGGGCCCGGCCGTCTCCTTCAGCTGCTCGCGCGCGCCGTCGTTGAAGGCACGCGCGTCGCCCATCACGCTCTTCGGGTACAGCGGCGTGAACAGCGACTTCCAGTCGGCGTACGGCTTGGCGAAGGTGACCTTGACCTCCCGGGCGGTACCGCCCCGCTCGACCTTGTCGATGCGGTCGTAACCGGCGTTGCGCGCGCTCCAGTACGCGTTGTCCTTGCCGCGCAGCGCGTTCCACTGGGCCGCGAAGTCCTCCGGGCCGACGGCGCGCCCGTCGCTCCACCGGGCCTTCGGGTTGATCTTGTAGACGACGGTCTGCCGGGGCTCGCGGTCGGTGACGTCGGCGGCTTCCAGGTAGTCCGGGTTGCGCTGCGGCCGGCCGCGCCGGTCCAGGGTGAACAGCCGGGGCAGCACCGCGTCGGTGACGCGCCGTGTGGCGGCGTCCGCGCGCGGCTGGAAGGCGTTCAGGGTGCCGGGCACCGCGTCCACCGCCCAGCGCAGCGTGCCGCCCTGGCGCACCCGGTCGCGGGCGGTGGCGGCGATGTCCTGCGCGCCGGGCGCGGCCTCCTCGGCGTCGTCGCCCCCGCCGCAGCCGGTCAGCACCGGCAGCGGCAGCAGCACTCCCGCAGCGAGGAGCGCGGCACAGCGGCGCCTGCGGCAGGCCGCGCCGCCTGAGCTGACGGGGTGGGTCATCACGGTTACCTCCGGGGCTCGCCCGCGCCGGGCCACCGCGGCGGGCCGCGGGGCCACGGATCACGTTCGGCCGACTTTGCGGCTCATCACATCTATGGCTCCACCACTGAAGGCGACCGGCCCCCGTACGGGCGGGCGACACGTCGGCCACGGCCGGGAAGGCCACCCGCCCGGCCCAACCGGTTCCGCTCCGGCGGGCGGTGCCGGCCGGGCGGGGCCTCGTACGGAACGCCTTCCGGCCCGGGCCGTCCGGACGTGGGCGGGGCGAGCGTACGGGCCGGCGCCCGCGGGCGTACGCGCCGCCGTACAAAAGCACGCCCCCCGGTACGGCCCGACGGCGCACACCCGCCGAAACACGCCGGTCCGGTTCCGCAATCCCGGCAGATCCCTTCCCAATCGCGACTGTGACGCGCGACACTCGCAGGCGCACGCCGCTGCACCCGGGCCGGTGCCCGGGGCCGCGTGGAACGGGGCCGCGCGGAACGGTGCCGACCACACCCGCGGAGGTGAGGGCAAGTCATGTCACTCCAGGACGACCTGACGGCTGTTCAGCGCAACCTGGACGATCTGGAACGGTCGGTCGGACGGCTGGCGCAACGGTGCGGCGACGGCCTCGACATACGCCGCCTGCGCAGCGACACGGATCATTTGCGCGAAAGCCTGCAACTGCTGCGGGAGGGCGCCGCCGGCCCGGCCCCCGGACGGGCCGCGCACAGCGGCCTCGCCCCCGCACCCGGCCCCGAGATGGTGACCATCCCGGACGCGCCGTACGACACCGCGCTGTGGGCCGACGCGGAGGACGAGGGGCTCGGCGCGCGCGGCCGCCGGGCACCGTAGGCACGCCCCGTACCGCCGCTGAGCGCCACCCGTCCCACCCCCAGACTGCCGTCCACGGAGACCGACGTTGGCCACTGGCACCGAACCCCAACCGCATACCGACGCACGCGGCACGAAAGGCGCGTCCGGCCCGTACCGCGCCGGAGTGCACGCCCCCACGCGCGCCGCGATCCCCGCCCGCCACCTGCGCACCGACCGCTGGTGGCTGTACCCGGCCACGACCGCCGCGGGCCTGTTCGCCTTCGTCGTCTACTCGACGTGGCGGGCGTTCGCGAACGCGGACTACTACGCCGCGCCCTACGTCTCACCGTTCTACTCGCCGTGCCTGGCGGAGAACTGCCACCCGATGCGCGGCGGCCCCAACTGGGAGATCTTCGGCGGCTGGTGGGGCCTGTCCCCCGCCCTGCTGATCCTGATCTTCCCGCTGGGCTTCCGGCTGACCTGCTACTACTACCGCAAGGCGTACTACCGCGGCTTCTGGGCCTCCCCGCCGGCCTGCGCGGTCGCCGAGCCGCACAAGAAGTACACCGGCGAGACCCGCTTCCCGCTGATCCTCCAGAACATCCACCGCTACTTCTTCTACTTCGCGGTGCTCGTCGCGGGCATCCTCACCTACGACACCGTGCTCACCTTCCGCGACGAGCGGTACGCGTGGGGCCACATGGGCCTGGGCACCCTCGTCTTCCTCGTCAACATCGTGCTGATCTGGGCGTACACGCTCTCCTGCCACTCCTGCCGGCACATCGTCGGCGGCCGGCTGCGGCACTTCTCCAAACACCCGGTGCGCTACCGCCTGTGGGGCTGGGTCGGCAAGCTGAACGCACGGCACGCGGCGCTCGCCTGGGCCTCGCTGATCAGCGTGGCCGCCGCCGACTTCTACGTCTTCCTGCTCGCCACCGGGGTCTTCGACGACCCGCGCTTCTTCTAGGAAGGGTGCCTTGTGATGACGCAGCTGGACCGGCAGGAGTGGGACGTCGTCGTGGTGGGGGCGGGCGGCGCCGGGCTGCGCGCCGCCATCGAGGCCCGCGAACAGGGCATGCGGACGGCCGTGATCTGCAAGTCGCTGTTCGGCAAGGCCCACACGGTCATGGCCGAGGGCGGCATCGCGGCCAGCATGGGCAACGTCAACGAGGGCGACAACTGGCAGGTGCACTTCCGCGACACCATGCGCGGCGGCAAGTTCCTCAACCACTGGCGGATGGCGGAGCTGCACGCCCGGGAGGCGCCGGAGCGGGTCTGGGAGCTGGAGACCTGGGGCGCGCTGTTCGACCGCACCCCGGACGGCCGGATCTCGCAGCGCAACTTCGGCGGCCACGAGTACCCGCGTCTGGCGCACGTCGGCGACCGTACGGGCCTGGAGCTGATCCGCACCCTCCAGCAGAAGATCGTCTCCCTCCAGCAGGCGGACGAACGGGAGCTGGGCTCGTACGACGCGCGGCTGAAGGTGTTCCAGGAGTGCACCGTCACCCGCATCCTCAAGGACGAGGACCGGGTGGCCGGCGCGTTCTGCTACGAGCGGGAGTCCGGCCGCTTCTTCGTCCTCCAGGCGCCGTCCGTGGTGCTGGCCACCGGGGGCATCGGCAAGTCCTTCAAGGTGACCTCCAACTCCTGGGAGTACACCGGTGACGGGCACGCGCTCGCGCTGCTCGCCGGGGCGCCGCTGATCAACATGGAGTTCGTCCAGTTCCACCCGACGGGCATGGTCTGGCCGCCGTCCGTCAAGGGCATCCTCGTCACCGAATCCGTCCGCGGCGACGGCGGGGTGCTGCGCAACAGCGACGGCAAACGCTTCATGTTCGACTACATCCCGGACGTCTTCAAGGAGAAGTACGCGCAGTCCGAGGACGAGGGCGACCGCTGGTACGACGACCCGGACCACAACCGCCGTCCCCCCGAACTGCTCCCCCGCGACGAGGTCGCCCGGGCCATCAACGCCGAGGTCAAGGCGGGCCGCGGTTCCCCGCACGGCGGGGTCTTCCTCGACGTGTCCACCCGGATGCCGGCCGAGGAGATCCGGCGCCGGCTGCCCTCCATGCACCACCAGTTCAAGGAGCTGGCGGACGTGGACATCACCGCCGAGGCGATGGAGGTCGGGCCGACCTGCCACTACGTGATGGGCGGGGTGGACGTCGATCCGGACACCGCGGCGGCCACCGGCGTGCCCGGCCTGTTCGCCGCCGGCGAGGTGGCCGGCGGTATGCACGGCTCCAACCGGCTCGGCGGCAACTCCCTGTCCGACCTGCTGGTCTTCGGCCGCCGGGCGGGCCTGTACGCGGCCGAGTACGCGCGCGCCCGCTCCGTACGCCCCGCCGCCGACCCGCTCCAGCTGGACGCGGCGGAGGCGGAGGCGCTGCGCCCGTTCAGCGCCGAGGGGCCCGACGCGCACCACGCGGGACGCCCCGCCGAGAACCCGTACACCCTCCATCAGGAACTCCAGCAGGCGATGAACGACCTGGTCGGCATCATCCGCAAGGAGAGCGAGATGGCGGAGGCCCTGGAGCGCCTCGCCGACCTGCGGGTCCGGGCCCGCCGGGCCGGGGTCGAGGGCCACCGGCAGTACAACCCCGGCTGGCACCTGGCCATCGATCTGCGCAACATGCTGCTGGTCAGCGAGTGCGTGGCGCGCGCGGCGCTGGAGCGCACCGAGTCCCGCGGCGGGCACACCCGGGACGACTACCCGGAGATGGACCGGCGCTGGCGCCGGATCAACCTGGTCTGCGCGCTGGCCGAGAACGGCGCGGAACTCCCCCCGCGGGACCCGGCCACCGGCCAGATCCGCCTCACCCGCCGTGAGACCCCGCCCATCCGGCCCGATCTGCTGGACCTGTTCGAACGGGACGAGCTGGCGAAATACCTGACCGACGACGAACTGACGGCGGGCACGGACACCGCGCCGGGTACCGGCCCGGCGCCGGCCGCCGGAACGACGGACGACGAGGAGACGAGCCGGTGAGCGCGCAGTCCGACGCCTACAAGGCGCACTTCAGGATCTGGCGGGGCGACGCGGACGGTGGCGGCCTGGAGGACTTCCGCGTCGAGGTCAACGACGGCGAGGTGGTCCTGGACATCATCCACCGGCTCCAGGCCACCCAGGCGCCCGACCTCGCCGTACGGTGGAACTGCAAGGCGGGCAAGTGCGGCTCGTGCAGCGCGGAGATCAACGGGCGGCCGCGGCTGATGTGCATGACCCGGATGTCCGTCTTCGAGCGCGCCGAGACGGTCACCGTCACCCCGATGCGTGCCTTCCCGGTCGTCCGCGACCTGGTCACCGACGTCTCCTTCAACTACGCCAAGGCCCGCGAGGTCCCCGGCTTCGTCCCGCCGCCCGGCCTGGCGCCGGGCGAGTACCGCATGCGGCAGGAGGACGTCGGCCGCTCGCAGGAGTTCCGCAAGTGCATCGAGTGCTTCCTGTGCCAGGACACCTGCCACGTCGTCCGCGACCACGAGGAGAACAAGACCGCCTTCGCGGGGCCGCGCTTCCTGATGCGCATCGCGGAACTCGACATGCACCCCCTGGACGCCGCCCCCGAGGCCGGTCTCGACCGCAAGCGCACCGCCCAGGAGAACCACGGCCTCGGCCACTGCAACATCACCAAGTGCTGCACCGAGGTCTGCCCGGAGCACATCCGCATCACCGACAACGCCCTGATCCCCCTGAAGGAACGGGCGGTCGACCGCAAGTACGACCCGCTGGTGTGGCTGGGGAACAAGATCGGACGGCGCAGGGGAACGGCCTGACCGACAGGACGGGCGCGGCGCGCGGGACAGGCGTCAACTCCCGTGCGCACAAAGGGTTACGGCCCGCCTTCCGGGCCGCTACCGTCGTCGTACTCGGTAACCGGTGGCCCGCTCCGACGACGGGCTCCACAGGCCGCTCCGCCGCCTCCCCCCACCGACTGGGCACCCGACCGGCTACCCGCGCACCCGGGGGTACCGCCGTGACCAATCCGTACGACCGCTCATCCTCCTCCCCCTCCCCTTCCGCCCCAGCCGTGCGCCGGCCGTGGTTCCGCCGCGGCCGGGTCTGGGGGCTGCTCGCCCTGGGCTTCCTGTTCGGCGGCTGCACCGGGGCCCTCGGCGCCGGCGGTCAGCCCGACCCGGACCGCTCGCCCGTACAGGCTGCGGGACGGGTCTCGCCGGGCCCCACGGTCACGGTCACCGCGCCGCCGGTGAAGGCCGCCCTCCCCACACCCACCGTGACCGTGACGAAGACGGCCCGGGCCACGGTGACCGCG
This sequence comes from Streptomyces sp. NPDC018019, assembly GCF_044327805.1. Lineage (NCBI taxonomy): Bacteria > Bacillati > Actinomycetota > Actinomycetes > Kitasatosporales > Streptomycetaceae > Streptomyces > Streptomyces sp. NPDC018019. The sequence continues at coordinate 4,959 of NZ_JBIRGD010000009.1, read as the reverse complement.
CGGGCGACGGTGACCGCCGCGGCGCCACCTCCGGCCGGTGGCACGGCATCCGGCGGCTCCGGTTCCGGCGGTGGCTCGGGGGACGTCCAGTACGAGAACTGCGCGGCCGTACGGGCGGCGGGCGCCGCGCCCATCCACGCGGGAGAGCCCGGCTACGGGCGGCACCTGGACCGGGACGGTGACGGCGTCGGCTGCGAGAGCTGACCGGCGCCGGAGCGCCGGGACGGCCCCGCCCCGGCTCAGAACAGGCTCAGCAGCGCGTCCGCGGGGTCGGGCAGCGCGGTGTCGCCGTCCGGGAGGGGCAGTTCGAACCAGACGGTCTTGCCGCGGGGGGTACGGCGGCTGCCCCAGCCGGCGCTGAGCAGGCCGACGAGTTGCAGGCCCCGCCCGCCCTCGTCGGTGTCCCGGGCCCGGCGGCGCCGGGGCTGGGCCAGGTCCGCGTCCCAGACCTCGCACACCAGGGTGCGGTCCAGCAGCAGGCGCAGCCGGATCTCGCCGTGGCCGTGCCGCAGCGCGTTGGTGACCAGTTCGCTGACGAGCAGCTCCGTGGTGTCCACCAGGGCCTCCAGGCCCCAGTCCGTGAGCTGGTCCCTGGCCAGCTCACGGGCGCGGGACACCGAGCGGGCCTCGGGGGCCAGGTTCCAGTCGCCGACGGAGTCCTTGGGCAGGCCGTGCACCCGCGCCATCAGCAGGGCGATGTCGTCCTCGCCGTGCCGGGTGTCCAGCGCGCTCAGTACGTGGTCGCAGACGTCCTCCAGCGGGCGCCCGGCCTCGGACAGGGCGGTACGGAAAGCGCTCAGGCCCTCGTCCAGCGGGTGGTCGCGGGACTCGACCAGGCCGTCCGTGTACAGGGCGAGCAGCGCGCCGTCGGGCAGTTCGACCTCGGTCTCCTCGAACGGCTCGCCGCCGACGCCCAGCGGCATGCCGGGCGGCACGTCCAGCAGCAGCGCGTCCTCGCCCTCCTCGACCAGGATGGGCGGCAGGTGCCCGGCGTTGGCGAACGTACAGCGCCGGGTGACCGGGTCGTACACGGCGTAGACGCAGGTGGCGAGGTAGACCTCGGACAGATCGGCGGTGCCGGAGCCGGGCCGGGGCGCGTCCGCGGCGGGTCCCGCGGGCGCGTCGGCGGGCGCGGCGGAGCGGCTGCGCGGGGCGCGCGTGGTCGTACGGGCGCCGCCGCCGGCCGCCCCGAGCCCGCGCGCGATCTCGTCGAGCGCGGACAGCACCTCGGCCGGCTCCATGTCGAGCAGCGCCAGCGTCCGTACGGCCGTCCGCAGCTCGCCCATCGCGACGGCGGCCCGCAGCCCGCGCCCCATCACGTCGCCGACGACCAGCGCGGTGCGGTGGCCGGGCAGCTCGATGACGTCGAACCAGTCGCCGCCGACCTCGGTGGCGGTGTTCCCGGGCAGATAGCGGCACGCGATGTCCAGGCCGGCCGCCTCGGGGTCGCCCGGGGGCAGCAGGCTGCGCTGGAGGATCAGAGCGCGCTCGTGCTCCCGGCGGTACAGGCGGGCGTTGTCGATGCAGACCGCGGCGCGCGCGGCCAGTTCGACGGCGAGCGCGGTGTCCCGTTCGCCGAACGGCTCGCTGCCCTTCGTCCGGGAGAACTGCACCAGGCCGACCACCGTGTCGCGGGCGACCATCGGCACCGCGAGCGTCGAGTGCACCACCGCGCCCAGCTCGGCGCGCTCCTCGCCCTCCCGGCCCGGGATGATCTGCGCCTGGGCGGTGCGGAGCGCGCCCGCGCACGGGGAGTTGAACGGGTAGCGGTGGACGGCACCGACCGCGACCGGACCGCACTCGCCCTCGGGCAGACCGCAGGTCGTGGTGGCCAGCGGCGCGTCCGAGACGGCGCTGGCGAAGGCGACCCGGCGCAGCTCGGCGCTGCCGTCGGCCATCCCCGGCGGCGCCTCGTCACCGGCCAGCAGCCCTTGGTAGAGGTCCACGGAGGCCAGATCGCAGAACTGCGGTACGGCCACGTCGAGCAGGGTGCGGGCGGTGGTCTCCAGGTCGAGGGAGTTGCCGATGCGGGCGCCGGCCTCGTTGAGCAGGGCCAGGTTGCGGCGGGCGCTGGCGGCCTCGCGCTCGGCCCGGCGCCGGCCCGTCACGTCGGCGGCGAGGGCGGCGACCCCGATGGGCCGGCCACTGGCGCCGTGCAGCCGGTACAGCGAGACGGACCAGCGGCGGCGGTCGGCGTCACCGGCCGCGGGGGCGGGGGGCTCGGGAGCGGTGGGGGCGGGGATGGCCACCGCGGTCCCGTCCGGGGCGGAGACGGACGCGGACGCGGCGGGCGGGACCGTACCGACGAGCTGCATCTCGGTGACCGGCTCGCCCGACTCCAGCACCCGCCGCAGCGCCGCCTGGAGCCGGTCCGCCTCGGAACGCGGCAGGAAGTCGTGCGGCCCGCCGCCGCGGTACTTGGCCGCGGGACCGCCGAAGACGGTCGCGAAGCGCTCATTGACGCGCCGGATGCGCAGATCCGTACCGAACAGCAGAAAACCCATGGGAGATTGGCCGAAAACGGCCTGCGAGGCGGCGAGGTCGGTCTCGATGCCGCGCAGCGCGCGGACGTCGACGACCAGACAGACCGCGGCCCGCTCGCCCTCCGCGGTCTCGGACGGCATCACGTAGATCTCGGCGAGCCGCTGCCGCGCCCGGTCCCCGGCGCCCTCGTCCGTCTCGCGCGTGCGGTAGGGGACCAGGCCGGTCCACTCCCGTCCGTCGAGGATCTGCGACACCGTACGGCGGGCCTGTTCCTGCAGCTCATCGGGGACGAAGGCGGCCACCGGGTCCTTGCCGACCGCATACCGGGCGGGGATGCCGAGCATCTCGGCGGCGCGCTCGCTCCACCGGTCGATGCGTCCGTCGGGGCCGAGGGAGAAGGCGGCGACGTGGATGTAGTCGTAGATGGAGCCGGGCGGGCTGCTCTGCCATATCGGCGGGCCGTCCGGGCCTTCGGGCCCCGCCGGCCGTGCCGGGCCGTCCGTACCGCCCGGTCCGGCCGACTGCGCGGGTCCTGCCCCGCCAGATGACTTCTCGCTCACGAGCCCCGTCCCCTCCAGCTCATCGTGCCCGGACCGGACAGGCCGAGTATCCAGCACCGCGGCTATCCGGAACACGGTCTTCACGATCACAGCACAGTCTCGATCGCAGGCCGTCCACAGAATGTCAATGAAACGGCAACGATCAGGCCGCCACCAGACTCCTAACCCGCCACAGACAGCTCGAACCACACTGTTTTACCCGTCCTGCCGTGACGAGTGCCCCAGCGTCGCGAAGTGCACGCCACCAGTTGCAGTCCCCGGCCGCCCTCGTCCTCGGGGGCCGCGGTCCGCTCCCGGGGCGGGTCGGGCACCGGGTCGGACACCTCGACGAGCAGCTCGCCCCCGCTCCGGAGGACCATACGCACGCCGATGGGCCCGCTGGCGTACCGCAGCGAATTGGTCACCAGCTCGCTGACGAGCAGGACGGTCAGGTCGGCGGCGGGCTCCAGCCCCCAGTCCCGGAGCGCTTCGCGGACCACGGCGCGGGCGGTGCGTACGGAGCCGGGCTCGGCCGGGAAGCTCCATTCGGCGAGGGGGGAACCGGAGATCACGCCGCGCCGGGGCGCGTAGGGCGCGGATTCGGGCACCCCTGCCGCTGCGCTGTCGCTCACGCCGATCACTTCCCAGCCCGGTGCGAACACCCTCCGGATTGTCCGTGGTGAGGGGTAAACAGCACATACCCGGTATCAGCGCTTCAATATCGCCCTCAATAGCGCACTGTGGCACAAACGGCGTACTGAGGCGGACAAGGGCACGGCACGCACGCCTCCCGCGACACGGCACCACTCCGGTGCGCCGCCCCATGACGGCAGCCCCGTACGGGGGACCCGCGCCGGTCCGATGATCGGCCCGTACGAGGGAACGGTGAGGTACCAGGGTGACCGGGGACGCCTGACGGCGTGCGGGTGCGGGCGCCGCGTTCCCGTGGTGGTGGGGCCCCGCCCCGGGCAGCCGGCGCGGCTCAGGAGCCGGACGCGTACGCGGGGCCGAGGCGCCGCATCGCCTCGGCGACCGCCGGGCGGTCCTGGTCGAGCCAGTCGACCTCGTACTCCTGGTCCGGGGCCAGCCAGCGCAGCGCGTCATGGTCCTGGAGGGGCCGGGGCACACCGGACACCAGCCGGGCCGTCCACACCCACAGCACGAGACCGGGGCGCAGCGCCCACTCCCCCGGAATCCGCTCCACCGGCTCCGCCTCGATCCCCAGCTCCTCGCGCAGCTCGCGCGTCAGCGCCTCTTCGGGCGTCTCGCCGGGCTCCACCTTGCCGCCGGGCAGCTCCCAGCGGCCGGCCAGCGCGGCCGGGGCACTGCGCCGCGCGGCCAGCAGCCTTCCCCCGTCGAGCACCGCTCCGCCCACCACCACGCGTACGTCCGTCATGCGCGGCAGCCTACGTGCCCCCTCGGCCGCCCCCGCACGTCAGGTGGCGGCGTGCCCCACCCGCTCGACGACGTAGAGCCGTCCGTTCCTCCGGGTGTCGAGCCGGTCGGCCACCTGCTCCGCTTCCGCGCGGGTGGCGTAGCGGCCGACGCGATAGCGGTTGCCGCCCTCGTCCTGGCGAATGACCAGCCAGGGCAGCACCGCGCCGGTGTCGGTCATTGCGCCCCTCCGTCCGCCGGCCGGCGCGCCGTCGCGCGCCTGTCCTGTACTGATGCCGAAACCGCATTCCGCATATGCCCGAGCCTACGCCCGACCTTTACGCACCGGATACGGCTTTGCACAAAGAGGTACCGAACCGGCCACCGAAGGGCGCGCAAGGGGCGTACGGGCCGCTTCCGGCGGCCCCCGGCCCCTGTACGAACGGGCGCCGGGGGGGGGGGGGGGCCCCCCCCCGCGGCCCCCCCCCCCCCCCGCGGGGGGGGGGGGGGGCGGGCGCCCCCCGCCCCCCCCCCCGGGCCCCGCGCCCGCGCCGGCCCCCCG